>NZ_JBXAHO010000002.1:0-313024 GCF_058795195.1 Pseudomonas sp. GW823-FHT06B06 | reverse complement strand
TCGCCGATGGTAGTGTGGGGTTTCCCCATGTGAGAGTAGGTCATCGTCAAGATTAAATTCCAAAACCCCTATCTGCGCATGCAGGTAGGGGTTTTGTCTTTGTGGCAATCGCAAACCCCCTGTAGGAGCGAGCCTGTCGAATCGTCGCACCGTCGCGATGGACGTCAACGATGACGCGGGAAGCCTGGCACCCCGCGGCGTTCTCAAGTTCATCGTCGGAGCGCCGCCCGGAGCATGCTCGCTCCTAGCCCCCCCCAGACAATGAAGCCAACCGCCTTCAATGTTAAAGTCGTCCCTCGATTTGCGCTTTCCAAGGAAGCCTTTATGCCGGACGCAACGTCCCTCAGTGCTGGTTTTATGGTGGTTCACGGCAATCGCCTGGACGAGTTACGCAGCCTGGTGGTGAGCTGGATGCGGCGCTACCCGCTGGCCCCCCTGGAAAATGAAATCGCCCTGGTGCAGAGCAACGGCATCGCGCAATGGCTTAAGCTGGCACTCGCCGAAGATCCTGAAGACGACGACATGGGCGGCTGCGGGATCGCCGCCGCCATCGATGTGCAATTGCCCGGCAGTTTCATGTGGCAGCTCTACCGGATGGTCCTGGGGCGCGACGAGATCCCGGCCAAGTCGCTGCTGGATAAAGCCCCCCTGACCTGGCGCCTGATGCGTCTGCTGCCGCAGTTGATCAATCAGCCACACTTCGAGCCGCTCCAGCGTTTTCTCACGCATGACCCCGATTTGCGCAAACGCTATCAACTGGCTGAGCGACTGGCGGATCTGTTCGACCAGTACCAGGTGTACCGCGCCGATTGGCTCGAAGACTGGGCGCAAGGTCGTCACCAGTTACGTAACGGCAGGGGCGAAGCCAAGCTGCTGACTGCTGCCAATGCCTGGCAGGCAGAGTTGTGGCGTGCACTGTTGCTGGATGTCGGTGAAGAAGGGATGGCGCAAAGCCGGGCCGGCGTGCACCAGCGGTTTATCGAACGCATCAAAAGCCTCGACGTGGCTCCGAGTGGATTACCGTCACGGGTCATCGTATTCGGCATTTCCTCGCTGCCGGCTCAAGCCCTCGAGGCCCTGGCCGGACTGGCTCGGTTCAGCCAGGTGCTGCTGTGCGTGCACAACCCCTGTCGTCACCATTGGGCAGACATCGTCGCCGACAAAGACCTGCTGCGTCATCAATACAAACGGCAGGCGCGCAAAAGTGGCATGCCGGGCGTTCTCGATCCGCAAACCCTGCATCAACACGCGCATCCCTTACTGGCTGCATGGGGCAAGCAGGGACGGGACTACATCAACCTGCTCGACAGCTACGACGATCCCAACAGCTATCGCTCGGCGTTTCGTGACGGGCGCATCGACCTGTTCAGTGAAAGCCAACCGCTGCACATGCTCAACCAGTTGCAAGACGACATCCTTGAGTTGCGTCCATTGGGCGAAACCCGTGAATACTGGCCGGCCGTGGATCTACAGAAAGACTCGTCGATCCGCTTCCACATTGCCCACAGCGCCCAGCGCGAAGTGGAGATCCTGCACGATCAGTTGCTCGCACGCTTCAGCGCCGATCCGCTTTTACGTCCCCGGGATGTGATTGTCATGGTCCCGGACATTGATGCCTACGCCCCGCATATTCGCGCGGTGTTCGGCCAGCTTGAGCGCCACGACCCGCGCTTCATACCCTTCACCCTCGCGGACCAAGGGCAGCGCGGCCGTGACCCGCTGTTGATCGCGGTGGAGCATCTGCTCAAGTTGCCAGACAGCCGTTTCCCGGTCAGCGAGATTCTCGACCTGCTGGATGTCCCGGCGCTACGGGAGCGTTTCGGCGTAGAGGAACGTGACCTGCCAACCCTGCATCGCTGGATCGAAGGGGCGGGTATCCGCTGGGGGATGAACGCCGAGCAGCGCGCAGGCCTGGGGCTGCCCGAGGCATTGGAGCAAAACAGTTGGCGTTTTGGCTTGCGGCGCATGTTGCTCGGGTATGCCGTTGGCAGTTCGGGTGCCTGTGGCGGCATCGAACCCTACGACGAGATCGGTGGTCTGGATGCCGCGCTCATAGGCCCGCTGGTTGCGCTACTGGACGCACTGGAAATTGCCCACCACGAGCTCTCTCAACCGGCATCGCCGCAGCAATGGAGCCAGCGCTTGCAGGCATTGGTGGCACTGTTCTTCCAGGCCAGTAATGAGCACGACGAGTATTTGTTGACGCAGCTGGAAACGTTACGCGAAACCTGGCTGGAAAACTGTGAGTCAGTTGGCTTGCACGACGAACTACCGCTGACCGTCGTCCGTGAAGCCTGGTTGGCCGGTCTCGATCAGGGGCGATTGTCCCAGCGTTTTCTGGCTGGAGCGGTCAACTTCTGTACCTTGATGCCCATGCGCGCGATTCCGTTCAAGCTGGTGTGCCTGCTGGGGATGAACGATGGTGATTACCCGCGGGCACAGCCGCCACTGGACTTCGACCTCATGGGCAGCGACTACCGGCCTGGCGATCGCTCGCGGCGTGAGGACGACCGCTATTTGCTGCTGGAGGCATTGTTGTCGGCGCGCGATCAACTCTACATAAGCTGGGTCGGTCGCAGCATTCGCGATAACAGCGAGCGCCCGGCATCCGTGCTGATCGGCCAGCTCCGTGACCACCTGGCCAGCGGTTGGCGATTGGCCGATGCCGAGGAAGGCTTGCTTGAGGCCATGACCCAGGAGCATCCGCTGCAACCCTTCAGTGCCCGTTACTTCCACCAGGGTGATGCCCTGTTCAGCTATGCCAGCGAGTGGCAGGTGCTTCACCAGGCCGGTGGGCATGCGCCTGGCCATGAGATGCTCGATGCCCACATCCAGGAGGAACCGCTGAGTCTTGGGCAACTGCAGGATTTCTTGCGCAACCCGGTGCGACATTTCTTCAGTCAGCGATTGAAGGTGTTCTTTGAAGCTGCAGAAGCGCCTTTGGCCGATGAAGAACCCTTTGTCCTCGATGCCTTGCAACGCTATGGCCTGAGCGACAGTTTGCTCGGCGCGGCGTTGGCAGACCTGGAAAATACCGAGCAGGTGCTGGAGGCGCAGGCCAGTCGCCTGCAAAACAGTGGGCTGCTGCCCATGGCAGGATTTGGCGAATGCCTGCAACGCGAGTTGATCGAACCCTTGCCGGATCTGCTTGCGCGTTATCAACAGCTCCTGGCGTTATGGCCAACACCCCTGAGCAGTGCCCTGCCAGTCAATCTGCAAGTGGACGACCTGCGTATCGAGGGCTGGCTCAGTGGCCTGCATCAACGGGCAGACGGGGGCTTGCTGGCAGTCACGACGATCCCCAACAGCATTGGTTCGATCAAGACCCGCAAGTGGCATCGGCTGACACGACCGTGGGTCAATCATCTGGTGGCGTGCGCCAGCGGCATGCCGATGACCACGGCCTTGGTCGCCAGTGATGACAGCCTGCTACTCGACCCGATTGCACAGGAGAGTGCCTTGGGAACCCTGGGTGATCTGTTACTGGCCTGGCAATCCGGAATGCGCCAACCCCTGCCGATAGCGGTCAAGACCGCCTTTGCATGGCTCGGGCAGACCGACCCGGCCAAAGCCCAGGCAGCGGCCCGCAAGGCCTATGAGGGGGACGGCTTGACCACTGATGGCGAGCGCCGCGAAAGCATGGCGCTGGCCCGTCAGTTCGCCGATTACGACGCCCTGGTCGCCGACGAGACATTCGTCGATTGGTGCGATGCCTTGTATCGACCACTGCTTGAGGCCCCTTGGCGCTCAGTGTCCAGTGAGGAAGCCCGCCCATGACCACCCAGACACCCTTGGCCCTGGCGTTCCCGCTGCGTGGCAGTCAACTGATCGAGGCCAGCGCCGGGACCGGCAAGACCTTTACCATTTCCGCACTCTACCTGCGGCTGATCCTGGGCCATGGTGCAGACTCCCATGGTTTCGGTCGTGAACTGCTGCCGCCACAGATCCTCGTGGTGACCTTTACCGATGCCGCGACCAAAGAGCTGCGCGAACGCATCCGTACGCGACTGGCAGAAGCCGCACGGTTTTTCCGCGACGAAACGCCGGCCCCCGACGCACTGATCAACCAGCTGCGGCAAGAGTACGCGCCGGAACAGTGGCCCGGCTGCGCCAACCGCCTGGACATCGCCGCGCAATGGATGGATGAGGCGGCCGTGTCGACCATCCACAGTTGGTGCCAGCGCATGTTGCGCGAGCACGCTTTCGACAGCGGTAGCCTGTTCACTCAGACCCTGGAAACCGACCACAGCGATCTGCTGGGGGAAGTGCTGCGCGATTACTGGCGCTTGTTCTGTTATCCGATGCAGGGCGATGCGTTGAACTGGGTGCGCAGCAATTGGGGCGGTCCGGCCGCCTTGTTGCCGCGGATCCGAGGGTTGTTCGCCAGCGCGCGCGACACCCTCGCCGGTAAGGAGCCGGCGCAATTGATCACCGAGTGCCTGCAGGAGCGGCGAGCCGCCTTGCTTGAGCTGAAGATGCCGTGGCGCCAGTGGGCCGACGAGTTGCTGGCCCTGTGTCACGAAGGTGTCGCCAGCAAGAGTGTCGACGGGCGCAAGATGCAGGCGCGGTACTTCGAGCCCTGGTTCGAGAAAATCAAAGCCTGGGCCGAAGACGAGTCCCTCGAGCAACTGGACATCGGCACCGGCTTCACGCGCCTGACGCCTGAGGGTATGGCAGAAGCCTGGAAAAAAGGCGTCGCGCCGGATCATCCGGGCCTGGACGCGATGCCCGCGCTCAAGGCCTGTCTTGATGGCTTGCCGACGCCCGATGCGGCCGTACTGCAACACGCTGCCCATTGGGTGGGAGCGCGTTTCGAAGAGGAAAAGCGCCGTCGTGCGGAAATGGGCTTCGACGACATGTTGCTGCGCCTGGACGCGGCGCTGCAAAGCGATGGTGGCGAGCGACTGGCGAGCTTGATCCGCGAACAGTTCCCGGTGGCATTGATTGACGAATTCCAGGACACCGACCCGGTGCAGTACCGGATCTTCGAGAGCATCTACCGCATTGAAGACAATAGACCCGACAGCGGGCTGTTCCTGATCGGCGACCCGAAGCAGGCGATCTACGCCTTCCGCGGCGCCGACATCTATACCTACTTGCGGGCCCGCCAGGCGACCACAGGCCGCCTGCATACCCTGGGCACCAACTTCCGTTCGAGCCATGGCATGGTCAGTGCCGTGAACCATGTGTTCGACTATGCCGAGTCTCGCGAGTCCGGGCGCGGGGCGTTCCTGTTCCGGGAGAACAATGGCGATAACCCGGTGCCCTTCCAGCCTGTCGAGTCCCAGGGGCGCAAGGAAATCCTGCGCATCGATCACCAGGCAGTACCGGCGTTGAACATCTGGCACCTGTGCGTCGAGCAGCCGTTGTCCGGTGCGGTCTATCGCCAACAACTGGCCGCCGCCTGTGCCAGCGAAATCACCGCCTTGCTCAACGGCGGACAACAAGGCGTTGCGGGCTTCGTGCGCGATGACCAGCCGCTCAGAGGCTTGATGCCTGCGGACATTGCCATCCTCGTGCGCGATGGCAAGGAAGCGCAGGCGGTGCGTACCGAGCTCGCTAACCGAGGCGTGCGCAGCGTTTATCTGTCGGACAAGGATTCGGTGTTCGCCGCGCAGGAAGCCCATGACGTGCTGACCTGGCTCAAGGCCTGCGCCGAGCCGGACGTCGAGCGGCCACTGCGCGCGGCACTGGCCAGCATCACGCTGAATCTGTCGTTGGTCGAGCTTGAGCAATTGAACCAGGACGAACTGGCCTGGGAAGCGCGGGTCATGCAGTTTCGCCGCTATCGCGAGATTTGGCGCAAGCAGGGCGTGTTGCCAATGCTGCGACGCTTGCTGCATGACTTCAAGCTGCCCCAGGCATTGATAGCGCGCAGCGATGGCGAGCGGGTCCTGACCAACCTGTTGCACCTGTCCGAGTTGCTGCAACAGGCGGCCGCCGAACTTGATGGCGAGCAGGCATTGATCCGGCATTTGTCCGAGCACCTGGCATTGTCGGGCCAGGCGGGTGAAGAGCAGATCCTG
The DNA here is from genome assembly GCF_058795195.1 of Pseudomonas sp. GW823-FHT06B06. Classification (NCBI taxonomy): domain Bacteria; kingdom Pseudomonadati; phylum Pseudomonadota; class Gammaproteobacteria; order Pseudomonadales; family Pseudomonadaceae; genus Pseudomonas; species Pseudomonas sp. GW823-FHT06B06. The sequence continues at coordinate 306,998 of NZ_JBXAHO010000002.1, read as the reverse complement.
CGTCTGGAAAGCGACGAGCAACTGGTCAAGGTCGTGACCATCCACAAGTCCAAGGGGCTGGAGTACCCGTTGGTGTTCCTGCCGTTCATTTGCTCGGCGAAACCGGTGGATGGCAGCCGTCTGCCGTTGCATTACCACGACGCCGCAGGCAAGGCCCAAGTGACGTTGAACCCCACGGCCGAATTGATCGCCCTGGCCGATGATGAGCGCCTGGCCGAAGACCTGCGCCTGTTGTATGTGGCGCTGACCCGGGCGCAACATGCCTGCTGGCTGGGCGTGGCGGATCTCAAGCGCGGCAATAACAACAGCTCGGTGCTGCACCTGTCGGCGCTCGGGTATCTGTTGGGTGGCGGTGCTTGCTTGAACGAGTCGGCGGGCTTGCAGGCCTGGTTGCGAGACCTTCAACAGGGCTGTCCGGCGATTGGTCTTGAACAAATGCCTGAAGCCACCCGCGAGCACTACCATCCACCGCAGAACACCGCTGCGTTGCTGGCACCGTTGACCGTGCAACGCAAGGCCAGTGAAAACTGGTGGATTGCTTCTTACAGCGCCTTGCGCATCGGGGACAGCCTGAGTATCGGCAGTGATCAGGCGCCCGAAAGTGCACAGGCACAGAAACTCTTCGACGACGAACGTCTCGACCCGCATACCCCTCGAGAGATGGTGGCCGGCGGTGCCGATATCCATCGATTCCCCCGTGGCCCGAACCCGGGCACCTTTCTCCATGGGTTGCTCGAATGGGCAGGCAACGAAGGTTTTGGCGTCACCGGGCAAGCCGTGGAAGATGCGATTGCCCGTCGCTGCAATCGCCGTGGCTGGGAAGGCTGGATCAGCACGCTGAGTGAATGGCTGCAGCACCTGCTCAATTCGCCGTTGCCGCTGGGCAGCGACGAGGCACCGGTGGTATTCGGGCAGTTGACCCAGTACCGTGTCGAAATGGAGTTCTGGTTCGCCAGCCACAAGGTCGATGTGCTCAAGCTCGATGCGCTGGTGTGCCAATACACCCACAACGGGGTGCCTCGGGTGGCCGCTGAATCGGTGTTGCTCAACGGCATGTTCAAGGGCTTCATCGACCTGACGTTCGAGCATGACGGCCGCTATTACGTCGCCGACTACAAATCCAACTGGCTCGGCGTCGACGACTCGGCCTATACCGCGCAGGCCATGGAGCAGTCGATTCTCGACAACCGCTACGACCTGCAATACGTGTTGTACCTGCTGGCCCTGCACCGCCAGCTCAAGGCCCGGCTTGCCGATTACGATTACGACCGGCATGTCGGAGGCGCGCTGTACCTGTTCCTGCGCGGTACCCGTGCGCCAAGCCAGGGCGTGTATTTTGCCCGCCCACCCAAGGTGCTGATCGAGCAACTGGACCGCCTGTTTCAGGGCAAGCCGCAGCCCAGGGTCGAACCCGCCTGGGAACAGGGAGAACTGCTATGAACCGCACCTTCGCCAATGTACTGTCGACGCCATTGAGTGCCGACAGCCTGGCGCAACTCAGCCCTTTGACGCGTGCCGAAGACTTGTTGCTGCTGCTCACGCGTTGGGTCGAGCGTGGCTGGTTGCGAGCACTGGACAAGGCCTTCGTCGGTTTTCTTCACGAACTGGCTCCGAACGATGATCCGCTGGTACTGCTGGCGGCGGCATTGACCAGTCACCAGTTGGGTCATGGGCATGTGTGCCTGGACCTGTTCGAAACCCTCAAGGAGCCGGACTTCGCCCTGTCGCTGCCCCCGGAAGGCGACCTGCAAGGTGGCGCGATGTTGCTGCCATCGCAACTGCTGGAAGGGCTGGATGGCGCCCACTGGTGCAAGGTGCTGGCCGCCAGCAGCCTGGTCGCATTGGCGGCGGACGAGCGCGACAGCGTGCATCAGCGGCCTCTGGTGTTGGCCGGCAAGCGCCTGTACCTGAGACGCTACTGGACCTACGAACGACGTATCGACAATGCGTTGCGTGAGCGACTGACGGTGCACGAGAACGCACCAGGGGACTTGTTGCAGCGCCTGACGGGGCTATTCGGTCCGGCCAGGCCCGGTGAGGTCGTCGACTGGCAAAAACTCGCTTGCGCCCTGGCGACTCGCAGCGCTTTCAGTATCGTCACCGGCGGTCCGGGAACCGGCAAGACCACCACGGTGGTGCGCTTGCTCGCCTTACTCCAGGCCCCGGCCGTAGAGGCGGGCAAGCCGCTGCGCATTCGTCTTGCGGCGCCAACCGGCAAGGCGGCGGCGCGGCTGACCGAGTCCATCAGCGCACAAGTGCGAACGCTGAAAGTCACTGAAGCCATCCGCGAGAAAATCCCCTCTGACGTCACCACCGTGCACCGCCTGCTCGGCAGCCGCCCGGGGACGCGACATTTCCGTCACCACGCCGGCAATCACTTGCCGCTGGATGTACTGGTGGTGGACGAAGCGTCGATGATCGACCTGGAAATGATGGCCAACCTGCTCGATGCACTGCCGGCCCATGCCCGCCTGGTGCTGTTGGGTGACAAGGACCAACTGGCGTCGGTGGAGGCCGGTGCCGTGCTGGGCGATCTGTGTCGCGACGCCGAAGCGGGCTGGTATAGCCCACACACTCGACAATGGCTGCAAACCGTCAGCGGTGAAAGCCTGGAAGGCAGCGGGCTGCAGGAAGACACCCAGGGCACCCATCCGCTGGCCCAGCAAGTGGTGATGTTGCGCCACTCGCGGCGTTTCGGCGAAGGCAGCGGCATTGGCCAGTTGGCTCGTTGGGTGAACCAGCAACAGCCCGCGCAAGCCCGCAAGTTGCTGGCGGCGCGAAGCCACGACGATGTGTTCAGCCTGTCCCTGCGCAATGAACAGGATCGGGCGCTGGAGCGCCTGTTGCTCGAAGGTCATGGTGAGGGGCCGCAAGGCTACCGCTATTACTTGAGCCTGCTGCGCAACCAGCGTCCAGCGCTCGATTGTCCCCTGGACGATGCGCGCTGGACCGATTGGGCCCGGCAGGTTTTGCAGGCGTTCGACGCCTTCCAGTTGTTGTGCGCGGTGCGCAAAGGCCCGTGGGGCGTGGAAGGCTTGAACCAGCGGGTGACCGACGCCTTGCTGAAGGCCCGGCTGATCGACAGCGACCAGCAGTGGTACGAAGGCCGCCCGGTGCTGATGACCCGCAACGATTACGGCCTGGGCTTGATGAATGGTGACATCGGCATTGCCCTCAAGCTTCCCGAGCGCGAGGGGCCCGAGGCCGGGAAACCGGTGCTGCGAGTCGCGTTCCCGAGGAACGACGGCCAGGGTGGCGTGCGTTTTGTGTTGCCCAGTCGCCTCAATGATGTCGAAACCGTGTACGCCATGACCGTGCACAAATCCCAGGGCTCGGAATTCGCCCACACTGCGTTGATCCTGCCCGATGCCCTGAACCCGGTGCTCACCAAGGAGCTGATCTATACCGGCATCACCCGGGCCAAGGATTGGTTCACATTGATCGAGCCTCGGGCTGGCGTCTTCGAAGAGGCGGTGCGACGTCGGGTCAAACGCTTGAGCGGGCTGATGCTGGAACTCAAGGAGGCGAGCGCCTGACAGCGCTCGCAACGCATCTGCCAAAAAGTGGACGTTGCACTTCACGCCATGAAAGCAACGTCAAAAAAACAGTTATTTAGCCAAATGCGCGCGACAAAATTTTATCATGGCGTGAAGTGTAAAGCGCAAAAGGTGACCTAGACTTCAGGCTTGAATGGTCTGGCTCCATGAGATTTTCACTGCTACGACTATTGGGTTTTTATATCCAAAGAGCGAATGCCAATATGAGTGATAGTTCCGTAGCAGGCTCTCGATTAAACGTACTTGATGGATGGCGCGGAATTAGTATCTTGCTGGTACTGGCGTGTCACCTGCTACCACTTGGCCCAAAGTTTTTGCAGTTGAATTCTGCTGCAGGCGTCATGGGCATGGCTATATTTTTTACCTTGTCGGGTTTCCTGATAACAAGTTTTCTGCTCAATAACGACAGCGTCATTGATTTTCTGATTCGCAGGTTCTTTCGCATTGTGCCTCTTGCCTGGCTGTACATGGCAATTGTCTTGCCTATCATGAGCAGCCCTCCGGATTACTACATCGCAAACTTTTTGTTCTTTGCCAACTGGCCGCCCATGTGGCTTGGCGATGTAAACGGCCATTTATGGAGCTTGTGCATGGAGGTCCAGTTTTATGTGGCCATCGCCTTGCTGGTAGTCATGATGAGGAAAAGGTGGATGGTGCTGATCCCTTTTCTTGCCATCGCCGTCACAACCTATCGAGTCATGAATGATGCCCATGTCGTCATCAATACCTATTACCGCATTGATGAAATACTGTCTGGTTGCATACTGGCGCTGATCTATCACAAAAGACTGGGTAACAATCTTGTGAAGGCGCCGGCACAAATGCTGGTCGTGCAAATGGCTTTATTCGCCCTGTTTGTCGTGTCCAGTCATCCCGACGGTGGTTTCATGAACTACTTGCGCCCTTACATTGCCGCCGCAATGGTCGGGAGTACGCTGCTCAATGGCCGGACATTCATTGCCCATGTTCTGAACAACCGCATTCTGTTTTATATCGCCACCATCTCCTACGCGCTCTACGTTGTTCATCCGCTGCTGGCGCATACCTGGCTGGGTAGCGGGGATACCATCGTTAAATATCTGAAGCGACCGTTGTTGTTCGCCGCCATTTTCATCACCGCGCATATCTCCACCTTCTATTATGAAAAATGGTGGATAGCGTTCGGCAAGACATTGTCCAGGAAAGTGGCTGGCCGCCAACCGGTTACAACCTGAACGTTCTTGAACATCCTCAGTCGGCAAACACCATCTGCCGACTGTCACCCATCAACAGTGCCTGGTTCTGCTCGGTCACGGCGCGGATGTAATCCCACAACAGGGTAATCCGCTTGAGCTTCCTCAGATCCTCGCGGCAGTACATCCAGAATTGCCGGGTGATGTTGATTTCCTGCGGCAACACCGGCAGCAACCGTGGGTCCTGGGCTGCCAGGAAGCACGGCAGGATGGCCAGCGACCGCCCTTGCTGCGCGGCCACGAACTGCGCGATCACGCTGGTGCTGCGCAAGTTGGCGCTGGCGCCGGGGAGCACGTTGGCCAGGTACAGCAGCTCGGAACTGAACGCCAGGTCGTCGACATAGCTGATGAACGAATGCTTGCCCAAGTCGGCCGGCCGGCGGATTGCCGGGTGTTTGTCGAGGTATTGCTGCGTCGCATACAGCTGCAGGCGGTAGTCCGTCAGTTTGCAGCAGACATAGGGGCCGTGTTCCGGGCGCTCCAGGGCGATGACGATGTCGGCCTCGCGCTTGGACAGGCTGATGAAGTGCGGCAGCGGCAGGATGTCCACCGAGATCGCCGGGTAGGCGTCGACGAAGTGACTCAGTTGCGGGGTAATGAAAAAGCTCCCGAAACCTTCGGTGCAGCCCATGCGCACATGGCCGGACAACGCCACCCCGGACCCTGAGACCTGTTCGCAGGCCATGTGCAGCGTACTTTCGATCGACTCGGCGTAGCCCATCAGGCGTTGGCCTTCTGCGGTCAGGACAAAGCCGCTGGTCCGGGACTTCTCGAACAGCAGGGTGCCTAGCGAAGCTTCCAGTGAACTGATGCGCCGCGACACGGTGGTGTAGTCGACGGCCAGGCGCTTGGCCGCGGTGCTGGCCTTGCGGGTGCGTGAGACCTCAAGGAAAAACTTGAGGTCATCCCAGTTTAGTGAACCCAGAGACGTGATGTTTTTTTGCATGATGGACCGGCTTTTATGTGCGTTCTTATTAGAAGTTTGCACATCTATACTCCAAAAACAGCCCGATAACCAATTCGTGGCACACGTCTTATCGCAGGGTGACGTTTCGCCCTGGCTCCTGAAATAAAAACAAAGATTCGGAGACCCCACATGAACGCTTCGCTTACGCCTGACGAGACCACCGTACAAAAGGTCAAACTGTTGATCGACGGCCAGTGGGTCGAATCGCAGACCACCGAGTGGCACGACATCATCAACCCGGCAACCCAGCAAGTGCTGGCCAAGGTGCCGTTTGCCACGGCTGAAGAAGTCGACGCCGCCATCAGTGCCGCCCATCGCGCCTTCCAGACCTGGAAGCTGACGCCGATCGGCGCGCGGATGCGCATCATGCTCAAACTGCAGGCGTTGATCCGCGAACATTCCAAGCGCATCGCGGCAGTCCTCAGCGCCGAGCAGGGCAAGACCATTGCCGACGCTGAAGGCGATATTTTCCGTGGCCTGGAAGTGGTCGAGCACGCGTGCTCCATCGGCAGCCTGCAAATGGGCGAGTTCGCTGAAAACGTGGCGGGTGGCGTGGACACCTACACCCTGCGTCAACCAATCGGCGTTTGCGCCGGTATCACACCGTTCAATTTCCCGGCGATGATTCCGCTGTGGATGTTCCCGATGGCCATCGCCTGCGGCAACACCTTCGTGCTCAAGCCGTCCGAACAGGATCCGATGTCGACCATGCTGCTGGTGGAACTGGCTATCGAGGCCGGGATTCCGGCCGGCGTGCTCAACGTCGTGCACGGCGGCAAGGACGTGGTGGATGCGCTGTGCACCCATAAAGACATCAAGGCCGTTTCCTTCGTGGGCTCGACGGCGGTCGGCACCCACGTCTATGACTTGGCCGGCAAGCATGGCAAACGCGTGCAATCGATGATGGGCGCGAAGAACCACGCCGTGGTGCTGCCCGATGCCAATCGCGAACAGGCGCTGAATGCGCTAGTGGGCGCCGGTTTCGGCGCGGCCGGTCAGCGGTGCATGGCGACTTCGGTGGTGGTGCTGGTCGGTGCGGCCAAGCAATGGCTGCCTGACTTGAAAGCACTGGCGCAGAAACTCAAGGTCAATGCCGGCAGCGAGCCGGGCACCGACGTCGGCCCGGTGATTTCGAAAAAGGCCAAGGCGCGAATTCTCGAGCTGATCGAAAGCGGCATCAAGGAAGGCGCGAAACTCGAGCTCGATGGTCGCGACATCACGGTTCCTGGTTACGAGAAGGGCAACTTCGTCGGCCCGACCCTGTTCTCCGGTGTGACCCCCGACATGCAGATCTACACCCAGGAAATCTTCGGTCCGGTGTTGGTGGTGCTGGAAGTCAATACGCTCGACGAGGCGATTGCCCTGGTCAACGCCAACCCGTTCGGCAACGGCACGGGCCTGTTCACCCAGTCCGGTGCGGCGGCGCGCAAGTTCCAGAGCGAAATCGACGTCGGCCAGGTCGGCATCAACATCCCGATTCCGGTACCGGTCCCATTCTTCAGCTTCACCGGTTCCCGTGGCTCCAAGCTTGGCGACCTTGGCCCGTATGGCAAGCAAGTGGTGCAGTTCTACACTCAGACCAAGACCGTCACCAGCCGCTGGTTCGATGACGACAGCGTCAACGACGGTGTGAACACCACCATCAACCTGCGTTAAGGAGCCGGACATGAACATTGCTTTTATCGGTCTCGGCAACATGGGCGCGCCGATGGCGCGCAACCTGATCAAGGCCGGCCATTCACTGCGCCTGGTCGACCTGAACAAGGCCGTGCTGGCGGAGCTTGAACAACTGGGCGGCACCATCAGCGCTTCGGCCCGTGAGGCGGCGCAAGGTGCCGAACTGGTCATCACCATGCTGCCCGCTGCCGTGCATGTACGCAGCGTCTGGCTGGGCGAAGACGGTGTGCTCGCCGGTATCGGCAAGGGTGTGCCAGCCGTGGATTGCAGCACCATCGATCCGCAGACCGCCCGTGACGTGGCCGCCGCCGCTGCCAAGCAGGGCGTGGCCATGGCCGATGCGCCGGTCTCCGGTGGCACCGGGGGCGCCGCGGCGGGGACGTTGACGTTCATGGTCGGTGCGACCCCGGAACTCTTCGCGACCCTGCAACCGGTGCTGGCGCAGATGGGCCGCAACATCGTCCATTGCGGCGAAGTGGGCACCGGACAAATTGCCAAGATTTGCAACAACCTGCTGCTGGGCATTTCCATGGTTGGCGTCAGTGAAGCCATGGCCCTGGGCGATGCCTTGGGCATCGACACCAAGGTGCTGGCGGGCATCATCAACAGCTCCACCGGACGTTGCTGGAGTTCGGAGATGTACAACCCATGGCCGGGCATCGTCGAAACGGCACCAGCCTCGCGCGGCTATACCGGTGGCTTCGGCGCCGAGCTGATGCTCAAGGATCTGGGACTGGCAACGGAAGCGGCCCGTCAGGCGCACCAGCCGGTGGTACTGGGCGCGGTGGCGCAGCAGTTGTATCAGGCGATGAGTTTGCGTGGGGAAGGCGGCAGTGACTTCTCGGCGATCATCAACAGTTATCGCAAGCCGCAATAAAACCTGTGGGAGCGAGCCTGCTCGCGATGGTCGTTAACGATGACGCGTGTTTCCTGGGTTCACGCGGCGCTCTTGAGTCCATCGCGAGCATGCTCACTCCTACAGGTATTGCATGTGCGCATCGACATTGACCGGGAAATCACGTCGGGTGATTTCCCGGTTTTTTTGCATCAGGCAAACACGAAGTACTTGCGCACGGTTTCCACCACTTCCCAGGTGCCTTTCATCCCCGGCTCAATGACGAAAATGTCTCCGGCGCGCAGGTGGATCGGCTCTTTTCCTTCCGGGGTGATGATGCAGTACCCCTCGCGGAAGTCGCAGTATTCCCACTTCACATATTCCACGTACCACTTGCCTGGCGTGCAGATCCAGGTGCCCATGATCTTGCTGCCATCTTCGCTGGTGTAGGCGTTGAGGTTGACGGTGTGCGGGTCGCCTTCGAGTTTTTCCCATTTGCAGGCGTCGAGTACGGGCAGCGGATGGGTGTCGCGAAGAACGGTAATCGGTGCGGTCATGATGACTCCGGCGTTGGGGGAGAGCTGAAGACGCACCCTATAGGGCCTGCCGGGGGATCAGTTGTCTGTACTCGACATCGAGGTATCCAGAAACGCAGCGACCCTCACCCGCTTGACGGCTGAAAGCGCCTGCAAGCCCATTGAAATTTCCACTCGATAAACCGCCGATATCTGGCAGTTTGTGCGAAAGCCCCAGGCTTTTTCGAATCTTTTTGCAAGAACATGCACAGGTATCGCTCGTATCATTCACTTCGGAAAAGGCCGAGAGCTGTGCAATGAAAAAAACAATGTCGTGGTGGGACATCAGCCCGCCCTTGAGTACCGCAACACCGACCTGGCCGGGAGATACGCCGTTTCAGGAAGAACGCGTCTGGACACTGGGGCCTGAATGCCCGGTGAATGTCGGGCGCATCACGCTGTCGCCGCACACCGGCGCCCATGTCGACGCGCCATTGCACTACAGCGAGGACGGCGCGGCCATCGGCGACGTGTCCCTCGATGTGTATATCGGGCCTTGCCGGGTGCTGCATTGCCTTGGCAGCGGCGCACTGGTGCAACCCGGACAACTGCAAGGTCGTTTGGACAATTTGCCCGAACGCGTCCTGCTGCGGACCTATCAACACGCGCCGCTGGCCACCTGGGACCCCGAATTCACGGCGGTCGCCAAAGACACCGTCGACCTGCTCGCCAGTCTCGGCGTGCGCCTGATCGGCATCGATACGCCATCGCTGGACCCGCAGCAATCCAAGACCATGGATTCGCACAACGCCGTGGCGCGTCACGGCATGGCCATTCTCGAAGGCATCGTGCTAGATGACGTACCGGAAGGGGATTACGAGTTGATCGCGCTGCCGCTGCGCTTTGCCAACCTCGACGCCAGCCCGGTCAGGGCTATCTTGCGTCCACTGAATTCCACGCCACATGAGGAGCCTGCTCAATGAGCCAATGTCCGTATTCGCCTGCCAGTCAGACAGAGGAATGGCATAACGCCGAGCTGAATTTTTCCGACTCCATGAGCTACGGCGATTACCTGGACCTGGGGCGTATTCTCAGTGCCCAGCACCCCTTGTCGCCGGACCATAACGAGATGCTGTTCATCATCCAGCACCAGACCTCTGAGCTGTGGATGAAGCTGATGCTGCACGAGCTCAAGGCTGCCCGCGAACACGTGCGGCTGGGAGAGTTGCCGCCGGCCTTCAAGATGTTGGCGCGGGTTTCGCGGATCTTTGATCAACTGGTGCATGCGTGGACAGTACTGGCCACCATGACGCCTACCGAGTACCACGCGATCCGGCCTTTCCTGGGACAGTCGTCGGGCTTCCAGTCGTTTCAGTACCGTGAAATCGAATTTATCCTGGGCAACAAGAGCGCGACGCTTTTGCGCCCCCACGCCCATCGCCCGGAGTTGCTGCAGGAACTCGAAAAAGCCATCGCCACACCCTCGCTGTATGACGAAGCTATTCGCTTGATGGCCAGCGCTGGCCTTGCGATTGATCCTCAGCGTTTCGAGCGCGACCCGACGAGCCCGACGCAACATGACGCCTCGGTCGAAGCGGCGTGGCGTGTGGTCTACAAGGATCCGTCGCGTTATTGGGATCTCTACCAACTGGCCGAGAAATTCATCGATCTCGAAGACTCGTTCCGCCAGTGGCGCTTCCGCCATGTCACCACGGTCGAGCGGATCATTGGCTTTCAACCAGGCACTGGCGGCACCGAAGGGGTGGGTTACCTGCGCAAGATGCTCGATACCGTGCTGTTCCCGGAGTTGTGGCGGGTGCGTTCGACCCTGTGATCTGACGTTTACATCCCTGTAGGAGCGAGCATGCTCGCGATGGAGGCCAACGATAACGCGGGAAACCTGACACCCCGCGGCGCGCTTTCAGGTTCATCGCGAGCATGCTCGCTCCTACAGGGACGCGCATGAAAAAGCCCCGGCATTCATTGAATGCCGGGGCTTTTTGTTGGGCTAAGGATTATTGCGCGACAGGCAAGCTGCGATCCCTCGCCACACGCATCCGGTAGAACCCGTAGATGATCAACACCCACACCGGGATAGCGATGACCGAGGCGCGTATGCCCGGGATCATCCACATCACGAAGATGATCATGGCCATGAACGCCAGGCACAGGTAGTTGCTGTAAGGAAACCAGAACGACTTGAAGCTCGGCACGATGCCTTGCTGGCCCATGATTTTGCGAAACTTCAGGTGGGTCAGGCTGATCAGCGTCCAGTTGATCATCAACGAGGCGACTACCAGGGCGAACAGCAATTCCAGCGCCTCATGGGGCGCCAGGTAGTTGACCAGCACGGAGAGCATGGTGATCAGCGCCGAGATGCCCAGCGCCCGCAGTGGCACGCCCTGTTTGTTCAGTTTCATCAGCGATTTCGGTGCATCGCCCTGTTCGGCCAGGCCGTAGAGCATGCGGCTGTTGCAATAAACGCCGCTGTTGTAGACCGAGAGCGCCGCGGTGAGCACCACGAAGTTGAGGATGTGCGCGGCGGTATCGCTGCCGATCAACGAGAAGATCTGGACGAACGGGCTGCCGCTGTAGGCATCGCCGGACGCGCCAAGGGTCTGCAGCAGTTGATCCCAAGGGTACAACGACAGCAGCACGGTGAGTGCGCCGACGTAGAAGATCAACACGCGATAAACCACCTGGTTGATCGCCTTGGGAATCACCTTCCTCGGTTCGCTGGCTTCAGCGGCCGTGATGCCGACGAGTTCCAGGCCACCGAAGGAGAACATGATGAACGCCATCGACATCAGCAGGCCGGTGGTGCCGTTGGGGAAGAAACCGCCGTGGCTCCACAGGTTACTGACCGATGCCTGTGGGCCACCGGTGCCGCTGAACAGCATGTAGCAGCCCAGGACGATCATGCCGATGATGGCCACGACCTTGATGATCGCGAACCAGAACTCCATCTCGCCGAAGACTTTGACGTTCATCGTGTTGATCAGGTTGACCAGGACGAAGAACACCGCGGCGCTGACCCAGGTCGGGATTTCCGGCCACCAGAACTGCACGTACTTGCCCACGGCCGTCAGCTCGGCCATACCCACCAGCACGTACAGCACCCAGTAATTCCAGCCCGAAAGGAAACCGGCAAAACCGTTCCAGTATTTGTGGGCGAAGTGACTGAACGAACCGGCTACCGGCTCCTCGACAATCATCTCGCCCAACTGGCGCATGATCAGGAAGGCGATGAATCCGGCAATCGCATAACCGAGGATCATCGACGGGCCGGCCGACTTGAGTACCCCTGCAGAGCCGAGGAACAGCCCGGTACCAATCGCCCCGCCCAGGGCGATCAGTTGAATATGTCGATTTTTCAACCCTCGCTTGAGCGTTCCCTGTTGCAAGATTTCATCCGCCATCTCGTTCCCTTCTGGTTATTGTTGTCAGGCCTGGTTTGAAAGATCAGATATTACTCTCGGTGAACTTTTCGTAATACAGGTGAACGCTGTCCAGCGCCTGGGCCTGCAACCAGTCTTTGATCGATTCGACCATCGGCGGCGGCCCGCAGACGTACATGTCGACCGGCGCGTCGCGCAGTTCACTGAGGTCGAAATGCTCGGCAATGTAGCCGCGCTTGCCTGTCCACTGTGGCGATGGATCGCTGACCACTTCGGTGTAGCGAAACCCCGCAAGGCGTTCGGCATAAGCCTCGATCCGTGCCCGTTCGCACAGGTCGGCAGCGTCGCGCACGCCGTAGTACAGGTGCACCGGCTGCGTGCAACCGCGCTCGGCGAGGTCGTCGAGCATGCCCAGCAGTGCCGACAGCCCGGTTCCGCCCGCCACCAGGATCAGTGGTTTGGCCACATGCCGCAGATAGAACGCACCCAGCGGTGCCTCGAGCATGATTTCGTCGCCCACCCGGCAGCGTTCCCGGATGTAGTTGCTCATCACGCCGTCGGGTAGCAGGCGAATCAGGAACTGCAGTTGATTGTCCTCACTCGGCCGATTGGCAAACGAGTAGGAACGCTTGCTTTCAGTTCCCGGAATCGACAAGCGGGCGTATTGCCCCGGTAGAAAATCCAGTGGGTTTGTCGTACCGAGATCCAGGTGCAGGATCGCGGTGCTGGCCGAAATCTGCCTGACGCCGGTCACCGTTGCGCTCAGTTGTTCCGGGCCCGAGGCATTGCACAGGCTGGAAGCGAAGTCGAAATAAAACGCCGCATCGGACTTCACCCGGGTCTGGCAGGTGAGCATCTTGCGCTGCTGCAGGTCCAGGCTCGAGAGCGCCTCCTCGTCCACATAATCCTGGCTGTAGTCACCCGATTCGCAGCGACCCTGGCACGTACCGCAGACGCCTTCGCGGCAATCCAGAGGAATATTGATGCCGTTGCGCAGGGCGGCGTCGAGCAGGATTTCGTTGGGTTGTACGGGAAAGAACAGGGTCTTGCCGTCGGCAAAGCTGAACGCCACTTTGTGATTCATGCCTCGATCTCCTTGGATTCAGAGGTGGTAGAAGTCCAGTACCGAGTTGATGGTGTCGTTGAGCAAGAGCACATGCTTGCGGCTGATCAGCCAACTGTCGGCGTGGGGCTTGAGCCGGTAGGTTGCGCGTCCATAGAACTGCTCGGAGGTGGCCAGGCGATAGAACAGCGTGTGCCAGTTCAGGCGCACCTCCAATTCACCGTTTTCCAGTTCACTGATCCGCACGTTGTTGATCATGTGCAAGGTGCGCGGCATCGGTGTCGAGGAGGCGGACTTGCCCGTGCGCAGGCGGAACACACGGTCTTCCAGGCCTGAACGGTTGGGGTAGTAGATCAGCGACATCTCGCGCTTGGGGTCGCGGGTGTAGACGTGTTCCGAGTCCCATTGCGGCAGGTGGAACTCACTTTGCTCGTCGAACAGCTTGATGTAGGCGTCCCAGTCCTGGGCATCGCACAGTTCGGATTTGCGGTAGAAAAACTGTTCGATCTGGTACTGCAATTGCGCATTCATCATTACACCTCACGGAGTTTCAGGGATTTCGCGTCCAGGCCATCGAGCAGGAATTTCTGCCAGTTGCTGTGCTGGTTGACGTAGAGCCCTTCGTGGGTGAACTCGGTGCCGGTCATGGCCGGGGCGATGCCGATCGACTCGCTGTTGGGCGTGGCGCCGGTGGCCCAGCGGTGACTGCCGCGGGAAATATCGCTCCAGCGCTCCAGGCGAGCCTGGAAACCGCGCTGGGCTTCACGGAATTCCACCAGGTCGTCGGGTGTACCCAGGCCCGACACGTTGAAGAAATCCTCGAACTGGCGAATGCGGTTTTCGCGGTCGGCGTCCGACTCGTTTTTCACCCCCAGGCACTGGCTGATGATCTCGGTCTTGTTCCAGGCCACCGGCCGGATGATGCGCAGTTGCGAGCTGATCTGATCGAGGAAAAACAGGCTCGGGTAGATGTTCAGGTTGCGCAGGCGATGCATCATCCATTCAGCCTTTTCCTGGCCGTGTTCTTCGATCAGGCGCGGCATGATGGTCGCGTAGCCGGAACGCACGGACGGGTTCGGCATGTCGCTGAAGAGCACGCTGTGGCCATTGTTGAACGCGAACCAGCCGTCATCGGTGTTGGCGTCGCCAGCACCGAGCTTGCTGTAGTCCAGGGTGCTGGCGCTGCTGGTGCCGTTCTCGCTGTTGACCTGCTGGCGATGCTGCACCGTGGCCACGTAGTTATAGTGGACCGTGCTGACGTGATAGCCGTCGAGGCCGTTCTCGTTCTGCAGTTTCCAGTTGCCGTCGTAGGTGTAGGCCGACTTGCCGGGCAACACTTCCAGCTCACCGGTTGGCGATTGGGCGACCATCATGTCGAAGAACACCTTGGCATCGCCGAGGAAGTCTTCGAGGCTGTTGTCGGCGTGTACGTCGAGGCTGATGAACACGAAACCCTTGTAGCTCTCGATGCGCGCCTTTTTCAGACCGCGCGTGGCCTTGTCGAAGCCTTCCGGATACTCGCCCGGCGCCTTGACCTTCACCAGGCGCCCGTCGCTTTTGTAGCACCAGGCATGGAACGGGCAGGTGAAGGTCGACTGATTGCCCTTGCCAACGCGGGTCAGGGTCGTGCCGCGATGCTGGCAGGCGTTGATCAATGCGTTGAGCTGGCCGTCGCCATCGCGGGTAATGATCATCGGCTGGCGACCGGCGCGCATCGTGACGAAGTCGTGGTTATTGGCCAGTTCGCTTTCGTGGCAGGCGTAGATCCAGTTTTTCTCGAAGATCAGTTCCATCTCCAGATCGAACAACTGCGGCTCGGTAAAGATGTCCCTGGCGATGCGGAACACGCCTTCTGCCGGACGGAAGTCCAGGCAGCCCTGGATAAACGCTTTCCACTGCTCGACGTTTTTTTCGCCACTCATGGGTGTGCACCTGTTTTTTATTGGGGCTAATCGGTGTGCTCATTAGAGGGAGTGGGGCGGGTGGGGGTCTATCCGGTTTGTGGGCGAAGGCAGTCCGTAAAATTTGTGGGGTAACACCCACTCGGTATCAAACTGGGCAGCGACTACCCAGAAGGCGCACCAAACGATGAACGGCTGCACCTGTCTGCAGCAATCAGGTACTGTTTCGCGCAACGTCGAGTGCCTGTTGGGACACGTTCACCGGCTACGTTATCCACATAGTCGAGGATTGCTATCCACGCAGTTGGCGCTGGCGTTTTGTGGCCTGGAACTTGCGTTTTCCACGCCTGAGACGCGCCGTCAGAGCGCGCTGGAAAATAGCCCGTGGGTGCACCGTGATGAACAGCAAAACCGATCCGCAGAGTCGCGACATTCGTGTCGACAGCGACGACCTCGAGGCCGCAAGAAGCTGGATGTCCGGTATTTGCGGGCCGCACCGGCTCGTGACCACGACGCCCGAGCGGATCCGCTTCCATCACAGTGCCAACACGTTCAAGTCGATGGCCACGACGCTGGGCACCATCGAATACGGCACCGATGTCACCATCGATATCGAGGATCCCGAGCGCTTCAGCAGCTACAGCCTGAGCCTGCCCCTGGTGGGCGAACAGGAGTTGAGCAAGAACGGCAGCGTGGTGAAATCCGACCGCGATCAGGGGGTGATCATTTCCCCCAATGAAAACCAGCTGCTGGCGATTTCCGGCGACTGCCGCAAAGTCCAGGTGGTGATCACCCGCGCCGCCATGAGCGAGTCCCTGGAAGGCTTGCTGCAGCGACCGCTGGATGCGCCGCTGCGTTTCGAACCGGTGATGGATGCGGTCGATGGCGCGTCGGCTTCATGGTGGCGCATGGCGCGCTATTTCATCGCTGAGCTGGAGCGCAGTAGCGAACTCTACGAGCAAGTGGCCTTCACCCGGGACATTGAAAGTTCGCTGATCAAAGGCTTGATCCTCGCCCAGCCGAACAACTATTCAGAAGAGCTGCGCCAGGTGCTGGGCGTTAAATTACCGCACTACCTGATCCGGGCGCGGCAATACATTCACGACAATGCTCGCGAGGCTTTGCACCTGGAGGACATCGAAGCGGCTGCCGGGGTTTCACGCTTCAAGCTGTTTGAAGCGTTCAAGAAGTACTTCGCATTGTCGCCGATGGTCTACCTGAAGAAGTACCGCTTGAACGGCGTGCGCCAGGAGCTGCTTGAGCACGGCTCGGCACGCAATATTTCCGCGATCGCCATGGGCTGGGGGTTCACGCACCTGGGGCGCTTTTCCGCCGAATACCGCAAGCTGTTCGACGAATCCCCGAGCATGACCTTGCAGCGCAATGAAGCCCGGCGCCTGCGCGGCTTCTGAGCGATCCGTTCCTTACTTGCGCACCACCAGGTCCAACAGCGATTCACGCTCCTTGATCTTCTGCAGGACGATTTCCGAGCGGATGTCAGTCACCCCCGCCGTGCGGTTCAAGTGGTTGACGATGAAGTCGGAGAAGTGTTTGAGATTACGCGCCTGGACCCGCAGCACGTAGTTGCTCGCTCCCGTAATCACATACGCGGTGACCACTTCCGGCCACGACTGGACCTTCTTGATAAACGTCTCGTGCCAATCCTCGACGTCCTGTCGCAATGACACATGGACGATGGCTTCCAGTTCGATCCCCAGCCGTTCGGCATTCAACACCGCGCGATAGCCGCTGATGATTCCCTCGCTTTCCAACAGGCGCAACCTTCGTAGACAGGCCGACGGCGACAGGGCGACTTTCTCTGCCAGTTCCTGATTGCTGATGCGGCCATCCTGTTGCAGTTGATGGAGGATTCGCAGGTCTGTCGAGTCGAGATTCATGGCTGGCGTAAATCCGCGTTTATGGGTATTGGATTCGAATTTTATGCGAAATAACTACCTGGTAGCCGCTTAGTTTGCACGAAAATTCTCCAAGGCATCGTTCATTATTTCTCCACGAAAAGGGGCCGACAACGCCTGCATAAACGCAACGACCTTCAAAGAACAGGACACCCGATGACAACAAGAAACGATTGCCTGGCGCGTGATGCCCAGGACACTCTCGCGCCGCTACGCCAGCAATTTGCGCTACCCGACGGTGTGATTTATCTCGATGGCAATTCCCTGGGCGCACGCCCGGTCGCGGCATTGGCGCGTGCTCAGGAAGTGATTGCCCAAGAGTGGGGCAATGGCCTGATCCGCAGCTGGAACACTGCCGGTTGGCGCGATTTGTCCGAGCGTTTGGGTAATCGCCTGGCCGGGTTGATCGGCGCCCGTGCCGGTGAAGTGGTGGTGACCGACACGACCTCGATCAACCTGTTCAAGGTGCTCAGTGCCGCGCTGCGGGTGCAAGCCACAAGGTCGCCAGCGCGACGGGTGATTGTCACCGAAAGCAGCAATTTCCCCACCGACCTGTACATCGCCGAAGGCCTGGCCGACATGCTGCAGCAGGGTTACACCTTGCGCCTTGTTGATAGCCCTGAAGAGTTGCCACAAGCGATTGACCAGGACACGGCGGTGGTGATGCTCACCCACGTCAACTACAAGACCGGCTACATGCACGACATGCAAGCGCTGACCGCGCTGACCCATGAGTGCGGGGCACTGGCCATCTGGGATCTGGCGCATTCCGCTGGCGCGGTGCCGGTCGACTTGCATCAGGCGGGCGCCGACTACGCCATCGGCTGCACCTACAAATACCTCAATGGCGGTCCGGGTTCGCAGGCGTTCGTCTGGGTCTCGCCGCCGTTGTGCGATCTGGTGCCGCAGCCGCTGGCGGGGTGGTTCGGCCACTCGCGGCAGTTCGCCATGGAGTCGCGCTACGAGCCGAGCAGCGGCATCGCCCGTTACTTGTGCGGTACCCAGCCGATCACTTCGTTGGCGATGGTCGAGTGCGGGCTGGATGTGTTCGCCCAGACCGACATGGCCAGCTTGCGCCGCAAATCTTTGGCGCTGACGGACTTGTTCATCGAATTGGTCGAGCAGCGTTGCTCGGCTCACGAACTGAAATTGATCACGCCGCGTGAGCACGCCAAGCGTGGCAGTCACGTGAGCTTCGAACACCCCGAAGGCTATGCAGTGATCCAGGCCTTGATCGACCGGGGCGTGATCGGCGACTACCGCGAGCCGCGCATCATGCGTTTCGGTTTCACCCCGCTGTACACGACCTTCACCGAGGTCTGGGATGCAGTGCAGATCCTCGGCGAGATTCTCGATCAGAAAACCTGGGCGCAAGCGCAATTCCAGGTTCGCCACAGCGTCACCTGATACCTGCGTTGTCCAGGTCTTGCTGCCAGGTTTCCTGGCGGCAGGGCTTCGCCTGCGATCGATCAACTGTTCTGTGCAAACACAATAATAAGGAGCACGCAGAATGAGACTGTCCCCCTGGCCCGCCTTGTCGCTCGCCATCGGCAGTTGCCTCGGGCAAATGGCCTATGCCGCCGCCGACAATGGATTCGTCGAAGGCAGCAGCCTGACCCTGACCAACCGTAACTTCTTTTTCTATCGCAATAACCTCAACAACCCTGGCGGCCAGAATTATCGGGACGAATGGGCCCACGGGATCATGCTCGATTACCGCTCCGGCTACACCCAGGGAACGGTGGGGTTCGGGGTCGATGCGTACGCGCAGTTGGGTCTCAAACTCGACAGCGGCAAGGGGCGCACCGGCACCGGTTTGCTGCCGGTCGATTCCGATGGTCGCCCCGAGGATGAGTACTCCGAAGCGGGTGGCGCGGTGAAGGCGCGGGTATCGCAGACCGAACTCAAGTACGGCAACCTGACCCCGCTAAACCCGGTGTTCGGCACCGGCAACGCGCGACTGTTCACCAGTGTTGCCACGGGCTTCCAGCTGACCAGCCATGAACTCAAGGCCTTGCAACTGGACATCGGTCATTTCACCGCCGGCAACGACAGTAACTCGACCAATGCCGATGGCGCGCTGAAAGCGCTGTACGCTGGCGTGGAAACCCGCAGTGTCGATTATCTGGGCGGTAGTTATGCCCTGAGCGATCAACTGAGCATCAGCCTCTACGGCTCGCAGTTCACCGATATCTGGCGGCAGTACTACGCCAACGGCAACTACACCTTTGCCCTGAGTGAAGGCCAGTCGCTGAACCTGGATTTCAACATCTACCGCACCAACGATGATGGTCAGAGCCTGGCCGGAAAAATCGACAACACCACCTGGTCGCTGGCCGCCGGGTATAAGTCCGGTGCCCATCGATTGACCCTGGCGTATCAACAAGTCGATGGCAACGAGCCGTTCGATTACCTGGGTTTCGATCAACAGCCAGGCACTTCGATTTTCCTCGCCAACTCGATTCAGGTGCTCGACTTCAACGCCCCCAACGAGCGCTCATGGCAACTGCGTTATGACCTGGACATGGCGGCTTTCGGCGTGCCGGGGCTGAGCTTCATGTCCCGTTACGTCAGCGGTGACCATATCGACGACAGCCATTACGACGGTGGTCCCAACGGCGCCTACGGACGCTACGGCGATGACGGCAAGCGCTGGGAACGCGACATCGAGGCGCGCTACGTCGTGCAGTCGGGCAAGGCGCGGGACCTGTCGGTGCGGGTGCGCCAGGCCAGTGTGCGTTCCACCGCGCAAGTGGCGCGGGCCGATACCACGGACAACAACGAAGTGCGCGTCATCATCGAATATCCACTGAGTATTTTCTGATCCGTGTCCTGCTGTGCGTGGCTGATCCCCACCGGTAAAAACCAAGACGTGCTCTTCAAGAAAGACAATATTCAGAGGACATAAAAATGACCGATAACACCGGTTTTGAAACGATATCCAACCGTGAACAGGGCCTGCGGCGTCAGCTGACGTCCGGGCAAATGAGCATGATCGCCATTGGTGGCGCGATCGGCACCGGGCTGTTCATGGGCAGCGCCTACGCGATCGGCTATGCCGGGCCGAGCGTGCTGCTCAGCTACGCCATCGGCGCGATCATCACGCTGTTGTTGATGGGCTGCCTGGCGGAAATGACCGTGGCCCATTCGACCTCCGGTTCGTTCGGTGCTTACGCCGAATTCTATGTCAGCCCCTTGGCCGGGTTCCTGGTGCGCTATGCCTATTGGGCGGCGATCGTGCTGGCGGTCGGTACGGAAGTGACGGCGGTGGCGATGTACATGAAGTACTGGTTTGCCAACGTGCCGGAGTGGGTGTGGATCGTCTCGTTTTCCAGTGTGTTGATCGTGCTCAACGCGATCAGCGTGAAGACCTTCGGTACGTTCGAGTACTGGTTCTCGACCATCAAGATCGGCGCGATCGTCGGCTTCATCATTCTCGCGGTGTACGTGGTGTTCGGTTCCGGCAACCCGGAATACGGCGTGCACAATTACACCGTCCACGGCGGTTTTTTCCCCAATGGCCTGCAAGGCATGTGGGTCGCGGTCATCGTGTCGATCTTCAGTTACCTGAGCGTGGAGATGATCGCCGTGGCCGCCGGTGAGGCGCAGGACCCGGAGCAAGCGGTGAAGAAAGCCTTTCGCGCGACCATCGTGCGCCTGGTGGTGTTCTACCTGCTGACCCTCGCTCTGATGCTGGCGATTGTGCCGTGGGTCCAGGCCGGTCATGCGCAAAGCCCGTTCGTCACGGTCATGCAAGCCATCGGCATTCCCGGCGCCACCGGGGTGATGAATTTCGTCATCCTGATCGCCGCGCTCTCGGCGATGAACAGCCAGTTGTACATCACCACGCGCATGATGTTCAGCCTGTCCCGTGGCGGCTACGCCCCCAAGTCCATGGGCAAGTTGAGCAAGAGCGGGATTCCACTGAACGCCCTGTTGTTGTCGAGCTCGGGCATTGCCCTGGCGACCTTGCTCAACATCCTGTACCCGGAAAGTTCGTTCACCTTGATGATGGCGATCTCCATGTTCGGCGCCATCTTCACCTGGTTCATGATCTTCCTGACGCACTACTGTTTCCGTCGTTATCACCAGCGCCACGGCGAGCGAAAACTGTCGTTTCGCATGCGCCTGTTCCCCTACAGCACCTGGTTGGGGTTGGTACTGATGGGCGCGGTGATGATCACCACCTACTTCACCGAAGCCTTCAAGATGACCCTGGTGTTCGGTGTGCCGTTCCTGTTGTTGCTGACCGTTGTCTACGGCGTGTTTTTCAGGAAGCCCAAACCGGTCTCACTCAATGAGCAACGCCTCGAGCAGCGCCCTGGCATAACCGGGCAGGCCAGTGAATGATCGCGCGCACAGCAGCAGTTTTCGCTGTGCCCAGTCTTCGTTCAACGAGAAGCTTTTGAGCGGTTGATCCAGTGCCCGGCGCTGGATCGCCGCCAGCGGCACAATCGCCAGCCCGGCGCCGCGGGCAGCCATGCGAATCACCCCGTCGAAACCCTCCGCACGGATGCGGATCTGCATGCGCATACCCGCGTGCAACGCCTGTTCTTCGAGGTACACCGCGAGTGCACTATTAGCGGCCAACCCCACATAGTCGTGCTGCAAGGTATCGCTGAAAGTCGGCGGTTCGCCGTCGGCCAGCGGATGCCCGGGCGGCATGATCAGCACCAGCGGGTCGTCGCGAAAGGGCAGGGTTTCGAGGGCGTGGGTGTCCACCGCGTCGGAGACGATGCCAAGGTCGGCGGCACCCTGGCGCAACGCGTGGGTGATGCGCGTGCTGGGCAATTCCTGCAGGTCGATGTCGAGGTTGGGATGCTCGCTTAGGAAGTCGGCGAGCAACTCCGGCAGGTATTCGGTGATGGCCGTGGTGTTGCACAACAACCGCACCTGGCCTTTGACGCCTTTGGCATATTCGGCCAGGTCCTGCTGCATGCGTTCGGCCTGTTGCAGCAGGACCCGGGCGTGTTGCGCGAGAGCCTTGCCGGCAGGCGTTGGGGTAACGCCGCGACGGCCGCGCTGCAGGAACTCAGTGCCGAGTGATGCTTCCATTGCACGGATTCGCGCGCTCGCGGCGGCCAGGGAAAGATGGCTACGCGCCGCGCCGGCGGTGATGTTGCCGGTGTCGAGGATGTTCAGGTAGAGGCGCAGGTCGGTCAGGTCGAAGTGCATCATTGCAGCCTCAAGTGGTGTGTCGTGTGGGCGGGCCTCTTCGCGGGCAAGCCCGCTCCCACAGTAGAAATGCATCGAACATAAATTTGGTGTCCGCCAAAGATCCCTGTGGGAGCGGGCTTGCCCGCGAAGGCGTCAGCAGCCACGGCGGATACTCAAGCCTCTTGCTAATCAAGAGCCAGGCTCAGTATATGGCAGATTTTCAACCCGCCAATCCGGGCTCACCATCAGCCCATGAATACACTCGCCTCGTTCTACCAAAATCTCGGCTTGGCCCTGTCGTTGCTGGTCATTGCCACCTTCCTGCTGGCCGGTTTGGTCAAGGGCATCATCGGCCTCGGCCTGCCGACCATCGCCATGGGCTTGCTCGGTCTGGCTATGGCCCCGTCACAGGCTGCGGCGCTGTTGATCATTCCCGCGACCCTGACCAACGTCTGGCAGCTGGCCTTCGGCGGGCATCTGCGCGGGTTGATCCTGCGGCTGTGGCCGATGCTGCTGGCCATCTTCATCGGCACCGGCGCCGGTACGCTGTGGATCGGCATGGTCGGTGGACATTGGGTGGTGCGCGGATTGGGCGCGGCGTTGTTGCTCTATGCGCTCTGCGGCTTGTTCTTGCCGACCTTGCGTGTCGGTGCGGGTAATGAGCCCTGGCTAGGTCCGATGTGCGGCGTGATGACCGGTGTCATTACGTCGGCCACGGGCGTGTTCGTGATTCCGGCAGTGCCTTACCTGCAGGCGCTGGGCTTGAGCAAGGACGAACTGGTGCAGGCGTTGGGCCTGTCATTCACCGTCTCGACCCTTGCCCTCGCGGGCGGCCTGCTATGGCTCGGTGCCCTGGGTGGTGGCGAGTTGAGTGCGTCGCTGTTGGCGCTGATCCCGGCGGTGCTCGGCATGTGGCTGGGGCAGTGGCTGCGCCAGCGGATCAGCGCCCTGTTGTTCAAGCGCGTATTCTTCATTGGCCTCGGGTTGCTCGGCGGCCATTTGTTGATCAGCGGCTAGCGGACGACGGGCTGAGCATCTCGATGGCGCGGATTACGAAATCCCGTTCCAGGTACTCATCGCGTTGATCGAGGAACTGCTTCATGTGCGGCAGGTTCGAGTGCACGTCGAGATGTGCCTGGGACTGCCAGATCTCGAAGAAGATAAACAGGGTAGGGTCCTGCTTGTCGCGCAGCATGTGGTACTCGATGCAGCCGGGTTCGGCGCGACTTGCTTCTACGTAGCCGCTGAAAAACGCTTCGAAGGCGTCGGATTTTTCCGGGCGGGTCTTGGCGTGCAGGATGAAACCTTGCATTTCACTCATTGGAAAACACTCCTCAAGTCAGAATTGGCGCCAGTCTAAGGCAACAATCTGCTGGTGATTCGTGCGTGTGGGTCAAATGTATTTTGCGACAGCGGCGCTTACTCCGCGCGAGGCGGATCGTTACGCTGCCGCCATCCAGTTTCTGACCCTTGCGAGACCTCTCATGAAAAAAGTCCTGTTACTCAATGGCGGCAAACAATTCGCCCACTCCGATGGCCGCTACAACACCACCTTGCATGAAGCCGCGCTGAGCGTGCTGGATCGCGGCGGTGTGGATGTCAAGGCCACCTTCATCGACGAGGGTTACGACGTCGCCGAAGAAGTCGCCAAATTCCTCTGGGCCGACGTGATCATCTATCAGATGCCGGGCTGGTGGATGGGCGCGCCATGGACCGTGAAGAAGTACATCGACGAGGTCTTCACCGAAGGTCACGGCAGCCTCTATGCCAGCGACGGCCGCACCCGTTCCGACGCCTCGCAGAAGTACGGCAGCGGCGGCCTGATCCAGGGCAAGCAATACATGCTGTCGCTGACCTGGAACGCGCCGCAGCAAGCCTTCGACGACCCGACCGACTTCTTCGAGGCCAAAGGCGTGGACGCGGTGTACTTCCCGTTCCACAAGGCCAACCAATTCCTCGGCATGACCGCTTTGCCGACCTTCCTCTGCGTGGACGTGATGAAACGCCCGAACATCGAGGCCGATGTGGCGCGTTATGAGCAGCACTTGGCCGAGGTGTTTGGCCTGAAGGTGTAACGCTCAGCTAATATCGGTCGCAATGGCTTAAAAGATCGCAGCCTTCGGCAGCTCCTACAGGTATACGCAATACCCTGTAGGAGCTGCCAAAGGCTGCGATCCTGGCGATTCATGCCATGCCGATTCGTGAAAGAGGACACACGTGAAAGCCAGATCCGATGAATTGCAGATCTTCGTCTGCGTGATCGAGTGCGGGTCGATTTCCGCGGCCGCCGAGCAGGTCGGGCAAACGCCGTCGGCGGTCAGTCGCACGCTGTCGCGGCTGGAGGCCAAGCTCGATACCACGTTGATCAACCGCACCACGAGGCGCATGGACCTGACCGAGGAGGGCAAATATTTCTTCGAGCACGCCAAGCTGATTCTCGATCAGATGGACCAACTCGAAGAACGCTTGTCTTCGCGCCAGCAAACGCCGTCCGGGCGTTTGCGCATCAACGCCGCGTCGCCGTTCATGCTGCATGCCATCGTGCCGTACATCGATGAGTTCCGCCGGCTCTATCCAGATATCCAGCTCGAACTAAACAGCAACGACCTGATCATCGACCTGCTAGAGCAAAGCACCGACATCGCCATCCGCATCGGTACACTGGCCGACTCGACCCTGCACGCCCGTTCCCTGGGATGCAGTCCGCTGCACATCGTCGCCAGCCCCGCCTACCTGGAAAAACATGGCACACCGACAGCCGTGGCGGACCTGGCCGAACACACCCTGCTGGGGTTCACCCAGAACGAAGGCCTCAACCAATGGCCGTTGCGCTACGTGCATGGCGATCGCTGGCCGATCCAGGCGTCACTCAGCGCATCCAGCGGTGAAACCATCCGCCATCTGGCGCTGGAAGGCCAAGGCATCGCCAGCCTGTCGCATTACATGACCATCGAGGACATTCGTGCCGGACGGTTGAAGGTCGTGCTGGCCGAGTTCAACAGCGGTTATCGCCAGCCGATCAACGCGGTGTACTACCGTAACTCGCAGCTGGCCTTGCGCATCCAGTGTTTCCTTGACTTCATCCAGGGCAAATTGGCGCTTTACGCTTCCACGGATTTCAGCGACTGATTCGTGATTCCTGCGCAAGAGTGAATTGGGTCAGCAGGGATTTTTCGTCTGGGATCACTGCTTGATACTCGTTGCATCACTTATCAACGCAGGGAGTTTCTCCATGAACGTATTCGTTACTGGTGCGGCCGGTTTCATCGGCGGCTCCATCGCCACCGGCCTGGTCAAGGCCGGCCACAAGGTTACCGGCCTGGTGCGCAACGCCGAGCAAGCGGACGAGCTCAAGGCACTGGGCATCACGCCCGTGACCGGCACGCTGGACGACAGCGCACTATTGGCCGAACAGGCCCGCGCAGCCGACGCCGTGATCAACGCCGCCAGCAGCGACCATCGCGGCGCTGTCGAAGCCTTGCTCGATGCCTTGCGCGGCTCCAACAAGGTATTGCTGCATACCAGCGGTTCGAGCATCGTGGGCGATGCCTCGGGCGGTCAGTCCAGCGACGTTATCTATTACGAAGACAACTTGCCGGAACCCACCGTGGACAAGGCTGCACGCGTGGCCATCGACAACCTGATCCTCGCCGCGGCCAAGGACGGCGTGAACTCGGCCGTCATCTGCAACACGCTGATCTACGGCCACAGCCTGGGCGTCAAGCGCGACAGCGTGCAGCTGCCGCGCTTGCTCAAGCAGGCGCGTAAAAGCGGCGTGGTCCGCCATGTCGGGACCGGGCAGAACATCTGGTCCAACGTGCACATCGAAGACGTGGTATCGCTGTACCTGCTGGCGCTGAACAAAAACGTCCCAGGCACGTTCTACTTCGTCGAAAGCGGTGAAGCGTCATTCATCGACATGACCACGGCGATCGCCGAGGCGCTGAACCTGGGCAAGCCGCAAGACTGGCCGTTGAAGGACGCCGAAGCCGAGTGGGGTTATGAAATGGCCAACTATGGCCTGGGCTCCAACAGCCGTGTTCGCGGCAAGCATGCGCGGGAATTGCTGGGCTGGGTGCCGAAGCGCACGTCGGTGCTGGAGTGGATTCGTCACGAGATGGTGTGAGTTCGCTTAACACCGCGTTGCTGCCTTCGCGAGCAAGCCCGCTCCCACATTCGACCGCATTGTCCAGATGGACGCGGTCAACTGTGGGAGCGAGCCTGCTCGCGAAGGCGTTTCTGAAGTTGCATAAACTGGCCGGGCCGCCCTTGATTCCGTAACATCCCCACACTCTTTCTTGCTTCTCCCTGCACGCGGTCCTCCATGAAACCAAAACATCTACGCGCCGATGCCCTAGCCGGCCTCACGACGTCTTTCGCCCTGTTACCCGAATGCATTGCCTTCGCGCTGGTGGCTCATCTCAATCCGCTGATGGGGCTGTATGGTGCGTTCATCATTTGCACCCTGACCGCGCTATTCGGTGGCCGGCCTGGCATGGTGTCCGGTGCTGCCGGGTCGATGGCGGTGGTGATCGTCGCGCTGGTGGTGCAGCACGGCGTGCAGTACTTGCTGGCGACGGTGCTGCTGGGCGGGTTGATCATGTCGACGTTCGGGCTGCTGCGACTGGGCAAGCTGGTGCGAATGGTGCCGCACCCGGTGATGCTGGGGTTCGTCAACGGCCTGGCAATCGTCATTGCCCTGGCGCAGCTTGAGCACTTCAAGAGTGGTGAGACCTGGCTGAGCGGCACGCCGTTGTACTACATGATCGGGTTGGTGGCGGTGACGATGGCGGTTGTCTATGTGCTGCCGCGTCTGACCCGCGCGATACCGCCGGCGTTGGTGGCGATCCTGGGAGTGGGGTTGGCTGTGCACTTCCTCGGCCTGCCAACCCGCACCCTGGGCGACATGGCGCATATCGCCGGCGGCTTGCCGACACTTGCCTTGCCGGACATTCCCTGGAACCTGGAAACCCTAAGCATCATTGCGCCCTACGCGTTCTTGATGGCGATGGTCGGCCTGCTGGAAACCCTGTTGACCCTCAACCTCACCGACGAATTCACCGAGAGCCGCGGTTACCCCGATCGCGAGTGCGTGGCGCTGGGCGCGGCCAATGTGGTGTCCGGTCTGTTTGGGGGAATGGGCGGTTGCGCGATGATCGGCCAGACCGTCATCAACTTGAGCTCCGGGGGGCGCGGGCGGCTGTCCGGTGTGGTGGCCGGGGTGTCGATCCTGCTGTTCATCCTGTTCCTGTCGCCGTTGATCGAACGTATTCCTCTGGCGGCGTTGGTGGGGGTGATGTTCGTGGTCTCGCAGCAGACCTTCGCCTGGGCTTCGCTGCGGGTGCTGAACAAGGTGCCATTGAACGATGTGCTGGTGATTATCGCGGTGACGGTGATCACGGTATTCACCGACCTGGCCATGGCGGTGTTGTGCGGGATCATCATTGCGGCGCTCAATTTCGCCTGGCAGCAAGCCCGGCAGCTGTACGCCGACAGTCACCTGGAAAGCGACGGCAGCAAGCTGTACCGCGTGCACGGCACCTTGTTTTTTGCCTCGACCACGCCGTTTCTCAACCAGTTCGACGCGGCCAACGACCCCGTGCAAGTGACCCTCGATTGTCGCCACCTGAGCTTCGTCGATTACTCCGCCATCGCTGCATTGGAGACCTTGCGCGAGCGCTACAGCAAGGCTGGCAAGCACCTACGGGTGCTGGGCCTGTCCGAGCGCTGCAAGAAACTGCTCAAGCGCGCCCGGGTACAACACGACTGAGATCCGCCTGCCTGATCGTTCCCACGCAGAGCATGGGAACGATCAGTGTCGTGATGAAAATCTACCTGCCTGATTTTCATTAATCGCGACACGACATATCTCTGAGCGACATCCCTTACCTCTAAACGAAAATTACTTTCACCTCGTTTGAAAATCGCGCCTCGAAATGTTTTAAGAGTTTCACAAAATTTTCGACGTGACCCTCTCGAGGAGTACCGCATGACCCCGTCCTTCGGCTATTGGCTGTTGGTGTATGCCGCTGTCGCCATCATCGCGCTGATCGTGCTGATCGCCCGTTACCGGCTTAATCCGTTCATTGTCATCACCCTGATCTCCATCGGCCTGGCGCTGGTGGCGGGCATGCCGCCGTCCGGCGTGGTCGGGGCGTATGAGGCGGGCGTCGGCAAGACCCTGGGACATATCGCCCTGGTGGTGGCGCTGGGTACCATGCTCGGCAAGATGATGGCCGAGTCCGGCGGCGCCGAGCAGGTGGCGCGCACCTTGATCGACCGTTTCGGCGAAAAAACGCGCATTGGGCGATGGTGTGTATCGCTTTCCTGGTCGGGCTGCCGTTGTTCTTCGAAGTCGGTTTCGTATTGCTGGTGCCAATCGCGTTCACCGTGGCGCGGCGGGTCGGCGTATCGATCCTGATGGTCGGCTTGCCGATGGTCGCCGGCCTGTCGGTGGTGCATGCGCTGGTACCACCGCACCCGGCGGCGATGCTGGCGGTGCAGGTGTACCAGGCGTCGGTGGGGCAGACCTTGCTCTATGCGATTGCGATCGGTATTCCCACGGCGATCATCGCCGGGCCCTTGTACGCCAAGTTCATCGTGCCGCGTATCCAGTTGCCGGCGGAAAACCCACTGGAGCGGCAGTTCCTCGAACGCGAACCGCGCGACAGCCTGCCAAGCTTCGGCCTCACCATGGCGACCATCCTGTTGCCGGTGGTGCTGATGTTGATCGGCGGCTGGGCCAACCTGATTTCCACCCCTGGCACGGGTTTTAACCAGTTCCTGTTGTTCATCGGCAACTCGGTCATCGCATTGCTGCTGGCGACTTTGCTGAGCTTCTGGACCCTTGGCCTGGCCCAGGGCTTCAATCGCGAGTCGATCCTCAAGTTCACCAACGAATGCCTGGCGCCGACCGCCAGCATCACCTTGCTGGTGGGCGCTGGCGGCGGCCTGAACCGGATCCTGGTGGACGCCGGTGTCACCGACCAGATCGTCGGCCTGGCCAACGAATTTCACTTGTCGCCGTTGCTGATGGGCTGGCTGTTCGCCGCGTTGATGCGCATCGCCACCGGCTCCGCTACCGTGGCCATGACCACCGCCTCGGGCGTGGTCGCGCCCGTGGCCATCGCGATGGGTTATCCACACCCGGAGCTGCTGGTGCTGGCAACAGGAGCGGGCTCGGTGATCTTTTCCCACGTCAACGACGGCGGCTTCTGGCTGATCAAGGAATACTTCAATATGACGGTGACCCAGACCTTCAAGACCTGGACGGTGCTGGAGACCCTGATCTCGCTCGTCGCCTTCGGCCTGACCGTGGGCCTTTCCTACCTGATTTAACCGGAGCCGCCCGCCATGGACATCCTCTACCAGATCCGCGCCCGCCAGGATTCCTTCAGCGCCGGGGAAGGACGCATCGCGCGCCTGATGCTCGACGATGTGGGGTTTGCCGCCTCCGCAAGCCTGGATGAGCTGGCGCTGCGCGCAGAGGTCAGCACTGCCACGCTGTCGCGCTTTGCCCGTACGGTCGGCTGCAAGGATCTGCGCGACCTGCGGTTGCAACTGGCCCAGGCCAGCGGCGTCGGCAGCCGTTTTCTCGATCCGGCGGGCACACCGGAGCAGTCAGCGTTTTATGGGCAAATAGTCGGCGACATCGAATCGACCCTGCGCCAGCACCTGTCGGCCTTCGACGAGTCGCGGTTCGCCGATGCCGTGAAACTGCTGGGCAAGGCGCGGATGATTCATGCCTTCGGAATGGGCGGCTGCTCGACCTTGTGCAGCGATGAGTTGCAGGTGCGCCTCGTGCGCCTTGGCTACCCGATCGCGGTCTGCCACGACGCGGTAATGATGCGGATCACGGCGGCCAGTCTCAGTGCCGATCAGGTAGTCATCGTCTGTTCACTGACCGGGATCACACCCGAACTGCTGGAAACTGTGGAGCTGGCCCGCAGCTATGGCGCGCCCATTCTGGCCATTACCCGAGGCGATTCGCCGCTGGCGCAACTGGCCGACATCGTATTGCCGCTGCAAAGCGCCGAGACCTCCTTCATCTATAAACCGACAGCAGCACGCTACGGCATGTTGCTCGCCATCGATGTGCTTGCCACCGAGCTGGCACTGGCCAATCCTCAAGACAATCAAGAGCGCCTGCGGCGGATCAAGCTCGCCCTGGACGATTACCGCGGCGGCGACGATCACTTGCCGCTGGGAGACTGACATGATGTACGACACGCTGATTCGCAATGCCCTGGTCATCGACGGTAGCAACAGCCCTGGCTACCCGGCCGACGTGGCGATCCGCAATGGCCGCATCGAGCGCATCGGTGACTTGCAGGATGCCCGTGCCACCGAAGAAATCGACGCTGCTGGCCGCGTGTTGGCGCCCGGCTTCATTGATGTGCACACCCACGACGACACGGTGGTGATCCGTCAGCCGCAGATGCTGCCCAAGCTCAGCCAGGGCGTGACCACGGTGATCGTCGGCAATTGCGGGATCAGCGCCTCGCCGGTGAGCCTGCGCGGCGATCCACCGGACCCGATGAACCTGCTCGGCAGCGCTGCGGCGTTCGTTTATCCAACATTCAGCGATTACCGTGCGGCGGTGGAGGCGGCAAACACCACGCTGAACGTCGCCGCGCTGGTGGGCCACACCGCGCTGCGCAGCAACCACCTCGACGACCTGTTTCGCACCGCTACGCCTGATGAAATTGCCGCCATGCGCGAGCAACTGCGCGAAAGTCTCGAGGCTGGTGCCCTGGGCTTGTCCACCGGTCTTGCCTACGCCAGTGCGTTCTCGGCATCGACCGATGAAGTGATGCAACTGACCGAAGAGCTGACAGCGTTTGGTGCGGTCTATACCACCCATTTGCGCAGCGAGTTCGAGCCGGTGCTGGACGCCATGGACGAGGCATTCCAGATCGGCCGGCATGCGCAATCCCCGGTGATCATTTCCCACCTCAAATGTGCCGGTGCCGGTAACTGGGGGCGCAGCCCGCAACTGTTGGCGTCCCTTGAGCAGGCGGCGAAAACCCACCCGGTGGGCTGCGATTGCTATCCGTACGCTGCCAGTTCCTCGACCCTGGACCTCAAGCAAGTCACCGATGCACATCGCATTACCATCACCTGGTCAACGCCGCACCCGCAGATGGGCGGGCGCGACCTGATGGATATCGCCGCCGAGTGGAACCTGTCCCTGCTCGATGCCGCCCGCCAGTTGCAACCGGCCGGCGCTGTGTACTACGGGATGGACGAAGCCGATGTGCGACGGATTCTGGCGCACCCTTTGTCGATGGTCGGCTCCGACGGCCTGCCGGAAGATCCGTTTCCTCATCCACGGTTGTGGGGCGCCTTCCCGCGGGTGCTCGGGCATTTCAGCCGTGACGTAGGACTGTTTCCCCTGCACACCGCCGTGCACAAGATGACCGGCTTGTCGGCGGCGCGATTTGGCCTCAAGCAAAGGGGCGAGATCCGCGAAGGCCATTGGGCCGACCTGGTGCTGTTCGACCCGGCGACCATTCGCGATGTCGCGGACTTCAACGATCCGCAACGGGCGGCCGAAGGCATCGATGGCGTGTGGGTCAACGGGGTATTGAGTTACCAGGACGGTCAGGCGAACGGGCGCAGGGAAGGGCGGTTCCTGGCGCGGGAAGGGGATTTGAGCGCAGGATTTGCGTGACGCTAAAAGATCGCAGCCTGCGGCAGCTCCAGAGCAAGCGTCAAATCCGTATGGCCTGCTCGCTAGTGCGGGCAGGCAGGTTGTTTGTCATATCGCCTTCGCGAGCAGGCTCGCTCCCACAGGATGCTCATTGAACCTGTGGGAGCGAGCCTGCTCGCGAATGGATCTTTCATTCACCGCGCAGTGAATCTCAGACGCGGAAGTGGCTGACCATCATCTGCAACTGATTCCCCAGTCGCGCCAGTTCCACGCTGGATTTGGCCGTCTCATCGCTGGCCGCAGCGGTCTGTTCCGACACGTCGCGCACGTTGATGATGCTGCGGCTGATCTCTTCGGCCACCGCGCTTTGCTGCTCGGCCGCGGCCGCGATCTGCTGGTTCATCGACTGGATGTTGGACACCGTGCGGGTGATGTTTTCCAGTGAGGTGCCGGCCTTGCGGGTCAGGGCCACGCTGCTGTCGGTCAGGGTGCGGCTGTTGTTCATCACGGTCGCCACTTGCTGGGTGCCGTTCTGCAGGGCCGCCACCAGGCCTTCGATTTCCTCGGTGGATTTCTGCGTGCGTTGGGCCAGGCCGCGCACTTCGTCGGCCACCACGGCAAAACCGCGTCCGGCTTCACCGGCGCGTGCCGCTTCAATGGCGGCGTTGAGGGCCAGCAGGTTGGTCTGTTCGGCCACGGCCTTGATCACATCCATGACGCTGCCGATCTTGTCGCTTTCCTGTTGCAGCAGGCCCATGGCCTCAGTGGAGCGCGCCACTTCACTGGCCAGGCGTTCGATCTGGGTGATCGCCTCGCCGACCACCTTGTCCCCTTCGCGGGCTTCGCCATCCGCCGCGGCGGCGGCCTGGGAGGCTTGTTCGGCATTGCGCGCGACTTCCTGCACAGTGGCGGTCATCTCGTGCATGGCGGTGGCGACCTGGTCGGTCTCGACTTTCTGGCTGTTGACCCCGGCGCTGGTCTGCTCGGTCACCGCCGACAGTTCTTCGGCCGCGCTGGCGATCTGGGTGACGCCGTCGCGGATACCGCTGATCAGGTCGCGCAGGGTCACGCCCATGCGCGCGATGCCTTGTTGCAAGACACCCAGCTCATCGCGGCGGGTCACCCTCACGTCCTGGGACAGGTCGCCGCTGGCGATGCGATCGACCACGGCCAGGGTTTCGCGCAGCGGGCGGGTGATCTGCCGGGTAATGAGAACGGCGGCAATAATGCCGACCAACAGAGCCAGCAGCGTGCTGATCAATTGCAGGGTACGCGCCTGGGCGCTTTCTGCATCGCGACGGTCGAGCTGGATCTGATACAGCTGTTCGCTCAGGCTCACGATGGCCGCGCCCTGGTCGGTCATTTCCTTGCGCGCCTGCACGGCATCGCTGTTCGCGGCTTTGTAAGCCTGCAAGGCGCTGCGGTAGTTGCCCAGTGCGGTCTCCAGTTGACGCAGGGTTTCGGGCTGGACGTCGGTGAAATGCACGTTGAGCTGTTTCAGGCTGGCAATGGCGACGTCCAGTTGAGCGACGGCTTTTTGCTCGGTTTCGGCATTGGTAGTCGCGGTGTAGCCACGCACTTCATAGCGGGCCAGCAAGAACGCTTGCCTGGCGGCGGTGATGGCCTGGAACTGCTCGAAGCGCTGATCACTCGGTGGCAGTTGTTGCACGCGACTGTTCAAATCGTCGATTAGCGTGCTGGCCGTTTCGGCGTTGGCGCCCATGACCTCGCGTGCGCTGTTGCCGGTGCGATAGGCGCCACGCATCTTGGCCAGGGACGTCTTGTAGGCGTCGATGACAGCGCCTTGCTCTTTGAGCAATTTGATGTTTTCCGGGCTCTTGAACTTCGCCAGCAAGGCTTGTTGCTGATCGGAAAAGTCTTGCAGCGTGGCCTGTACATTTTGCGCAGTGACTTCGTCGCCGTTGGTCAGCATGTACTGCAGGCGCACCACGCGCAGCTTGGTCAGGCCCGCGTTGAGCTGGGTGATGTCGCTCATCCAGTTGCTGCGGTCGATCAAACTGCCCAGGCTGGTCCAGCCGGTCAGGGCGAGGACGCAGGTCAGGGCCAGGACCAGGCCGAAGCCCAGGCCCAGTTTGAGGTTCACGCTGATGTTGCCGAACCAGCTATTCATCGAAATTCCTCCAGGAACGTGGTGTTTCTTGATCGTCGGTTGGCTGGAAGATTGTTGTTCTTAGGCGCCAGCAAGGTGGGTTGCAGGTCTGTATCGGCAGCAATCGTGAGAGCTGAAAGGATTTTGTCGGGCGGATTCTGTAACAAGCTTTTTGCCGCAGGCTTAAGCTTTTTTTCACATTGGTTTCACTGGTAGCCGACGCCCGCCTCCTTACCCTCACGGCACCTGATGAAGGGCTGCGAGGCGGCTTGATGTGGAACTGAGACTGAGTCTGTTCGGAATAACCCGCTCGATCGACCTGAGGCCTTTTGCCCGGTATCGCAATGCGCTTGTGGTGCTGGCCTCGGCGCTGCTGGCGATCATCTTGACAGTATTGCTGTTACGGCCCGCCGCCGTGCCGGACCTGGCCCATGGCAATGTGCAGGGCGCGCGGGCGCTGTTGGCGGGTTGGGCCAAGGGCGACATGATCGTGCTGGTTCGCCATGTCGAGCGTTGCGATCACTCCAGCGCCCCCTGCCTGAGTGGCGACGATGGCATCACCGATCGCTCGCGCAGCGTTGCGGTGGCCGTCGGTGCGCGATTCGAGCGACTGGGTCTGGCGCGGGCCGACATCTACAACAGCCCGATGGTGCGTACCGCGCAGACCAGCGGGTACATGTTCAACAAGGTCGACGCTGGCGACGACTGGTTGATCAACTGCAAAGGCACGATGTTGCGCGACGCCCTGGCGCACAAGGTCGCCGGGCGCAACCTTATCCTGGTGACCCACAGCGAATGCATGGCGCAACTGCAAAAGGATCTCGAGGTGCCCACCTCAACCTTCGGCTACGGCGCCGCGCTTTTCGTCACTGCCCAAGCGCTGCAAGCACCACACGTACTTGGATTCATCGAGGCCTCGGACTGGCACTCGGTGACCACCGAATGAATTCACACTCTGAACCAGGACACACGATGCAGACGGCTTCCCGCTCCCGTTTTTACTGGCTGAACTTTGGTATCCCACTGGCCTGCGCGGTGGTGGTGTTCCTGATGTTCGACCTGACCCGGATCGACATCGCCTTCAACAATCTTTTTTATGATCCGGTGACGCAGACGTTCCCGCTGGACCATGTGCACCTGTTCGAAAAAATCACCCATAAATGGGCGCGGATCATTCCGAACTGGACCGGCGAAATCGCCATCATCGGTGCCTTGCTGTCGTTTCTCTGGCCGCGTTTGAAGGCTGAAAAACACGCGAAAATCATCGCTTTTCTGGAAAAGATCAGAGTTGCGCCGGTACTGCGTTTCGCCACCCGGCATCGTCGGGATTTCCTCTACGTGGTGCTTGCGTTCTCCATCAGCACCGGTGTGATTCACTACCTCAAGGGCCACACCAGTGTGTATTGCCCGATCGAGACGACCCAGTACGGCGGGAAGATCGAGCATAAGGAGTGGTACGAGAATTTCGATCTACTCAAGGTCGCGGGTGACGGTCGTTGCTGGCCGGGCGGGCATGCCTCCGGTGGCTTCACCATGCTCGCCTTGTACTTTGTTGCACGCCGTTACCGCTGGCGCTATTCCAAGGCAATCATGTACGGCTCGTTGGCCCTCGGGTTCGTGTATGGCACGACGCGGGTGGTGCAGGGGTGGCACTACATGTCCCACACCTTCTGGGCCGGGATCTTCGTTTGGCTGGCATGTTTGCTGACGGCGCTGGCGTTTTATGGGCGGGCGCGGTTGGAGATGCCGGTTCTGGGCAAGGCTGAAGAACCGGCGTTGGTGGCTCAACCTGTCGGACTTATGCCTGCGGATCAATAGTATCCAGTGCCCGGTTCACTGCCAGCTCCGCCAGCATGACGATCTGCGCAATCCCCAGTGCGGTGTTGCGCTGGGGGCCGCTGAGGTAAGTGGCGAAATCATTGAGCATGACGCTGGCTGAAGCCAATGATTCGCACGCGTGGGCGAGCAGGCTTTCGGATTTTATGTCGGGGTGGAGCGTGAAGAAGGGGCTGGGGCGGTAGGGTTTTTCAGTTGTGAAAGGCGGATCCGGGATAAGTTTATCCATCTGAGTTCTCCACTCGATTTGAGAACCACCACAATCACCGATCTCACGCGGAGAAATGGGTGGCAGCTATGTGCGGAGTGAGATTACCGGGAGTAGGAAACCGGCCAGACCAAAGCCTGCCCGCACACAGCCGCCATAAAACATTGCTGACAGCGCATAGCTGGCGGCAATTATGGTGGTACTGGCACTGGATTCATACTCCCGGGATCTCACACCCGATCACTGAGTCGTCAGTGACCAACAAAGGCTAAACAGCCCCCTTCCGACCGACAACCTGAAAGACCTGTGGGATTTTTCCCCGCGATTTGCTCTGGGGTAGGACTTTTCGCAAGACAAAAAAAAGCCCGCGGGAGGGCGGGCAAACCGTAGTTTCTTGAATGAGCGAGGGCAAATTTACAGGGAGTTGCCTGAACGCGGGGTGAAGAAAAGTTCATGTGTTGCCCGGGGGCGAAAGCGGAAAGTGGCTCAATACTCCGTCACCTTCTGCCTGCGTAAAATCCACCCAGCTTCGCCCGGCATCAACCGGTACTGAATCTTGCGCATCTTCCCGGTTCTACCCGCCGAGGCGTCCGCACTGTCATACAGCGCAAATCGCTGCACCAATGTGTTTTCCACCACGGCAAACTCATCCTCGCCCCGATACCCCTTGGCAATCGTCGGGTCTTCGCTGACCGGTGGCAGATAGATCGCACTCAGCGACTTTTTACGGTTGGCGGCGTAGGCCACGAGTTCGCCGGGTAGTCCGCGCCCTGGTGACCTGACGAAGACGTAGATTTCCGGTGAGCCATCTCGATCAAGGTCCGCGACCTCCGCCCGGGCAATGTCGCCATTCAGGGGGTGAGTCATGACCGAATTATCGATTTCCAGCCCTTGGGGAGCGATGCGTACTGCACGGCTACCGTCGATCGACTCATCCGTCACATGAAAGACAATGCCCTGCAGTTCCAGCGTCTGGTCGAAAGGCCGGCCGCCATTGCCGGCATCGAAGGCACCGACTTTGCTGGCGGCATGTGCCGGCAGGCAAACCATCGCTGCCAGGAGGGCCAGAATCCGCTTATTCATGTTTTGCATGCCTCAATGCTTCTGTTCAGTGGAGGATCGAGTCTGTAGGGACGTCATCAGCATAGAGCCGCCCACGACCCGCCGGTGATCTATTCTTTTGATTCCGGCCAGCATCGAAAGGGGCAAGACCCATGAACGATTTGCTGAAAAAAGTACTCGACGCCCATGGCCAGCTGGAGCGCTGGAACACGTTCACCACGCTCAACGCCACCATCGTCACCGGCGGGGAATTATGGGCAATGAAAAGCGTGGTGCAAGACACCATGCCCCGCGAGATGACCGTCAGCCTGCACAAGCAAAACGCCAGCGTGACACCCTTCGGCAACCCGCACTGGCGCACGGCATTCCGGGCCGACTACATCGCCATCGAAACCACCGATGGCGAAATCGTGCGCGAGCGATCGAACCCGCGAGAATCATTCGCCGGCCACGCCATGGACACCCCCTGGGACCCGCTGCACCGCGCGTACTTCAGCGGCTACGCCATGTGGACCTACCTGACGACACCATTTTTCATGGCGATGCCGGGTTTCAACGTCACGCAAATCGCACCCTGGCAGGAAGGCCCCGAGACATGGCGCGGCCTGCGGGTCGAGTTTCCAGCACACATCGCCAGCCATAGCCGTTTCCAGGATTTTTACTTCGGGGACGATGGCCTGTTGCGTCGGCATGATTACCACGTCGATGTGGCGGGCGGGTTTGCAGCCGCCCAGTACGTGAGCGAGTACGTTGAGGCCCAAGGCTTTCGTTTTCCCACTCGGCGCAGAGCCTATTTGCGGGGTGAGGATCGGCAGCCATTGCGGGAGAGGGTGATGGTGTCGATTGACTTGAGCGATTTTCGATTGAGCTGAGTGGCAAGGTGGGTCTCTAATCCTGAAATAGATTTAAACCTGATTCACCCCGACGCATCTCGCGACGCCAGAGGACAATCGCCATTGGTTACTCATGAGTGCCGTCCCCGGACAAGATATGGCCAGTGCCAACGACTTGTCTGCGCCCCAAGTCATCAGCGCCCTGGCGATGGCGCTACGTAGACTGCACCAGGTGCCAATTGAGAAATGTCCCTTTGACCACCCGTTGCAGCAGCGCATGGCAGCCGCCAGGAGTCGAGTGAGTGCCGGGCTGGTCGACGAATCAGACTTTGACGATGAGCGGCTGGGTCGGACCGCTGAGGAAGTCTTCGCAGAGCTGCTGTCTACGCTTCCAGAAACCTATGATCTTGCCGTCACCCACGGCGATGCCTGCCTGCCGAATTTCATGGTCGAAGCGAGCCGTTTTACCGGCTACATCGACTGCGGCCGGCTAGGCATCAGTGACATCTATCAAGACCTTGCCCTGGCTGCCCGAAGCATTGAACGCAATTTGGGACCGGCATGGGTGGCCCCATTTTTTCGTGAGTACGGTGTGGAGCCAGATCAGCAACGTATAGCGTTTTACTGTTTGCTGGACGAGTTCTATTGAGTCTGGCTGGCCTCTTCGCAGGCAAGCCCGCTCCCACAGGGGCGTGTGTTGCAGGGATTACCGAACCCCAGATGCAACAAAACCCGCACTGGGCGGGTTTTGTCTTGCTTCGTATTTGGTGGGCCGGGGGAAGTTGCATTAGTTACTTAGGTATTTGATCTAACTGACTAATGTGATTCTGTAAAATTCTTTGGAATACCTGCTGGAATACCAAGAGAGCTGAATCGAGCGACATGACTCATTACCGGCCTGCAGGCATGGCCGAAAGAGA
This sequence comes from Pseudomonas sp. GW823-FHT06B06, assembly GCF_058795195.1. NCBI lineage: Bacteria > Pseudomonadati > Pseudomonadota > Gammaproteobacteria > Pseudomonadales > Pseudomonadaceae > Pseudomonas > Pseudomonas sp. GW823-FHT06B06. The sequence goes on along the minus strand of NZ_JBXAHO010000002.1, from coordinate 268,159 downwards.
GTGTCAGATTTTCCGGCCGAAAAGATCATCTGTTTATCCGAAAGCGGCCAAGCTAACTAGGCCATCTGTCGCGGGTTTGCCAAACCCAGCTCAGCCCGCTACTCAAGTAGCCCGCCACACGAGTCTTTGAACACCGTTTTGAACGGCGCATCGCCAGGGACCATCAGCTGGCGTGACTTCAAGCAAAAAGGCAGTACCCATAGCCGCAGCCCGCCTGACTTGGGGAACTCGAATACTGGCAGCGGTCGATCAAATGCCCCTGTCCTGGGGTAAATCAGCACCACATCTCCCGACCCATTCAGATAGCTTTGCCCATAGGCCTGCAACTGATAGAAGTCACCTTGTGCGAGGCCGTATTTATTCGTCCCATTTGCCTTGAGACCATCCAGCAGTTTCCACTTTGTATCGAGAACCAGCAGATCTTTCTTGGCATCCTTGATCAACAGGTCTGGCTTTAGACAAAACCAATTCTGTTCTTGATGGCGAACCAAGTGATGGCTGCGTGCTTGGGTTTTCAGGTGAAGCGGCCTCGCCAGTTGCTTCGCGAGATGCTTGGAGACGAACGCTTCGAATACTGCCTCCATTGGGAACAGCAGCGACGGAGCATGATTGCCTCCGCGGCCTGTCATGGGTGATTGCTGTTCTAGAATCAACTTTGACCAAGCGAGTGCTTCTTCGTAGTAACCCATGCCCCGCTCAAGGCGTACCCGCTGGAAATCCATATGGGGTTGCGCTGAGATCGGGACCTCTGCGAAGACAAATTCAAGTTCTCGGGCCAGTTGCTGATGGGCCTGAGATGCCGTCAGTTGCAGGATTCGTTGCAATGCGGTGTGTAGTAAACGGTTTTCCGGACGATTAATCGAGAACTCGTCGTGCTCTGTAAAGAATCGGTCCGCCCTATAAAGGTTTTGCCGCAGATGGGATGCCATCATCAGTTTGCCGCGAAGGGCAAACAGGTTGCCTTGCTGAGTGGTATAGGTGCTGCGCAGTCCTTGTTTGATGATATGCCCGACGGTGCGTAGGAACTCGGCAATAAAAACTTCCAGCAAGGGCATTCGTGCCGCCGCGAGCTTGGCGGTGTCAGTTTGAAGGTGGCGGAACTCTTGAAGGCAGCAGAGCATTTCGATCAACAGCTGACGAGCCTTCAACGCGCCTGCACCTATTACTTTTCCGACTTTCGGCAGTACCTCGATTTGGTAACCGTCTGGTGCACGTATCACTCCAACAAAACTAGTGACCTGAACGGCGCGATGCCCGCGCCGTTGAATCAGGCGCAGCCACGCTGGCCTACTGTCGTTGGAGGCCCGCAGGCACTGGCGCTCAAGCCATTCGTAGACCGTGTCCGGGATAATGTGCAAACCCTCGGACAACGAGCCAGTCGAAGTCGCAGCCATCAACACGTCAAATTCGTAAATCGATATTCCGCTCACGTGCCTCCGCCTTTCAGGTCGACAGCGTCTTGTATATGCCAATGTAGGCATCCGGATTAGAGAGCGCAGCCTTCTGCAGAGCGTAGTGGCGCTTAGTGGAATAGCTGTCCATGCCATGATCGCTGCCGAACAGGCGAGCCAGATCGTCCTCTTGATCTTCACCCTCAACGATAAAGCGTGCGGCTTGGGATTTCTGATTGTCTGCTAAGACAAGGCGGATCTTTTGCCAGTCTTCGAAAAAGTACTCTTCGAGCAGGGGCAGAATACGTGTGCTGAACACCTGCTGCAGGGCCACAAATCGTTCGTCCCCATCAGGCACCTGCGCTAATGCTGTGAAGTACGCATGGCCGATGCAATGGTCGCGGTCGTAGAGCACCTCGATGCGCTGGTTTATTGCATCAAGCATACGTGGCACATCCACCACTTGCTCCCCCAGACTGACCCGAAGGTTTGCAAGCGGCGCGCCTGGCTCGTCGCGAGCGTCCGGCATTAGCGGCACAAACTCGAATCGGCGACGCAAGGCGGTGTCCAGCAACGCAAGGGATCGGTCTGCCGTGTTCATGGTGCCGACAATGTCGACATTGGCTGGTACCGAAAAACTCTCTCCGGAATATGGCAAAGTCACCGAGATGGCGTTTTTAGCGCCTTCGCGTTTATCAGGTTCGATCAAGGTGATCAGCTCGCCAAAGATCTTGCTGATGTTTCCCCGGTTGATCTCGTCAATCACCATCGCAAACTGCTGATCTGGCGCCATACGTGCTTTGCGGCACAAGTCCTTGAAGACACCTGCGCGGATCTCGTATTGGACTTCACCGGACTCCGCATCGCCTTCGAGAACCGGACGCAGACCCTCCACGAACTCCTCGTACCCGTACGATTGATGGAAGGTGACAAAACTGTAGCGTTTGATGTATTCGGCTGAGGGAGGGCCGGCATTGTACTCGTCTACCAGCCGCTTCAGATCGGCAGCTGCGTCCGCCCAGTCTCCAGTTAGTATCCATGATGAGTCCGATAGCTTGTCGAAGACAGCCGGTGCCATTCGCTTGCTCATCTTGATGGTTTCGGAGGACTCGATTGCATGGTACTGGAGAGCGCCCCAAACGGTGTTTCGCACACTCTTGTTCGCGCTTTTGGCGGCGGCAATCGATTTCATGAATGGGTGATCAAGTAATACATCGACACTTGCTTTCCCACCCAGGTGGTACAGAGTTGCTGCGGTCGCCTCCCACCAGGTAAGGCTCGCAATCCTTTCGCTCACAAACTGATTTTGCCATTCTTCCTTGGATACCGAGGTCGTGACTTGCTCATACTCTCGCTTCATTAGCTTCGACAATTCGTAGGTCTTGCCCGTGCCCGGTGGGCCGTAGTAGATACGATTGAGGGGAAGCCTCATTGCATCAGAATCAGCAGCGTCATCTTCGTCAGGCTCATCGCTGTCTTCCACTGGATCGTCCCGCAATTGATCTGGCCACAGTCCCGGTCGTTCGGCTTCAAGCAATATCCAGTCGTTCGGTAAATCATGCTTGTCAGAAAGGGACGCTTCAATCTTCGCGAGCAGTTCGTCAGTTAGCGGTTCACGGTGGAGTCTGGAGAGCGCGCCCACCTCACGTGTCCACGAGAGTTTCCGCACTCGCATTCCACGCACTATGCCAAGTACGCCGATCGCGCGCTCGCTTCCGGGATTCTTGCGGCCAAAGCGCACTTGGATACCTTTGCTCGTGTGCCACCAATCCAAGCCGGCCATATGAACAGCCCGTGCCAACCGACAGAACAGCGCTTTGTCCTCTTGCGACCATGAGGCGCGGAAAGTTTGGAATGCAGGCTTGCTGTCGAAGTGTTGGAGCAGGTCTTCGTCGCCCAGTGACTTACTCAGGTTCATTTTGGCTACTACCTCTTCGTAACGCAGCTCGAAGTTGCGGATGGCTTCAGCGCTCCATGCGGTGAGCTGGTCCAGCGACTTTTCCAAACCATCGCCTGTGGGCATTGTGGTTACAAAGGGGGCGTTGTAATAGTCGCCTCGCAGGGCCAAATAGGCTTTACGCGTTTTATTAGACTCACCCAGCCCAACGGTATCGATCTTGACCACAAAACCGTCGTCGGCATCGATACCTACGGTAAAGGCCAATTCTTTCGGCGCTTCTGGTGAGGGGTAGATTTTCGCCCAGTTGTAGCCAGAGAAGTGATTACCCTGGTTGGTGGGCCGTTTGCGAATTTCGACGCGCCCTACAGGAAACAGCTCAGCCTTGAGCTTGTTCGCCCATGCCTGTGTGACTGCATAGGCCTTTTTTAGATCATCGTAAGCTCGGTTTTGCTCGGGTTTGGACTCGTCACGCTTGTGTCCTGCCCACTTGCTCAATAGCTCGAAATGGTCACTGGTGAAATAGTCCGCCATGGTACTCAGATTCCTTCAACATCAATTCCGTGTTCTGCCAACCATGTCTTGCGCTGTGCATAGTCAGGCATGACGCGCTCCAGGCGGAGCCAAAATTCTGGGGTGTGATGTGGCTCTTGCAGGTGCACCATCTCATGCACCACCACATACTCCGCAATTGGCTTGGGCAGCAGGATTGTTTTCCAATGGAAATAGAGCTGAGCGCCCTTGCCACAGGAACCCCAGCGATAGCCCAAATCCTGCACACGCACACCGCTTGGGATAAGGTCCATGCGGGCTTGGTGGTTCTTAATGCGCAAGGCCAGCCAGCTGCGGGCATGTTCGCTGTACCAGCGGATAAAGTGTTCGCGGGCCCGTGGCAATTCGCTACGCAGCAGGCGGAAGCGACCGGCAGAGAGTTTAAGAGGCACATCCTGCTCATCAACCAGTTTGAGGCGATAACTTCGCCCCAAATACAGAAACCCCTCTCCGTCCACGTATTCCTTAGTTGGGATTGAGCGTTGCAGGCGTTCCTTTTCGGCAAGACGCGAGTAAATCCAGAAGCTTTTTTCCGCTACGAATTGCCGCAGCGCTTGCTCCTCAACCTCTGGCGGGGCAGACAGGATAAGTGCGCCGTCACGCTCGACAGTGATCTGTAGCGTCTTGCGCCGCGCGCTGCGGCGTAGCGTCAGTTGTAGGTCGTCTACAGTGAGGGTTTGATTGCTCACAACTGCATCAACCGTTCATGGCTGGCTCTGGCCTGATCCATCAAACGGTCAGACAGCACACCCGCCGTATCGCTATCCACCAAGGGCGGACGCAGTCTCATCAAGTGATCGAATAGCTGCCCGGCCAGCTCTTCCTGTGCCGCTCGCTTGCGCGGGCTCCAGATATCGCGGTGGCTTTGGAGTTCGCCCACCAACAGATCGACAAGTTCCACTGTCACATCCTTCAAACGCAGCAGCTCGGCGGGCTGCGTATTGGCGTCGGCACACACCACATCCAGCAGGGTGCGCAGGAAGGGTGCATAGTGCTCGGGCAAATCCAGGGGGCTGTAGTCATCGCTCATTTGACCGCTGCGCAGCTCGTTGATGATCTTCTGCATCTGTTCAACCAACTGATCCCACTGTTCGCCCAGCGACTTGAGCAGCTCATTCAGGCGTTCAGACAGCTTGCGATAAAGCACCGGATCTTCATCAGCATGCTTGCGCACATGCGAGCGAATGGCGTGCTCCATCTCTGAGGCCTTGGCGCGGTCGTTGACGCTACGCGACAACTGCTTCTCGAAGTCTGCATCGGTGAGCTGGATCGGCGGAATCTTCGGGTCGATGCCCAGCGAAATAACGTGATCGTCGATTAGCTTGCGTACTTTGGCGCCGACATCCTTGCCCAGTTGCGGCAGGTCCTTGTAACGCCCGCGTGCACGTGCATGGATATAGGCCAGGCGCTTGGCGTCCTTGACGAAGGGCAGGCCCTCAGGGCGTGGCAGTACGGTGTCCAAAGAGTCGAGGAACGCTTTGAGCTTTACCGCAAATTCGGCGCGCACCTTTTCCGACTCCAGTGCGGCAATGCAGGCTTCGGCATCTTCCAGCGACTCGATGCCCTGGCGACGCAGCACATCCACCACACGCAGATGACGATCTCGCAACACCGGCACCTCGTCCTTAATGCTACTCAGCGCACCCTCGATATCTTCGTCGGCATAGGCTGCCAGGGCTTCGCGCAGGTGGTTGGCGACCCCATAGTAGTCGACCACGATGCCGCAGCGTTTGCCGAAACCAGTACGGTTGACCCGCGCAATGGCTTGCAGCAGCTCGGCTTCCTTGATTGGCCGGTCAAGGTACATCACCCCTTCGATGGGGGCGTCAAAGCCGGTGAGCAACATAGACTTAACGATCAGGAAAGCCAACGGGTCGGTCTTGCCCGGCTGCTCATGATTCAGCGGCTTCTTGAAGCGCTGGATCAGCTGCTCGTGCTTGCTTCCATCCGTCCAGGTTTTCCACTCGGCCGGATCGTTATTTGAGCCGGAAATAATCGGTGCGAATTCCAGGCTGCGTAGCCTGTCGCGATAGCGCCACGCCTGCACGCGCGCCTTCAGCTTGGGTGGACGCTGGCACAGTGCTTCATCGTCAAGGTCCTTGTCGGCTGCTGGCAGCGCTTCAGCCTCGGCCAGCAACTCATCACGGGCGGCCTGCAGCGCATGGAAATAGCGGATTGCCGCAATCCGGCTATAGGCTACCACCTGCGCCTTGTAGCCATTTGGCAGGATGTTGGTGACGTAGTGTTTGAGGATATCGCGCGCCTTGTCGGCAATCAGCGCGGGGGCATCAAAGATATGGCCCTTGGTGGCGTACTTTTTCTTGATCAGCTCCAGCTCGTCCTGACTGTGCTCGCGGAACAAATCCTCAAACAGTTCATCCAGGCTCGCCCCGTCTTTCACTGCGCCCTGGGCAGTGCGTCCTTCGTAAAGCACCGGCACTGTTGCGCCATCTGCCTCAGCTTCTTTGATGGTGTATTTGTCGATGAACGCGCCGAAAATTTCGTGGGTGCGTTTCTTATCGCCCATGATGATCGGTGTACCAGTAAAGCCGATGCGCACGCAGTTGGGCAGGCCCGCCAGCAGGTTCGCGTGCAGATCGCCGGCCTGGGTGCGGTGCGCCTCATCGATCAATACTAGAATGCTCTCGTCGTGGTTGAGCACCTCGAATGGTTTACTTACCAGATAGGGCGCGCGCTTTTCTGCGGCTTTGAGGGATGCCGCAGCTTCCGCCGGGATCGGCGCCTCTCCATCGTTCTCCTGCTCAGGATTGCGATACTTCTGGATGGTGGCGAATATCAGGCCTGGGCCATGGCGGCGCGCCAAGGCTTTAACACCCTCGATATTGGAGGCCACCTCCGGCAGTTCACCGCTCAGAGTGGCGGTGGCGGCGAGCTGGTTTTGCAGGTCTTTACGGTCAGTGACCACGATGATCTTGAAGCGGCGCAGCTGTGTATCCGTGCGCATCTTGCGCACCAGAAATACCATGGTCAGGCTTTTGCCCGAGCCTTGAGTGTGCCAAACGATGCCGCCGCGTTGGTCACTCTCGCCATGCTCAAGACGTGTCTGCCCGCGTTTCATGCGGATCACTGTGCGGTTCACCGCGCGGTATTGCTGGTAGCGGCAGACCGTCTTGATGGTCTGCCCGCCAACCTGCATAAAGAGCATGAAATGTCGGATCAGATCGAGCAGGTGGGCAGGCGTGAGCATGCCTGCCACCAGGCGTTCCTGTTCGGACAGTTTGGCTTTGCCCAACTGCTCGGCTACTGACTGCTCGCTGCCGTTGCCATCCGGACCAACCACGGTCTTCCATTGGGAGAAATGCCCGAAGCCAGCACCAATGCAGCCCACCCGTGCTTCGTCGTAGCTACTGGCGACCAATAGCTGCACACTGGCGAACAGAGTCTCGTTGCCCTCGTTCTCCTCGACCTCGAAGGCCGCCTTGCGCTGGTTGCTGTAACGACGTAATTGATCGACAGCCTCGGCAAGCGGTTCTGGAATGGAGGGGCTCTTGCACTCCACCAGCACCAGCGGGATGCCGTTCACCAGCAACACCAGATCCGGGACAATAAATTTCTTGCCGCTGTTATACCCTGGCGGGCAATCCACTCGGAACTGGTTGATCACACTGAAGTGGTTATTGGCCGGGGTGGCCCAGTCGATGTACTGGATGGTCTGGCCACGCCCGCCTTCCCAGCCCGGGAGGCCGTCGACAGTGATGCCTTTGAGCAGCAGCTCAGTGACTGCTTGGTTGGCTTCCATCAACTTGCCGGCGCCTACGCGGGTAATGGCCGTCAGTGCTTCGGCAATGCGCTGCTCATCCAGCCAGGACTGACCGTCGCGCAGGTTGATGGCGCGCAAGCGCTCGGCCAGTGCAGCCCGCTGAATCACTTCACTGAAACTGCTGCGGCCAGTGATGGCCGGGTCGTCGAGGCTGCCCTCGATATGCTTCCAGTTCAGCCCCTGTAACTGAGCCACAAAGGGTTTTTCGACGTCTTCCAATTCCCAGCCCACGGGTTACTCCTTTAATCCAGTTCAGGCGTGTATGGACTCATACAGGCTCATTCCGGCTCATTCCGGCTCATTTCCGCACATTCCGGCTCACTCCAAGGTGCCAAGGGTGTAGGTTGCCCCACGATTCTTGCCGCTCTGCACAATGGCGCCTTTATCTTTCAGCTTTTTCAGCAGCTTGGCCGCTTGGTCAGTTGATATGCGACATAGCCCCATGACCTCGGCACGTTTGATTTGCCCATGTTGCTGTACATAGTTCAACACCATCTGCTCATGCTGAATCGGAGCGAAGCCTGCCTGGCGGGTATAGCCGGCCTTGTCGCCCACGGCCTGGTAAAGGCTGGCTGACAAGGTGTAGCTGCGCCCTCGGGTAGAACCGTGAGCCTCCACCAAGCCGGCTTCGGTCAGGGCTTCCAGGGTGCGTTTGGCACTGGCGGTGTCGCGCTGGATCTGTAAGGCCAGTTCGTCGGCCGTGACGCGCTTGGTCTCACGCAGGGCGGCCAGGGCGATCAAACTGTCGATGGGCAGCTCGGCGTTGGTGGCGCGCTCGTGCTCGACTACCAGGCGGCGGAAGTCAAGGTCGGCCTCTGCGGTGGGTAGGCGCAGCACCACGCTCTGGGCGGTTGTGTAACTGTAGTCCGGGGCCGGTCGGCCGAACTTGAGCATGCCGCGGAAAATCTTGTCCACACCTCGGCCGGATCGTTCGACCACGCCGACGCGCTTCATGGCGTCGGCCAGGGCTGGGTTGCGCGGGCGCGGTTCGGTCACCAGCAGGTTGGCCAGGGTCACGCCATCGACCAGGCCACCGGGGTTGCTGACCACCAGGGCATCGTCCTCCAGGCGCACATGCACCGCGCCTCTGCCGTGGTAATCGCGATGCACCAAGGCATTGGCTACGGCTTCACGGAAGGCACCGAGGTCGACCTTGGGCACTGGCACGCGGAACAGGCCGACCTGTAGTTCTTCCTCTGGGTTGTAGGGGCGGAAGTTGGTTTCCAGCCAGTCCAGTGCCTTGAGCAATGGGAAGCGGCGAAACTCGTTGAAGCGCACTGCCTGCTGGGCCAGCACCTGGAAAGCGAACTCATGGGTGGGCACCAGTTGGCGCAGGGAGGTTTCCCGGCCGATCAGTAGCAGGCCGGTAAGGGTCGGCACGCGCGTACCGTCCGGCTGGCGCGAAGTGAGCAGCAGTGCGCCGTCCAGGGCTTCGTCGTCCAATTCCAGCAGCACTCGGTCGCCGCCGTATTGCTGCACCGCCTGGCGCAGGCGTTCTCGCTCCAGCGGGTCGAGGTCCGCCAGGGTGGCGTCTGCCACCGGCTGGGCGGAGACATCGAGCAGGCCGAAGCTGCTTGCGCGGCTGCTGCGCTCATGGGGCAGCATGGCTACGCATTCGGGGGTGCCATCGTGCTTCAAGCGGCGACGCAGGTAGACGCCGCTGGTGGTGGCCACCTCGCCTTGGGCCTTGGGTACATGGATGCACGCCACAGTCAGGCCGTCCAGCTCGACCGCCTCGGCCCGTACGCTCAGTGGCGGTGAGGTGCGCGCCGCTACCATACCGGCCAGGCCTTCCAGCAGGCGATGCTCGGCGTGCAGGCCGGTGGGCGTGCCGTCGTCCTCGACGCCCAGCCATAGCTCGCCGCCTACTGCATTGGCTAGGCAAACCAGCGACTCGATCAGCTCGCGGTCGGGGAGCTTCTTCAGGTCGCTCTTGAACTCGACGGTGAGGGATTCGCGGGGTGGCAGGCGCTGTGGCATATCAGACTTCCGTATGTGCAGCAGCTTGTTGCATAGATTCCAGTAGCGGGGTGACGCGGACGCGGCCGGTAAGTAAGTCGCCCATCAGGCCGATCTTCTGCTGGCGCAACTTTTCCAGTGCCTCCTGCTCGACTGCTATTTTCTTATCGAATGTCGACAGGCGTTGGGTAATAAACAGCTGTTCAGCGACTGATGGGCAAGAAATCCCAAATGCTTTCAGCTGCGTCGAATTGATTGAGGCTAGATTTGTTGTCTGTTTCGATGCTTGGACAAAGTAAGTCTTTCCACGCACAGAGCTGGAGTAGGCTGCCAAGAATGCTGGCAACAGCTTTGAGTCATCACAGCGCACGCGGAAAACATGATTCTGGTGTAGGCAGGGGTCTATCTGACCCTCCCAGACGGCCCCACGACCAAGCTTGTCGAAGTCTCCACCCTCGTTCATCAGTACATCCCCTACTTTCAGTGCAAAGCGGTTCAGCTCTGAGGGCAGTATCGGAACAGTCTTGATTTCTCCCAGATCAAGGTAGCCATCTTGAACATTAGCCACTCGCAGGTACGGCAGCTCAATCGCGACAGGGTTGTTTAAAGTGCGACCAAGGGTTACACCGCTTGCGATATCTGCACAACGGCCCAGCGGGACCACCTCCCACTCCCGCGAAATCCAACCCAACGACGACTCCTTGTAGAGCTGGGGCGCTTCGCTCTGTGGTGGGCGCAGTTGGCCATTGGAGTCGATGCCTCGGGTCAGCAGGTCGTGCAGCAGGCCCTGCTTGACCGCCTTGAGCTTGTCGATCAACGCCTCGGTTTCGCGGATGGCAGTGTCGATAGTGTCGAGAACATCTGCAACCAGCACCTGCTCCTTAATTGTCGGCAGCGGAAATTGAAATTGCACAAACTTCGCTTCGCCTAGACCGGCTAAGGTGCTTCCGCTTTTCTGGTTTTCAATAAAATCGCGGAACGCTGCAGAGGTAAATATGTGGAATGCAAATCGCGCAGAGCAAATTTCAGGTTGAATTGGTCGCACAAGAAACAAATGCGAATTTAGTGACGTATCCCCTGGAAGCCAGTCGATTCGTGCAACCTTACCGATTGTCCCGTCCTTCGTGATAACCAAATCACCGACTTTGACCTGAATCTCCGGAGACTCATCGAACTTTCGTCTAGGGATGCGAAAGCAAGAGTTCCAGTCAACTCGTCCAGTGCCGTCAATATGCATCCCGGTAATGAGGTGGGGCCCATCCTCGCAGAAGTCCGAGCGCCGAAGATTTCGCCATCCGATACGGCCCTTCACGAAAAATACATCCCCCGTCCGACGTACGGGCCAATGGGGGAAGTTAGACATATCCCAACCCCTTTAAGAAGCCCTGCAACGCCACCGCTGCCGCATCGCGCCTCTGTTCGATCTCGTTTAGCGTTACCCGGTACTTGTCCCACCAGTTTTCGAAGGCGGTGACTATTTGTTTGCGCTGGGCGGCGATATAGCGCTCGACGATGGCCTGCATGTCGTTATGCAGAATTGTCAGCAGTAGCTCGGCGGCTTGTGACTCATCCAGCCCGTCGACGGCCTGATTCAGGTGGCTGGCGAAGTTTTCCTGCTGGGTTTTGAGCTGCTTCTTTACCTTGGTTAGCTCGGCCTTCCAGCTTTTGAGCTGTGCTTCATCGATGGGATTTTCCTCATCATCGGCATCAGCTGCATTGTCGGCCTCGTCAGCTTCGTCCCCCTTGGTTGGGATGGTAGCTTTGAGCTGGCTGTCCAGTTCGGTCTTTTTGGCTTCCAGCTCGGCCAGCCCGGCTACGAAATCGCCGAGTAGAAATTTCACCAGTTTGTGCTCCAACGGGCTTTGCTTGCTGGCCTTATCATCCAGGGCGGTGATGATGCTAGTGCGCCAGGCATCGATCACGCCTCGGTTACCGCGCGCCATCAAACCGAGAAAGTCATATTTGGTCTGGTACCAGAAGCCGGCGACGATGCCCCTTACCTGGAAGGGGTCGAGCAGTCCGATACGTTCCAGCGTCTGGCTAAAGCTGGCCAGCAGTTCTCCGCGCAGATGGACCAGCGCGAGGCTGTTATCGAGCTTCCCGGCCAGGGCGGTGATACGCGGGCTGTGTTCGTGCCACCAGCTCTCGAAAGCCTTACGCAGGGCGGCTTCCTTGGCTTGCAGGCCGGCATTGCCTTCGATGGCCGACTTGAGATCGGCACGGTGGGTTAGCTCGCCGCGAAAGTCGAAATATTGCGCATCGCGCGCCACGAACAGGTCGTGGGGGACGAGGCCGTGCGCGGCGAACATCGGCACTTTCGCCTCGATTTCGGCCTCGGGTACACCGCCAAACAGGTGCGCACGCACATCATGCGGCTCGGGAGGCGGCGCGTTATCCACGTAGCGGCGGATATTCAGGTTGTAACCGTTGTCGCGCAGGGTGGCGATATCCACTACATCGCTGAGGCGATCAATCCGGCGGAATTCGTCGAAGGCGGTGGTGATCTTCTCGATGTGCTCGGGCAGCAGGTAGTTCTGCGCACGGTCCTCGAAGTATTCGCGGTCGGCGTTAATGAACAGCACCTTGCCCTGGCGCTCGGCAGGCTTGGCACTGACACGGTTAGCGCCTTCCTGCTTTTGTTGGCGCAGGATGAGGATGCAGGCGGGAATGCCGGTGCCATAGAACAGGTTGGCCGGCAGGCCGATCACGGCTTCGAGTAGGTCGTTCTCGATAATGCCGGCGCGGATGCTGCGCTCCTCACCGCCCCGGAATAGCACGCCATGGGGGAGTACGGTAGCGATCATGCCCTCGTCGCGGGTCACCGCGAGCATGTGCTGGAGGAACATCAGGTCGGCCTTTTTCGAGCCCAGCGGCACCTCGCCGAAGCAGAAGCGCTGCTCGCGGAATGTTGGGTTCCAGGCCAGACTGCCATCCGGACTTTTCTCGGTGTGGCCCCAGTTGATGGAGAACGGCGGGTTGGTGAGGATACGGTCGAAGCGGCGCAGTTCGCCGCCCTCGATATGCCGGGGGTCGGCCAGGGTATCTTCGTTCTCCAGCCAGGCGCTGCTGATGCCGTGCAGCAGCATGTTCATCTGCGCGATGGACCAGACGGTACCGTTGAACTCCTGGCCGAACAGGTTGGCCTTGCGGCCATCCTCGCCGTGCTCGTCGATATATTCCTTGGCCGCAATCAACATGCCGCCCGAGCCGCAGCAGGGGTCGTAGACGTCGTGTGCAAGAGTCGGCTTGAGCAGGTGAACCATCAGCCGTACAACCGAGCGCGGCGTATAGAACTCGCCGCCTTTCTTGCCGGCGGAGTCAGCGAATTCGGCGATCAGGTACTCGTAGGCGGCACCCAGCAGGTCGGGGAATTCGAAATCGCTGTTACGCAGGCGCACTTCACCGAAGTGGGTGATGAGTTGGCGCAGCTTCTGATCGGGAATCTTGCTCTGGCCGACCTTGCGGGTGAAGTCGATGTGCTCCAGCACCCCTTCCAAGGAGACGTTATCTTCCTCGATGCCGCCTAGCGCCTTGTTAAGTAGATTGCCGACGTTGATGTGCGCTTCGTTGAGCAAATACCTGAAGCGCGAATGGCTGGGCACCCAGAAATTGCCATCGCGCTTGTACCAGCGCGGATTCTCCGCCGTGACAAAGGCCTCGGCTTTGCTCTTTCCGGCCTTTATTTCATTGGCAACGACCTGCTCATAGCGCTCTTCGAAAACGTCGGAGCAGCGCTTGAGGAACAGCATGCCAAAAATGTATTCCTTGAACTCCGAGGCATCCATCTTGCCGCGCAGAATATCGGCAGCCTTGAACAGATGGCGTTCCAGTTGTTGCAGCGTGAGGGGCATTGCGGAATCTCTTGTGGGCACTCAGGGAGCGGATGCCGATCCTGATTGTATTAAATGCCGGGGATTGTATCTCAATCCAAGCTCGGCACTGAGCAGTCTCGGTTGCATGGGGGCAGGGAAATACCAATCTCTCTCTAACGTCATCCCGCTAATGAGCGGTGTTGCGACACACGGCAGGGGCGATCACCAAGTCTCGGTCCTTCCCTAATCGCTTCCAGACCAATGAAGCCGTGAGTAGGTAGTAATACCGGGTGGCGTCGGAATGGTCTTTCAGATACTGGATGAGAAACCAGCGCACATGCTTGAGTTGCCAAGTCCAAGGATTATCACGTTGCCAGCGCTCTTGAATGGCCGCGTGCATGACTCGAGCTTGCCGTAGGTGACGAAGCTGCGTGACCTTCGAGCCAGTAAGTACGCCGCTCAGGAACAGCGCCATATCGAAGGGTTTGGTCACGCTCGACCTCCAATGTAGGTCGAAACGACATCGATCCGGTTATGCCCGAGCTCAAGGCTGATTTGTAGGCGCGCCTGTCGATCCAGGTCGGGGTGAATGCGATAGCAGTGGCCACCATGGACCGGTGCAGCGTGGCTGGTGAGTTGTTCGTAACGCTCGCAGGCGTAAGCTGCTCGCAGTTCATGAAAACCCTTCAGCTCCTGTTTATGCAGCGTTACGCGGGAGGGGAGTACGGTATGTTGCAGGAACACGGCGTAGCTTTCGTTTCGGGCCAGCAAGTTGCGGCTGCCGGTCGGTGCCGCATGACGAGCAAACTGCAGCGCCGCCTTCACCGCTTCATTGGCTATGACCCATCGCGGTGCTGATGCCCCCGAGCGGCCCCCTTTGGTACCGTCCTGGATGTTGATACGGCCCAAATGTTCGGCTTCGCGTTGCAGTCGCGGCAGGTTAGCCAGGATCGCTTCGCGCAGGCGCATACCGGTTGTTCGGGCCAACAGAACAATAGCGGCTACCCGCTCGTATTGCTGTTCGCCGAGCGCCTCGAGTACTCGCTGCACCTGTTGGTGGTCTTGGCCATCCGGCGCACGGGTGCGTACGTTCGAGCGCTGTTGTCCCAACGCCTGGCTCGGGCTGGCGATCCCTACGTCCAGATCACCGCGCAGCGCCGCGAGTGTACGGTTGACGCTGCTCAGACGGTTCTGTGCGGTGGCGATGCAGAGTTCACCTTGCTGGATCTGCTGGCGCAGGTAAGCGGCGTAGTCTTCCAGCGTCTGCCTATCAATCTGGCGCGCATCGTTGAAACCGGGGCCGTCCTCTGACCGACACCAACGCACAAACGCTTGCCAGCGATCGCTATGCGCTCTGACCGTGGCGAAGTGGCCACCGGCAAACAGATCCTTGAGCGCTTGTGGGCCGGCGTAGCTCAGCTGGCGGCCATAGCCAAAGTTGCGACCATCACGCCGACCGACCAGTGCCATCGTCATCACCGTTTTCGTATGTTTGCAGAAAGAGCAGCAGGGCTTTCCAGTGGGGGCTGAGCCTGTCCACCTGCTGCCAGTGTGTCGGGCGGATCAGGAGGGCGTTCTCCTGGTGTTGCAGCAGTGCCCCTTCCTCACGCAGTTGCTCGATCAGCAGTGCGATGTCGGCGGGGGCAAGAGCTGGTGTGGCGACTGTGGCGACGCCGGCGACAACCTGCGTCATTCCTGGGCTAGCGCGTGGCGACAAGCTGGTGACAGAAGCTGCGACACGCCGTGTTTCTGATTGCGATTGATTTTGCGCCTGGTAGCAGCGCACCGCGTCATTGAGGCGAAACATGGCGGACCTCGAAAGTTTTGGCATCGCGACTGTTCAGCCAGTTATGCGTGATCAGCTCGACGAGCAGTGTGGCGGTGTGATGGCTACTCTTGCGGGCAAAGCGAGGGCCATTGCGATTGAGATCGCGGATGGTGAATTGGGTCCAGCCTTTTTGCGTCAGCCAGCGCAGCAGTCGATCCGCTTCCTCACGTAAAGTGTTGATTGGCTCTTGTTCGGTCAGGCGTTGGATCTCCGCCAGGTAGTAATCCATCAGTGTTGAGGCGCGTTGAATATGAGCCTCACTCACTACATTCGCATCTTCAATTACCGCGAGCACACCGGCGATGCGCAGCACATTCGCCGCCGCTTTTCCTGCGACGGATTGGACGCCCGCCAGCTCACCGAACTCGCCAGACTGGCATTCGATGGTGTCATGAATATCAATCCAGGCAGTGCGAGCGCTGGGCGTCAGTTCCAGCCTGGCGGGGTTAAGTGAACCGTCTTTGTGCAGCGACAATGGCTTGTCCAGCAGGGCGATGATGCGCGTTTGGTAGCGCTGGACCTTGGTATCTCGCGTCAGGTCGACTGCCTTGTACAAGCGCCGGCCGACCAGACGTTCGGGCCAACTGATCAGGCAGCGGCCCAAGATGCCTTGACCATTGATCACCGGGTCTTTGAGTAGCTGGTTGGCCAAGTAAGGCTGTAGCATCAAATGCAGGCTGAGACGGCGATCATAGGCACGCAGGCTTTCTCCGGCCATGGAGCGCGCCCTGTCGATGGGGCTGCCATCCCACAGTGTCGACAAGGTGGTGATCGCCTTGAGCAAGTTCTCTTTGCTCATGGTGCTGCTGCCCAAGAATTGGCCACCTTCATCATTGAACAAGCCCATGCTGGGCAAGCCATGGCATAAGCTTTTGATCAGGGCCTCAATGGTGGGTTCGCCGATGATCAGCCTCGGCGGGACTGGCTCAGATAGTTCGCTGCCTTCCGCCTCCGCTTGTTTCTTTGAGGTTTTGGGTTTGGCCATGATGCTGGTAGCGGCGCGATAAGCTTTGAGCTTTTCCGCATACAGGGCCCACTGCTGTCGTTCCCAGTCGCGCGCCGTCTTTAGTGCCAGATGATCCACCGCGCTTTTGCGATCACCCGAGGACGCCACTGTCAGCAGGTAAAGGGACAGCGGATAGGTTCGGCCGTCGAGTTGGACATTGGCATGACCCTGGCTCACCAGAGCAGCGCTGGCCAGCACCGATTGTGCAGCCATGGCGCGGGGCACGCCGATCACCTCGGCCAGTCGTTCGACCGCAGGGGCCAACAGTTTCCCGAGTGCTTCAACCGGGTAGGGCAGTGGTGCCTGCTGGTATTCCAGCAAGGGTTGTGGCGGCTCGAACGCTTCGCGCAGTTGCATCGCTATTCTCCTGAGATGATCAACTTTGTCCTCACTCATCCCGCCACGGTTGTTGAGTGTTATCAGGGATCAAGGCCCCTGCGACCTGTGAGGTTTGTCCACTAGCGCGGGACTGACGGCTCCTTACGGCCGGGAGCTTGGGCATCTCATGATCTGGCCTCCTGAACACCGATACCGGTGGGCGGGTGGAGGCTGCACTGGCTGACGAGACCAGTGCCGCGAGATCCTGAGTCGGGTAAAAGCAGCGATGTGATGACCGGGGCATGCCTGACTGTCAGTCAGGTGCAGTCCATTCCTTGGTCTGCAGCACCATCATCTGCAGCGCTGTTGCTGGTGACAGCGGCGTTTGTCACGCCGATTGTCACGAGGGGGAGAGCTGCAAAGGCCCGTGCGAGCAGAGCTGCAGCAGTGTGAGATGCGCCCGTCTCTTTTCTGGAGAAAGAGACGGGCGAAGGGTTGGCGCAAAAAGTTGGCCGGGCAGGCTCGTTGCTGCGGGGCTTGAGGGTTAGCGGGTTGCCGCACTAGGCGGATCGTTAAGTAGGCGTCCATCACTCTGGCGAATGACTGTGCGAGCCTCCGGGCGCGAATCGCACTTAGGGATGAACCACCGTGATAGCGGCATGACCTTGAAGGTTCTGGCCATCTTAGGTGCTGCCGATGGCAGCGCTTTGAAGCTTTGTTTTATCGGTCGCAGGGGTATGGGTCAATCGGGGGAGAGCGTCTGGAAATTTGCCAGGCACATGGTCTGGCCTGCTTTGGAGATCGGTGGCAGTCATTAGCAAAGTGGCCGTTTGTCGCTTTTATAGTGTTAGCCCCTGAGCATGGGGATGCGAAGCCTCCCCATGCTCAGGGACTTAGCCGGAGAGGCTAAGAGCAGGGAGGCGTTGGCGACTGTCGCCATCTGCTCCGACGGCAATGATGTAGACGCCACGCGGTCTGTCGCCCGTGTCGCCGTTGTCGCCACCCTAACGGATCGGCATGCATTGGGTTGTGACGCTCGGGAGTCGTCATCAAGGGCGAGATGGCTGGGAAATGGCAATTCACGATTGGGTTCAATATTCGTCGGGACAGTCTTCTGCTCAAATAGTTCCATTTCAACGGTCGTCGACCTTTACGCACGAAAATCTGGTGGTTATTGTGATCGCAGTCACACACTAGCGGCCTGTATGAACTCGTGACCGAATGCGCGTTCCCAGCCGTTTTTCAGCTTCTCGCTGCCCCTGAACGCTCGTATGGGCTGGCTCGGCCGCGTCCCCTAGGAATTCAGCATGGACAAGAAGTCGCTCTCGGTACGAGACATCTTCAGCAAATTTACCTCACCGGCTATCGCCAATAGGAGATGGGGCCTGCGCAAGCCGGTGCGAGAGAAAAACGGCTTGATCAAGGGCGCTATCGTCGTGCGCGGTAAGTCGCATCTGAATTTTTTGTGGGAGGCGACGTTGAGCAATTCAACATCTCCCTTGCTAAATAACACCTTGTTGTCGCCAAGGTTGATCAACTAACGCCACTCTGCAACTAACCCTGCGCCCGCCTCAACCAAACATCGTCAGAAGTGTGAGCCTCTGACCAATGTGTTGGTGGAAAAGGCTGCTTACTTACTGCTTACGCTGATCCTCTGGACCGATATCATGGAATTCTTGAATCACCTGTTGCCCAACTTTTCCTTGCTGAAGAGCGGTAGTACCGAGGCCCTAGGTGTCGTGTTCTGGTTGATCATGGCGGCACTTTTCACCTATTCGGTCATCTCTTTGATTCGCAGCGGGCTGAGCTTTAGGGCGCGCATGCGTGCGCTGAACACCCTTGTCGCTGGACAGAGTCGTGAAAACCTGGCCCTGAATCGTCGAGAGACCTTGCAGAAAGCGCTTGGGCTCAAGGTCAAGCGAGTCGGTGTACTGTGGCACGAGTTTGACGACAGCCTGGTTAGCTCTAGTGATCACAAACAGTTGTTCAACACTCTCGATGCTGAGCATTTCTTCAATGCGCGCACTCTGGCTCCGGGCCTGAGCGGAAGTCGGTTTTTCGGTTCGCTGCCTGGTTTATTGGTCGGTTTGGGCGTGCTGGCCACGTTTGTGGGCCTGACCATCGGCCTGTCTAAGCTGAAGTTAGACAGCAGCGGAGGAGTAGATCAGTTACGGGCAGGAATCTCCGTGATGATCCAGGGCGCAGCTGTTGCTTTCATGGCATCGGTATGGGGCGTTGGGTTTAGCCTAGTGCTGAACTTGATCGAGAAGATTACCGAGCGCTGGGCGTTAGGTCGGATACATGATCTTCAGCACCAGATCGACGCGCTGTATCCACTGATTCCTGCCGAGCAGTCGCTGGTACATATCGCGGATTACAGTCGCGAAAGCAAGGAAGCCCTTCAGGAATTGCACGAACGTATCGGTGATCGCCTGCAGGAAAGCCTTGTAGGTATGAGTGAGGCGATGCAGACGGCACTCACCGATGCGTTGAACAACATAATGGCACCTGCCATTCAGACGCTCGTCAGCACTACCAGTCAGCAATCCACCCAAGTGCTTGAACAGTTGGTAAGCAACTTCACACAAGGACTGACCTCGGCTGGGCGTGAGCAGGGCAATCTGATGCAGCAGGCTGCTGCGGATGTGAACACCGCCGTGGGTAGCATGACGCAGCAACTCAACCAGCTGTTCCAGAGTTTGAGCGACCAGCAGGGACGCCAACAAGAAGTTGTCCGTCAGCAAAACGGAGAGTTTCAGGACCAGCTGAAGCAACTATCCAATTCAGCTGATCAGCGCCAGCAGCAATTGGAGACGCGTTTCAATGAGCTGATGAGCGGGTTGACGGGGCAACTGGACATACAACTCAGCTCCGTCGAAAGACGGGATGAGGAGCGCCAATTGTTGTTCGAACGCACTCTGGCCGAGGCCAGTGCGAGCCAGTCCGCGTTGCTTGAGAAGTCCGCCAGCGCCAGCCGTGAGCAGCTGAAGGCCATGACCGAGGCCGGCAATGAGCAACACAGGAGCCTGGAGACAGTTTTCTCGCGATTGATGATGACGATGAACTCCCAGCTGGATTCGCAGATGGGCGCTGCAGAAACACGTGAGCAAGAGCGTGCCCAGCGTCACGAGCATCAACAGGCCGCTTCACTGGCCCAACAGCAGCAATTGATTGGTAGCCTAGGGCAAACCAGCCAGCAGCAAATCAACGCTATAGCTGAGACCGCTTCTGCTCAGCAGCAGGCATTGGAAGTCACAGTCGGTAAGTTGCTGGGCAACTTCAGTGAGCAGATGGCAGGCCATGGGCAGCAAGCGGAACATCGCGAACAATCGCGTCAGCAGCGTTTTACCGAGCAGTTGGAAAACATGGCGCTGCAACAACAGGCGCTTCTTGAGGGTATAGCCACGGCCGTTCAGGCGACGCAGCAGCAGAGCAGGCAGATGACTGAACAACATCTGCAACTGATGGGCCGCCTACAGCAAGCCAGTGAAGCTGCCGCTACCAGCAGTCGGCATATGGATAGTAGTGCCAACCAGCTCGGCCTGCTTTCGACCAATGTTCGCCAAGCGGCTGAATTGCTCGGCCAGCGCTTGGAGAGCGTGACGCATCGTATCGAGTCTGCGGGTGAGCAGAACGCTCAGCTGGCTGGCCACTTACAGAGCCAGGCCGCTGCGTTGGCACAACTTCAAGGCGCCCTGCTGGAAAGTGCACAGCGCTTCGAACAGGCCGCCACCGAGGCGCGAAACGGATTTGGTGAGATGGGGAGCCATCAGCAGGAATTCCTCGCGGGTGTGCGTGGCGAGTTCACGGCCCTAGGGGAGGTGCTGCGTAGCCAGGTACAAGGCATAGAGCAGCAAGCAGAACAATGGTTGCGCAATTATTCCAGCGAGGTGCGTGATCAGGTGCATGAGCGCATGGACCAGTGGAACAAAGAGACTATGAGCTTTGCCAACCAGATGCATGCCGTAGTGAAGGTGATTAACGACGTGGTCGATGAGCTGGAGGCCCGCTGATGCGCTGGCGTAAATCTAATGACGTTCCAATGGAGGATGAAGATCCGTACTGGAAGTCCTTCGTAGATATCATGTCGGCCCTTCTAGTGCTATTTATCCTCGCTTCGGTTGTTCTGATTCTTCAGTTGATGGAGAAAAGCGCGGACTTCGATCAGCAGGTCGAGCAACTGAAAAAGGCAGAAACGGTTCGGCAACAGATTCTCGATGAAGCAGTCGAAAAGCTGCGACAGCGGGGCATCAAGGTAGAGGTTAGTGAAAACCATACGGTGTTGCGTATTCCCAACGAATTACTTGGTTTCGATACTGGCGCTTACGAGATCCAGCCGCGTTATCAACAAACGGCACTGGAGATTGGTGAGGTCATCAATCAGGTGGTTAGCCAGGATGACCGCATCAACTATCTCGACACCATTTTTATCGAAGGCCATACGGACAACCGTCCGTTTCCTGGCTTCATGGGGAAAGGTAACTGGGGGCTTTCGACGTTTCGCGCAATCTCGCTTTGGCAATTCTGGAGCACTGAGATACCTGAGGCTGAGCGCCTGAACCGGCTGAGTAACCAGGATGGCGAACCACTGTTTTCAGTTAGCGGTTATGCAGAGACTCGACCCGTGAGCAAGCAGCAACGAGGTGAAGAGGATTATCGGCTTAACCGCCGCATTGACATCCGCTTCACTATCCGTCGGCCGCAGAGTGCTGATTATGAGGCAGTCAAGACCTTGCTTGGGAATTCCGGCCAGTGAAGCTGCCGCCGATAGACAACCGCCCCGGTGAATGGCCGCCTACAGTCATTGAGGGTTGGGTACGGCTAGTGGAAAAGGCCAATCGGATGAAGGCCAAGGTGGGGGGGAGTAGTGCGTTCGAACGAATGCTCGCTCGATTTCGCGACATGGCTGGCAGCGGGCGTTTCGACGGACTTAAAGAGTTGCTGACGCGTCGACTTGGCGCGAGGGCGCTGACTTGGCTCTGGTTGCATGACGAAGTTGTAGGTTTCCGACTGTTCAATGCGCGAATGCTCGATGTGCTGATTGAGCACCAGAAGCCTCGACTTAGCCGACTGACGTTAATCCAGCTGATCCAGCTGTACTTCCGCCATTTCGATCATTTGGACGAGCGCGAAAAACAGGCAGAAAGCAGCTTACGTGGTCGATTGGAACTTCATTTGTTGGACCAGCTAAAGCGAATGCCTGCGCCACGCCAGGCATTCGGTAGTGATTCACTCGTAACCCTTAGACGGGAAGGTGAGTGGCTACTGACGCTTGATGGCCCACTGATTTTGGTGAAGTCAGTCCGCAGTAAGGGGGAGGAGCTGGGCCAGACCTTTGAAACCCTTGGTCTAAGTGGCTTCGATGTCGGGCGTTATGGCGATATTTGTCGCGCGCACTACTATCTCGAAGTACTACGCCAGCTGCACCCTGGAGAATGGGATGACGTGCTTGATGAGTTGCTCAAACCTTCGGTGAGCAAGGCTCCTTATGAGGGCGACAAACGAATAGGTCATGCCGCCCTGGAGATAATGATCGACCGAGCGGGGGACGATCCCGGTGACGCTTGGCAGAACTTCTTCCTCACTCTCGCCGGCGACCCGCGAATTGCCAGTTCAGCGCAGAACTTCCGTGAATGGTGGAAGCCATTAGGCGAGGAGCGCATTGCCAAGGTCTGTGGCTGGCTCTCCAAAGAGGACTTGCGGCTGTTCCTGCAGGCAGTCGAACAGTATGGCTTGGAATCGGGAAAGGAAGATCTCAAGCGAATGTTCCCGGCGCGCAAATTGTTTTTGGAGGGTTTGTTCAGGCTCGGATTGATCCGGCACACGAGGCTGATGCTCGGTCGCAGTGCCAAGCATTCCGTAAAGCGTATTCTCGGGGGCGAGGTAAAAACCAGCTTCGCGAGCATGGACTCAATCATGAACGACAAGGCTGTGATCTATCTGGACTGCGGCGATTTCCATCTGGTCGAGGGGTCACACAGCTTCAAGATCTGGGTGTATCTCGGCCAGCCTGGGCACTGGATCAAGTCTTACGAACGCAATCAGTTTTCGCATTACGATTTGACCACGTCGTTGCCGGGGCAGTACAAGGCGGCCTACCCGACTCTTCCCTACGAGGCGGTAACCCACAATGGCTCCTGGCAACGCAAGGTATTCGACTTCCTGGCGGAAAACGGTATTTCAGTGGATATCGAGAAACTGCTGAGCCGATCTGAGTACAAGGCATATCTGAGCAAGTACGGCATGCCGGTTGTGGGTTGGAAGAAAGCGCGAGTTGAGCCCCTGGCGCAACAAGGCACAACGCCTGATTTAGCCCTAGCCACCAAGCCATCAACGATTGCGTCTGTGGTGGAGCAGCGTGTGGTTATGCCACGTGTAATGACGGAAGACGCTCACGCTTCGGGGGTGCCTGGTACCGTCGACAAGGAGCTGACCGATAATCAGCTGTCCATTTTGACTTATCTGGCCGATCATCCAGGAAGTTTGATGGGAGATATCCGCCGGGCTTTAAAGGGAGATGAGGCGCTCTTTTATGAGATTCAGGACAGCCTCCGCGGAAGCCTTTCAACGTACGTACAGCAAAATGGTGCCTTCCAATGGTCATTGTCCGACAAGGGCAATGCATTGCTGCGTAAAACCGCTTTAGCATCGGTAGCGGCGAAAGTAGTTCGGTCACCTGTAGCCATTGACTTAGGGCGACTTGGAGTATTTGAGTTACAGGTGCTCTGGTATTTCAAAGAGAACCCGGGGGACAAGGTTCGACACGCGGCAAATGTGCTGGGGGTCGATGCACGTGAAATTAATCGGGTGCTCAATGGGCCCTTAAAGAGTGCGTGCGAGCAAGGCAGCGGCTTCTGCTGGTCGGTAAAAAAAGAAGTTTCTTTGGCATTGGATCGCCAGCCGGCGGGGAAGTGAGATGATCATGGGACTAGCTGACATCTTCAAAAGCTTGCTGGGGGAAGGGGGGGTAACGCTAAGTAACCAGCAGGGCTTCTCCCACGCGGCGGACTCGGATGGTGTGAATTTCTATCTGGACAAGACAGCGTATACAGCGTTGTTGGAGGGAAAGGGTAATTCCTTGCAGAAGGTCCAGATGGTCGTTCTGCGCATGATGCAGGAGCAGGGCATAGCTGAGCCCCTGGCCAATGGATTCCATCTTGCTGCCGAGGACGTTGCAGGCACGGATGAAGAGCAGGCGGAAATTCTTCGGCTGCCGCGACGCTTCAACATGACCTTCGCCAGTAAGATCGGTGGTAGAACGGGGAATAGCGGTTTCCGCATTGATCTGGCGGTTCTATCCGAGTCCGTTGAAGTACCTTTCACTCGCAAGGGGCCACTGCTTTTTCTCACTTCAACAGAGTCCTATCGACTGACCCCGGCCGAGTTGATGGGTTTGATGGCTTGGGAACGCCACCAGAATTTGCTACCCGAGCAACGAGGGGAGGCAGCCAATCTGCGTATGATGGCCGAGCTGCAGACTGCGGCTCGTAGTGGTATGCGTATCGACCTCAGCCATTTCGACAGGCTGGATGTGGTGGTGCCTGAAAATATCGGTGTCATTGCAACTCGATTGCCCGATGGCAGCCTAATGCTCAGCCCCAGCTTGGGAGATGGCTCTACGCCGGACCAATTAGAGAAACGCTGGTCGCAATTGGATATAGGGGCCGATGGCGGCGTTTTGCGAATCGACAATCGCGTGGTGCTTCTCGAGCCGCAGAAAATGGCGGCGATCAAGGAGGTGCTGAGTAACAAGCGTATTCCTGCTGACAAAGTGGCCGAGTTCATCGCTACTCCCAGTGCTTTCCTGGATGCGGCCCTGGTCAATCTCGATCTTGGTTTCTCAATTCGTGTCACCGGAATCGGCAAGCTCCAGCACATGGAGTTTGGTGACCTGGACAATCGGAAGAATGACTGGTTCGCGCTTGACTCACGGCCGGCGCCCGCAGAGATCATTCCGACCCTGGTGCAATCCGAAGAGGACTTGGTACGCTTCACCGAAGTCTACAAGGCTGCCAAGGAGCAGGGCGCAGACAGCATGATTTTCGCCGGAGAAGTCATTGATATCTCCGACCATGTTCGAATCGATGAGCAGCTGAAGAAAGTCGAGAGGTCCTTGGTAGACCCGGAAACCGACTTGCCTTCTGATGAGGAGCCATCGGTGGGTCCGAAGGAGCGAGTCAGCGTACTGCTGCACGATGCCGACGAGATCAACAGTGCTTTGCTGTGTAAGGCAAGTGAGGCCAAACCAGCGCATGAGCCTAATTGGGGAGCCTATGCTCGCCAGCCGTTCCCGCACCAGCGGGAGGGTGTCGAATGGATGCTTGGGCTGCTGGAGTCGGCAGTTCAGGATGATCATGGTGATCTATACCGGCTTCAGGGTGGACTGCTGGCCGACGACATGGGCCTTGGCAAAACTTACATGTCATTGGTGACGGTGGGTGAATACCTTGCCCGTCAGAAAGTTACGGAACGTGCGCAGAAGCCAGTTCTGGTCGTGGCACCCTTAAGCCTCCTGGAGAATTGGGAGGATGAGGTCAATCAGACTTTCAAGGGCATCCCTTTCCGGGACATCGTGGTACTACAGTCGGGAAGGGATCTGAGTCGCTTCAAGGTCAAGGGGGCTGAGCGGGAGTCGGCACAGCTGGCTTCTCTGATTGATGAGGATGGAGTGATGGCTGACGATGCCATTCGTTACGCTCTTTCCATCGGCCCGGAGGCTGGGGTACATCGCCTGGACATGGATCGCCGCCTTGTACTGACCACTTATCAGACACTCAGGGATTACCAGTTTTCACTGTGCAGGATTGACTGGGGCTTGGTGATCTTCGACGAAGCGCAGAACATCAAGAATCCCAATGCTGCGCAGACGCGAGCGGCAAAAGGACTGAAGGCGGATTTCAAGCTGCTGGCAACTGGCACACCGGTCGAGAACAGCCTGGGGGATTTCTGGTGCCTGATGGACACCGCGCAGCCAGGCATTCTCGGAGGATGGGGCCAGTTCCGCGATAGCTGGATCAAACCAATCCTGTCCGCAGCAGAGGATGAAAAGGATGAGATAAGGCGGAAGTTCGGCGCGGGGCTACGCGAGGCCGTCGGCAGGTTTATGCTCCGTCGCATCAAGGAAGATCAACTGAAGGGGCTTCCCAGCAAGACCATCCATAGCGGTGTGGAGCAGCCGAAGGGCGGCCAGCAGCTACATGCGGCACATCTTTCCGTTTGTATGAAGGGTGCCCAGCTACAGGCGTACGATGCAGTACTAAATGATTTTCGTGCTCGACGTGCGACCGAGGACATGCGAGGTACTGCACTGGCGGCATTGGCCCAGTTGCGTGAGATCTCGCTCCATCCGTGTCTTCGCGAAGAAACAAAACTGATGGCCAGCAATGCCAGCGAGGCGCGCGCAAACATGGCGCAGTCGGGGAAGTTGGCAGTGCTGCTGGAGTTACTTGATCGTATCCGGCAGAACGAAGAGAAGGTCATTTTGTTCATGGTCACCAAGCGGCTTCAGAGAATCCTGAAGCTTTGGTTGGACCAGATCTATGGACTGGATGTGGCTGTTATCAATGGTGACACGGCAGCAGTTGCAAAGAAATCTGACGAGTTGACTCGCAAGAAACTGATCACTGTTTTCGAATCGAAGCCTGGTTTCAACGTGATGATCATGTCACCAGTAGCTGCAGGGGTTGGATTGACAGTGGTTGGTGCCAACCACGTTGTGCACTTGGAGCGCCACTGGAACCCTGCAAAGGAAGCGCAGGCATCTGACCGAGTCTATCGAATTGGTCAGAAGAAAGACGTGCACATTCATCTTCCTGCTGTACTACACCCGCAATTTGATTCGTTCGATGTTCATTTGGATCGCCTACTTCGAGGCAAGCTGATGCTAAAGGATGCGGTCGTGACGCCTGAAGCGGTTAGCGAGAGTGAGATGATTCAATCCATGGGGCTCTAGCTGACTCTACACAAAGGTAATCAGGAACTGCTGTTAACCAATCTCGCCGAGTAGCGACGCAGTCCAAGTCAGCGCCGTTGTCACTGCTCTTGTAGCGGCAATCAGCGGATTGGTACCACATTCCTGTCTCTGGCTTGACCGTATGCCGAAGCGAGCAGGCTACCGGTGGCCGCTTTTTGGATGTATTCACTCCACCAGGCCATCATCGGACGCCGGCGCTCGATGTAGTCGGCTCGGTTGTAGGCGCTACGCACCTCATCCTTGTCGACGTGCGCCAGTGCGACCTCAATGAGCTCCGGGTCCCACCCATGTTCATTCAAGATGGTGCTGGCCATCGAGCGCATGCCGTGGCTGACCAGCCGATCCTGGAAGCCCATGCGTTTCAACGCCATGTTGGCGGTCTGGCTATTGGCGTGGGTGCGCGGATTTCTGTCTGCCGGGAAGACGTATTCGCGATGGCCGCTGTGAGTCTTCAGTGACTCCAACAGTGCAACAGCGTGATCACTCAACGGGATGCTGTGTGGGCGGCGCTTCTTCATCCGCTCCGGAGGGATGGTCCACACACGCCTCTCAAAGTCGATGTCTGTCCAACGAGTGGTCGCCGCCTCGGCAGGGCGAGTCATGGTGTGCAACTGCCATTCGATCAGGCAGCGGGTCGTGCGTTTGATGCTGGCGTTAGCGATCTCCAGCATAAGTTCGGGGAGCTCCTCGGGTGGAAGCGCGGCCATGTTCTCTTTCTTGGGCTTCTTGAATACTGCCCTGATACCGCTGAGAGGGTTGGCGAAGATCAGGCCGGAGTTCACACCGTAGGTCATGATCTCGTTTAGCCGCTGGCTAAGACGCTTGACTGTCTCCAGGCTGCCTTTCGCTTCGATTGGACGAAGCAGCTCGATCACCATCGGCGCGGTAATTTTCGCGAGTGGTGTCGTCTTCAAATCGGGGAGCACGTGCAGCGTGAGCGATCGCCAAATGTCCTCGGCGTAGGCCGGGGTGACCGAGTCTTTTTTGAGCTCGAACCAGGCGGTGGCTACGTTCTCGAAGGTGTGTTCCGTTTCTGCGCGCTTGGCTTCATTCAGCGTATTGCGCTGCACCTTCGGATCGATGCCCTGGGCGAGCAGCTCGCGCGCCTCGACTGCCTTCTTTCGTGCGTTCGCCAGTGACAGTTCGGGGTAGGTCCCGAAGCCGATGTTGATGCGCTTTTTGGTGAGCGGTTCGCGGTAGTTGAAATTCCACAGCAACGAGCCGTTGCTGCGTACGCGGAGCTGCAAACCGTCACCGTCAGTGAGGACGTAATCCTTGGACGCGGGTTTGACTCCCTTGAGTTGTCGATCGGAGAGGCGGAGGTTTTGGGCAGGCATGAGATTGTCCTCAGGCACTGATTCGGTATTCCAAAGATTAGCACCGGATGAGCTGGAATACCGTTTGGAATACCCGAATGGCTGGAACTCAAAAAATCTTAGAGGACCGCAAAAGCGCTGGAGGCCGCGTATTTACTGGATCGCAGGCACAAAAAAGACGTCCGTGGACGTCTTTTTTTGATCATTTGGTGGAGCCGGGGGGATTTGAACCCCCGTCCGCCAGTACTCCGCTGTCGGTACTACATGCGTAGCCGTGTCTATTAAGTTAACCCTCAGCGACCCGACGGGCAGGGTGCTTTGGGCGAGTTGTGTAAGTTTTAGCCGCTTCGTCCACAACGTACTGCACGGCGATTCTGTTCTATATGACAATCACTTTGGGTTTACAGACATCCCCTGGTGATTGCTGGACCCGAAGGTACCAGAAGCTCAGGGCTAAGGCTGCTTACGCAGCGAGAGCGAATTCCTGGCCGTAGTTTTCGTCATTGGCAACTATAAGTAGTTGCAACAGTGGATTTACGAGTTCTGTTACCAACTCGGCATGCACCTAAAGTTTCGCAACCGGCGTCGAATCCTAAACGGCCCCGAACTCATTGCCCGAAAATCTCGTTGAGCAACAAGCCAGTACAGTGTACGCCAATGAGGCGCGGAAGGCCAACCCGAAGGTTGGCCTTACCTGTGTTCACTTTTTGGTAGGGCTGCGCTGCTGAATTTTCTCCAGCATCTGACCGGAGATTTCGATGCAGTCCTTGTCGTTACCGGCTGCCTGGGCCTTTTTCGCATCAGCCAGCGCGGTTTTCGCGTTATCCATGGAGTTCTCGGATACGGCGGGTGCGGTGGTGATTGCGTCGTCCAGCTTTTGAACCTGCGCGTCACAAAGATCTTTATCCGCCGCAAACACCGGCGAGGCCAACAGTGCAGCAGAAATGAACAATCCAGCTATTGCAGAGTGCTTCATGGGAATCTCCTTGCGCATGAGGGCTCGGTGCTGCCGGTAGATCGGGCTGCCGTCCGAGGTGGTTATAAGCTCGTTTACAGGGCCTAGCTAAATGACTATAGCCGGGCGCAGGAATTCGGTTTTTTTTTGCGTTTTGTGTGGGGAAAGAATTTGCAGGAGCGCGAACTCGCTCGAGATGGACTCGAAGGCGCCGCGTTTATCCAGGCAGCACGCGTTATCGTTGACGTCCATCGCGAGCATGCTCGCTCCTACAGGGCCGGGCGGGCTTGGGTTACGCGGTCCACCAGGTAGACCAGCCCGTGATAATCGATCCCGCCGTGCTGGCTAAGGCCGATTTCACAGGTGCGGCTGGTAGAAATGCCTTCGCTGCAATACTGCACCGCATCCTTCAAGGTACGCAGCGAATGTGCGTTCAGCTCCGGGGTGGTGAAGCCTTTGTCGCCGGCAAACCCGCAGCAGTGAATACCCTCGGGGATGACCACGTTATTGCTGCACTTGCGCGCCAGATCGATCAGCGCCTGGCTTTCGCCCAGATGCTGGGTGCTGCAGGTGACATGCACGGCAATGGGGGCTTCCTGCGGTGTGAATTGCAGTCGATCCATCAAGTGTGTGCGAATGAAACGTACCGGATCGTATAGGTCCAGGCGCACATCGCCGAGGTCCTGGGTCAGGCGCAAGGTGCAGGGGCTGGTGTCGCAGTAAATCGGATCGAGCCCGCCACGACTGGCGTGGAGCAGGGCGCCGATCAGTTCCTGGCGTTTGTGTTCGGCCTGTTCGGCATAACCCTTGGAGGCGAAGGGCTGGCCGCAGCAGAGGTTATCCAGATTGTCGGGAAAAACCACCTGATAACCGGCTTTTTCCAGCAGGCCACGGGTCTTGTCGTACAGCGACATTTGCTCCTTGTCGCCTGCAGCCGGGCCCATGGCTCGTGAAACGCAGGCTGCCAGATACACCACGCGCGGGCGTTCGTCGGTCACCGCCGGACTGAAGCGAATAGCTTTTTCCGGCTGCGGCATGGCGTTGGTCCATTGCGGGACCTGGCCTTTGGACAAGCGGGTCAGCGTTGCCGACAGTTTTGCCAGGCGTGGTGCGCCCAGCAACATCCGTGCACCGTTGGCCACGTGGAGGGTGAAGCGCGCCCCTTGCAGCGCCGTGGCGAAATTGCCTTCAAGCCAGGTGGCAGTTTTCCTATGGGTAGCGTGCTGCCCACGAAGCTTTTTCACCAGCTCGCCGGTGTTGATGCCTACAGGGCAACGTTGGGCACAAAGACCGGTGGCGGCGCAGGTATCGATGCCCTGGTATTCAAAGGCAGCTTCGAGTTCGCGGGTATCGACCCCGGCGCGTTTCTTCGCCTGGATGTCACGCCAGATCACGATACGCTGGCGCGGGCTCAAGGTCAGGCCTTTGGAGGGGCAAACCGGTTCGCAGAAGCCGCATTCGATGCACTTATCCACAATCTCGTCGGCGGCTGGCAGCGGCTTCAGGTGCTTGAGGTGGATTTGTGGGTCTTCGCTGAGCACCACGTCCGGATTGAGAATGCCGTTGGGATCGAGCAGGCGCTTGAGCTGCCACATCAACTGGTAGGCGTCGCTGCCCCATTCCAGTTCGACGAAGGGTGCCATGTTGCGCCCGGTACCGTGCTCGGCCTTGAGCGAACCACCGAACTCGACCGCCACCAGTTGCGCCACGTCGTCCATGAACGCCTGGTAGCGTGCGACTTCCTGCGGATTGTTGAAGCCTTGGGTGAAGACGAAGTGCAGATTACCTTCCAGGGCGTGTCCGAAAAGGATCGCTTCGTCGTAGTGATGTTTGTCGAACAGCTCGATCAGGCGGTTCACGCCGGTCGCCAGTTGTTCCACCGGGAAGGTCACGTCCTCGATGATTACTGTGGTCCCGGTTTTGCGCACCGCGCCGACGGCGGGAAAGGTGTCCTTGCGGATTGCCCAGAGTCGGGCGTTTTCCAGTGGGTCTTCGGTGAAATCGACTTGTTTCTCTACCGGGAACGAGGACAGTGACGCCATGATTTGCGCCAGTTGCTCGTGCAACAAAGAGGTCGATGCCGCGCGGGACTCGATCAGCAGGGCGCAGGCATTATTCGACAGCTGTTGTACGAAAGCGGGCATGCCGGGTTTGTCCTGCACCGAGCGCAGGCTGCGGCGGTCCAGCAGTTCTACCGCTGAGACCGGTTGGCTTTTCAGTACGGTGACAGCGTTGCAGCAGGTTTCCACGTCCGGGAATACGATCAGCGCCGAGGCCTTGTTCGGGTGATCGATCACCGTGTCGTAGGTCACCGCGCTGATGAAGCCCAGAGTGCCTTCGGAACCCACCAGCAAGTGGCTCAAGATATCCACAGGCTCGTCGTAGTCCACCAGGGCGTTG
This sequence comes from Pseudomonas sp. GW823-FHT06B06, assembly GCF_058795195.1. NCBI lineage: Bacteria > Pseudomonadati > Pseudomonadota > Gammaproteobacteria > Pseudomonadales > Pseudomonadaceae > Pseudomonas > Pseudomonas sp. GW823-FHT06B06. Next base: position 236,971 of record NZ_JBXAHO010000002.1, on the reverse strand, counting down.
AGTGACAGGCCCGTGGTGTTTTTCAGACGATATTTGTGGCGAATTTTTGCAGCCAGTTCGGCATTGGCGCGGGTCTCGCGGCCCAAGGTCGCAAGACGCTCCAGCAGGTCGCCGTGACTGGCGCGAAACGCCGCGACACTGGCGGCATCTTCGGTATCGACACGGCTGCCGTCGGCCAGCACCAGACGGATGCCCGCCAGGGTGTGATAAGTGTTTTGCGCCGTGCCGCAGCACATGCCGCTGGCATTGTTGGCAACGATTCCGCCGATTTTGCAGGCGTTGATCGACGCAGGGTCCGGGCCGATCTTGCGCCCGAATGGTGCCAGCCAGGCGTTGGCCTGCGCGCCGATCACCCCCGGTTGCAGGCGGATTTGTGTGCCCTGGCCACGGATCTCGCGACCGTTCCAGTTATCCCCAAGCACGATCAACACCGAATCGCTGATGGCTTGTCCGGACAGGCTGGTGCCAGCAGCGCGGAAGGTCACGGGAACCCGGTCGCGCTGCGCCAGTTGCAGCAGTGCCACCACTTCGTCTTCGGACTCGACGCGAATTATCAGTTGCGGAATCAGTCGATAGAAGCTGGCATCGGTGCCGAAGGCCAGCGTCGACAGTGGATCGTCGAAACGCCGTTCCCGGGGAATCAGTTGCTGCGCATCGCGCAGGAAAGCGGCCGGTAGACTCATTGGTCCTCCAGGATCAACACCACGAGGTCTTTCGGACCGTGGGCGCCGTAAGCCAAGACTTGCTCGATATCAGCGGTTTTCGACGGGCCGGAAACCAGCAAGGCGTTGGTCGGCATGCCCTGGGCCCATTCGAATTCCTGTTGTACCTGATAGAAGTTATCGCGGATTTCACTGGCCTTGAGCAAGGCGAAATGCACCGGCGGCGCCAGGCTCATGAGGCGCGGTTCTTCTCGCGTCGGCCAGAGAATCAGGCTGCCCGTGGCGGCGATTGCGCCAAGGGTGGTGGTCAGGCTCGCCGGGGTGTCGTTGAACAGTTCTGCTTTCCATTCCTCAACCGGGCGGTCGTAGGCCTTGAGCGTCGGCAGGCCGGGATTTTTCGCCCAGTGCTGCGAGACGCGTTGCCCGTGCGGCGTAGTCGGGGCGATCAACAGGCTGGGCAACTGGCGGTCTTGCAGCAGTGTTGCCAACAGGGTCGGCCAGTGCTCGCCCGAAGTCAGGTGGATTTCCGTGTGCACTGCTTCCATCAATTTGCGCAGTTGCGGGATGCGTTGATCTGGCGTGTAGGTATAGGGCTTTGTCACCAGTTCGACGTCGAAGTTGTCAGGCACCGGCGTGGTGCCTGTCAGGCTTTTGCGCAACTTGGTTAGGATATTTTGCTTGGCGCTCATCAACGATCTCCCTGTTTGGCCAGATGCTCGCGAGCCATGTCATGCAGTGAGCGGGCGGCGGGTTTCGGGGCACTGTGGTTCTGCGTCCATGGTCCGACATTGCTCGGCGTAAGGGCACGCAGGCGAGTTGCGGCCAAAGCGAACAGGCGATAAAGCGTCGGTGAACTGTTGAGCCTGGCCCAGGCGTTCCAGATGAATCGTTCCTTGCGCGAGTACTTGCTGCCCTGGCCACGCATCACTTGATCCGGGCTGTCCGGCGCTTTCACGTTCTCTTCGCGCAAACGGCGCAGCAAAGAAGGGATCGGGATTTTTACCGGGCACACTTCGCCGCAGGCACCGCACAGCGAAGAGGCGCTCGGATGATCCGGGACTTTCGCCAGGCCGACCATGTGCGGGGTGATGATTTTGCCGATAGGGCCGGGGTAGACCTCGCCGTAGGCATGGCCGCCGATTCGAGTGTAGACCGGGCAATGATTCATGCAGGCGCCGCAGCGGATGCAGTTCAAGGTCTGGCGCAGTTCGCTGTCGGCAAATGCCTGGCTGCGACCGTTGTCGAGCAGGACCAGGTGCACTTCCTGCGGGCCGTCGAGCTCATGTTCCTTGCGCGGACCGGAGATCATGTTGACGTAGGTGGTGATTGGGATGCCCAGGGCCGAGCGGGTCAGCAACGACAGCAGCGGCACTACGTCGCGCAGGTTTTCTACGACTTTCTCGATGCCGGTGACGGCGATGTGCACCGGTGGCACGGTGGTGGTCATGCGGCCGTTGCCTTCGTTTTCCACGAGCAACAGCGTGCCGGTTTCGGCCACGGCGAAGTTGACGCCGGAGACGCCGATGTCCGCTTCGAAGAACTTCTGCCGCAGGACCCTGCGACCGATCTGAATGAGTTGGTCAACGTCCTTGGTGTATTCCACGCCAAGTTTGTCGTGGAACAAGGACGCGACCTGACCGGCGTTCTTGTGGATCGCCGGCATGATTATGTGTGAAGGCTTCTCGTGGTCGAGCTGGACGATGTACTCGCCCATGTCCGATTCCAGGCATTCAATGCCCTGTTCAGCGAGGACGTGGTTCATCTCCATTTCTTCGCTGACCATCGATTTACCCTTGATCACTTGCCGCCCCTCGTGAGCGCGGATGATCGACAGGACGATGCCATTGGCTTCGTCCACCGTTTCCGCCCAGTGCACTGTCACACCGTTGCGGGTCAGGTTCTGTTCAAGTTGCTCGAGCAAATCGGGCAACTTCGATAACGCACGGGCGCGGACAGCATTGCCCAGCGCTCGCAGATGTTCTCTTTCGTGAGCATCGCTGAAAGCCGCTGCCCGTTTGGTCATCAGTGAATCCATCGCCTTGCGGAAGTTGCCCCGCAATTGCGCGTCACCCAGCGCCTCGTGCGCCCGGGTGCGAAAGTCTTCTTCTACGGCGACCGTAGGAATAATCTCGGCGGCACTCATTGGGCACCTCCGGTACGCTGCCAGAGGAAGCTGGCCAGGTGTTGACCGCGCAGCGCTTCCTTCTGTTTCTCCAGCGAGCCGTTGATGTTCATCAGGCAACCGCAGTCGGCACTGAGTACCTGGTGCGCGCCGGATTCTTTCAACGAGCGGGTCTTGTCAGCCACCATCGCCCCGGAAATATCTGGCATACGGACGCTGAAAGTCCCACCGAAGCCACAGCATTCGCTTTCGTGGCTGTGTTCGACCCGCTCCACGTTGCCCAGTTGCGACAACAGCTCGCGGCCGTGCAGGTGGGTGTTCATCTCACGGCGTGCCGAACACGACGTGTGCAACGCTACCTTCACCGGCATACCGCTGTCCTTGAACTGCACCTTGCAGACAAACAACAGAAACTCGGCCAGTTCATAGGTCCTGGCAGCCAGTGCCTGAACCTGTTGCAAGGTGTCCGGCTCATCCTTGAACAAGTCGGCATAGTGTTCACGCAACATGCCCGCGCAGGAACCCGAAGGTACCACCACCGGATAATCCCCGGCGAACAGCGCCAGTTGCGAGCGCGCGACGGTCCTGGCCTGCTCGGTGTAGCCCGAGGTGTAGGCCGGTTGACCGCAGCAGCTTTGCCCTTGCGGGTACTCGACACGAATGCCCTCGCGTTCCAGCAGGTGGATCGCGTCCATTCCGGCTTGCGGGTAGAACAGATCCACTACGCAGGTCCCGAACAGGTACACCCGTTGAGGTTTCTCGCTGGGGTATTGCCGAGGCTCGGGCAGTGGCGGGGCGACACGGGTCGCATTCGGCACAGCGTTGTAAAAAAGCTCGCTCATCAGGCGTGTCTCTCGGCCGGTTATCCGTCCGTCGAGGCCACTGAATATAGAGAGAAAATCTTTCAGCAGCCTTGCAGACCGGGTAGTGAATAGCTGACGCCGGGGTCGTGGCCCGGCGTCGTTTTTCCATGTCGCTTATAGCGCTTAGTGCACCAGCATGCCGGTGAACCAGTAGGCCTGGGCCAGGGTGATCAGGCCGACAATCGTTGCAAAGAACAGGCTGTGCTTGAGGGTGAAGCGGAACAGGTCCGATTCCTTGCCCACCAGGCCAGTTGCCGCACAGGCCACGGCGATCGATTGTGGCGAGATCATCTTGCCGGTCACGCCACCGCTGGTGTTCGCTGCCACCAGCAAGGTGTCGTTGACGCCGATCTGGTGGGCGGTGGTCGCCTGCAACGAACTGAACAGCGCGTTGGACGAGGTATCGGAGCCGGTCAGGAACACGCCCAGCCAGCCGAGGAACGGCGAGAAGAATGGGAAGGCTGCGCCTGTACCGGCCAGGACCAGGGCCATGGTCGACGACATGCCCGAGTAGTTGGTGACAAACGCGAAGGCCAACACCATGCCGATGGACAGGATCGGCCAGCGCAGTTCGTAGAAGGTCTCTTTCAAAGTGGTCAGACCAGTTTTGAGGTTGATCTTCAGGACCAGCATCGAGATCAGCGCCGAGAAGAAAATCGCGGTGCCGGTGGCGGAGATCGGGTCAAGCTTGAACACCGCCGGAAGGGCAGTCGGCGCGGCCACGATCGGTGCCACCTTGATTACCAACTGGTCCAGGTGCGGGATGGCGAAATTGAACACGAAGCTGTACATCGAGCCGCCCGCGGCAAACATCGCCTTGAATGGCTTGAGCGTCCAGATGGTCACCAGCACGGTCAGGATCAGGAACGGCGACCAGGCCTTGAAAATCTCCCCGAGGCTGTAAGGCGAAGCCACGGTGGTGCGCTTCTGGCCGAAACCACCGACGCTGGCGCTGACCACGGAAGCCGAGACGGCGCCGACGATGTGTTGGCCGGCGGCGCGTTTTGGCTGCCAGACCTTCAGGAACAGAGTCAGGGAAACCAGGCTGGCCAGGGCTGACGTGATGTCCGGCAGTTCCGGGCCGATGAAGTTGGAGGTGAAGTATTGGGTCACGGCAAAGCTCAAACCCGCGACCAGCGCTGCCGGCCAGGTTTCACGCACGCCGCGCAGGCCATCCATCATGAAAACCAGCCAGAATGGCACGAACAACGACAGCAGCGGCAACTGGCGACCGGTCATGGCGCCAATCTTGAAGGCGTCGATGCCGGTCACTTGCCCGGCCACGATGATCGGAATACCCAGGGCGCCGAAGGCGACCGGCGCGGTGTTCGCGATCAGGCAAAGGCCCGCGGCGTACAGCGGGTTGAAGCCCAGCCCTACGAGCAGTGCGGCGGTAATCGCCACCGGTGCGCCGAAACCGGCCGCACCTTCGAGGAAGGCGCCGAAGCAGAAGCCGATCAACAGGACTTGCAGGCGCTGGTCGTCGGTAATCGACAGCACCGAGCTGCGGATCACTTCGAACTGGCCACTCTTGACCGTCAGTTTGTAGAGGAACACGGCCGCCACGATGATCCAGGCGATTGGCCACAGGCCGTAGGCGAAACCATACCCGGCGGCGGCGAACGCCATGTCGACTGGCATCTTGAAGGCAATGATTGCCACCAGGATCGACAAGGCCAGGGTGATACTGCCAGCCACGTGTCCTTTGAGGCGGAACACGGCCAGGGCCAGGAAGAAAAACACGATGGGAATAACGGCTGCGAGTGCGGACAGGCCGAGGCTGCCGAGTGGGCTGTAGAGCTGTTGCCAGGTTTGCATATGGGGTGGCCCCTAATTGTTGTTGGTCAGGCACTGATCAGCGTTCTTGGTTAATTGGTAATACCAATTTACAATCGCTGTTGGCTAGGGTAAAAGCGTTGTAGGCGGTGTGTCAATTTGCCGCCCTAAAACTTTTGTCGTAGGCAGGGATTTGCAGAAGGTCTGGCCCGTTTGGGTAATGGTCGCTTGGCAGGTGCCTGCGTAGCCTGGATAGGCCAGAATAGAGCCCCGGCGCGCCGTCGGGATGGTGGAGAAATCGAGTTATGGGGTTTGATCAGGTTCGGCAGCGCCGTTTGTCTGACGATATTGTCGAGCAGCTCGAGGGCATGATCCTTGAGGGCACGCTGAAAGCCGGTGAACGCCTGCCGGCGGAACGCGCGCTGGCCGAGCAATTTGGTGTCTCTCGACCTTCGTTGCGCGAAGCTATTCAGAAATTGACCGCCAAGGGGCTGCTGATCAGCCGTCAAGGTGGCGGCAATTATGTGGTGGAATCCCTGGGCACGACGTTCAGTGATCCGCTGTTGCATCTGCTGGAAAGCAACCCCGAAGCGCAGCGCGATCTGCTGGAGTTTCGCCACACGCTGGAAGCGTCCTGCGCCTATTACGCAGCGCTACGTGCCACCGACGTTGACCGCGAGCGACTGGCTGCCGCGTTCAATCAATTGCAGGACTGCTATTCGCGTCACGATGAAGTCAGTCGGGCGGAGGAGGGCGCGGCGGATGCAAATTTTCATCTGGCGATTGCCGAAGCCAGTCATAACGCGGTGCTTCTGCACACCATTCGCGGGTTGTTCGACCTGCTCAAGCGCAACGTGGTCACGAACATTGGCGGCATGTACAAGCAGCGTACAGAGACCCGCGACATGCTGATTACGCAGCACCGGGAGCTGTATCAGGCAATTATCGAAGGCAGGGCGGAACAGGCCCGGGAAGTCTCCAGTCGACACATTCTGTATGTGCAGGAGGTGCTGGAGGAGGTGCGTCAGGAAGTGCAGCGCGTGGCTCGGGCGGAGCGGCGCAAGGGGATGTAGTCAGCTGGTGATCGTTCCCACGCTCTGCGTGGGAATGCGGCAATGGACGCTCTGCATTCGCTTTGTGACGCGGAGCGTCACGGGATGCATTCCCACGCAGAGCGTGGGAACGATCAGTGCAAGGAATTAATCTTCCTTGCCCTTGTTGCGCACCGCGCGCTGCAATTCGCGCCCGGCGTCGCGTTCGCGCTCGGTGTCGCGCTTGTCGTATTCCTTCTTGCCCTTGCCCAGAGCAATTTCGCACTTGACCATGTGCTTGCTCCAGTACCAGGACAGGCACACGCAGGCGTAGCCTTTTTGCTGCACGGCAGCGGCGAGCTTTTCCAGCTCCCGCCGGTTGAGCAGCAATTTTCGCGTGCGCACCGGATCGGCGATGACGTGGGTGCTGGCGGTCGTCAGGGGCGTGATATGACTGCCGAGCAGCCAGGCTTCGCCATCCTTGAGCAGTACGTAACTGTCAACCAGTTGCAACTTGCTTGCCCGCAGACTTTTTACTTCCCAGCCGGCCAGGACCAGACCAGCCTCGAACCGATGTTCGATGAAGTAATCGTGTCGCGCCTTTTTATTTTGCGCGATGGTCCCTGTTGGGTGTTTCTTCTGTTTAGCCATAGGGGCGGCATTATAGGGAGTTGCACGCGAGTCGGCTACGGGATTGCTACATGCTTGAGCAGGTTGATTGAATCCCGGACAATGCGGCCTCTTTTTTGAACGCTTGGTCGTAATATAGATGTCGACAGACAAGGTTTCTGTCCACGGCAGTTGGGCTAGCCGTTGGGTTTTCATACTCGCCGCGACCGGTTCGGCCGTGGGCCTGGGTAGTATCTGGAAATTCCCCTACATGGTTGGCGTCTACGGCGGCGGCGCTTTCGTGCTGATGTTCCTGGCCTGTATCGCCTTGATCGGCGTGCCGGTCATGCTCGCCGAAACCCTGATTGGCCGGCGTGCCCGGCAGAGCCCGGCCAATGCCTTGAAGGTGCTGGCGCTGGAAGCGGGCCATTCGACAAAATGGTCCTGGGGTGCTTTTGCCGGAATGATCACGGCATTGTTGATCCTGTCTTTCTATAGTGTCGTCGGCGGCTGGTCGCTGGACTACATCATCGATATGGGTCGTGGCGACTTCCAGGGAGCGACTCCCGATCAGGTGGGGGCGTACTTTGGCAATGTGATTGCCGATCCCTGGCGCCTGACACTTTGGCACACGATTTTTATGCTGCTGTCTGCGGTGGTGATCGCAAAAGGCGTGGTCGCGGGGCTTGAACGCAGTCTGCGGATCATGATGCCGTTGCTGTTCGTGATGATCCTTGTGTTGCTGGGCTACAGCATGACCACCGGGCATTTCATGGAAGGCGTGCATTTCATGTTCGACTTCCACCCGGAAAAAGTCCTCGACGGCTTGCTGCCGGCCATGGGGCACGCCTTCTTTTCCCTGAGCGTCGGTGTCGGTTCGATCATGATCTACGGCGCCTACATGCCCAAGCATTCGTCGATCTCCGGGACCATCGTTGGCGTGGCGCTGCTGGATACCTTTGTGTCCCTGGTGGCTGGCCTGGCGCTGTTTCCGATTGTATTTGCCGGAGGGTTGAACCCAAGCGAAGGCCCTGGCCTGATGTTTGTCAGCCTGCCATATGCCTTTGGCAACGTAGCGTTTGGCCAGTTGATGGGCGTAGTGTTCTTCGTGCTGGTCGCGATTGCAGCCTGGAGTTCGGCCATATCCTTGCTCGAACCCATGGTGGCTTACCTGGTGGAGCGCTTGAAAATCAGTCGAACCTGGGTCACCTTCTGGTTGGCCTTCAGTTGCTGGTTTGTCGGTCTGGGTACCGTGTTTTCCTTCAATGTCTGGAAACAAGCCAAGTTTTTCGTGAGCGAAGACGGGCTGTTTCACCTCTATCAATGGGGTGCGGCGGGTGGTCTGGACTTCTTTGGCGTGATCGATTTCTTCACCTCACGGATCATGCTGCCGCTCGGTGGATTGTGTTTCGTGGTATTTGCAGGCTGGGTAATGGGGCGTGAAGCAGTGCGTGATGAGCTGTCGATGCGAAGCCCGATGTTGTTTGCCTTGTCCTTGTTCTTGATGCGCTATGTGGCGCCAATCGGCATTCTCATAGTGTTTGCCGCCCAGCTCTGGAAGTGACGCTGACATGACGACACACATTTCACGTTCGGCGTTGCTGCCGTACCCCGCGCAAGCGCTGTATGACCTGGTCAACGACGTGGCGCGTTATCCGGAATTTTTGCCCTGGTGCTCTTCAGCTGAAGTGCTGGAAAGCTCTGCCGATCATATGCGCGCGAGCGTTGGCGTGGCCAAGGGCGGGCTCAGCCAGCATTTCGTGACGCGCAACACCCTGGTGCCCGGCCAGTCGATCGAGATGAACCTCGAGGAGGGGCCGTTCACCCAGTTGCATGGCGTTTGGGTGTTCAAGCCGTTGGGTGAGAAGGCCTGCAAGATCAGCCTGGACCTGTCGTTCGATTATGCAGGGCCGATCATTCGCGCCACCCTGGGGCCGTTGTTCAATCAGGCAGCGAATACGCTGGTGGACGCGTTCTGCCAGCGCGCCAAGCAAATGCATGGTTGAGGCGATGATAGAAATCGAGGTGGTCTATGCCGCCGTTGATCGTCAGCTGCTCTTGTCGGTGAGCGTGCCGGCAGGAACCACCGTTCGCGCCGCGTTGTTGAAGTCCGGCATGCGTCAGGCTTTTCCTGAGCTGGACCTGTCGCAGTGTCCGGTGGGGATCTTCGGCAAGGTGATTGCCGATCCCGACAGTCGTCCGGTTCAATCAGGTGATCGCATCGAGATCTACCGGCCGTTGCTGGCGGACCCGAAGGAAGTGCGTCGCCTGCGTGCGGCGAAGGCTGCCGAGGCCAAGGCCCGGAATCAGTAAGTCGGGTAAATGCCAGGCGTAAAAAAACCCGGACATGCCGGGTTTTTTTATGTCGCAAATTATTGCGGCGAGGTTTCCAGAGGTTCTGGAGTCGGGACTGGCACGGTTTCGACACCGTCCACTTCCTTCTGGATCTGATCGAGCAACGAGCCAGGCTTGACCGGTTTTTCCGGTTTCGGCTGCTCGACCTGCTCTGCTGGCGCAGTCACGATGGTGCCAGTGTCCTTGCCCAGAATGGCTTCGTCGCGGCTCATGCCAGGCATGAAATCGCCAGAGAGACTGACAAGCTGGTCATTTGAGTTGAAGATAACGCTAATGCGTTCCTGTTGGCGTTCGCCGCCACCCGGTTGCAGGCTATACAGGTAATCCCAGCGATCGGCGTGGAACGTATCGGTCAGCAGGGGGTTGCCCATGATAAACCTTACTTGCTTACGGGTCATTCCCGGGCGTAACTGGTCTATCATGTCCTGCGTGACGACATTGCCCTGCTGGATGTCGATTTTGTAAACCCCGGGGAATGAACAACCGGCGAGTGCGAGCAGTCCCACAAAGGTGAAACTGGTTAGCAAGAGCTTGGTGTTTTGCATCGGTGGGCGACTTCCACTATCTTGGCTGGGACAACGTAAACGCCGATCATACCCGCATTAAGAGAAGCTGCGAAGCAGCATCGCGAGAAAGCTGACCATGGTTGAAAATAGCGAACTACGCAAAGCCGGCCTCAAAGTGACCCTGCCACGGGTCAAGATTCTGCAAATGCTCGACTCTGCCGAGCAGCGCCACATGAGTGCCGAGGATGTCTATAAGGCATTGATGGAGGCTGGCGAGGACGTCGGTCTGGCCACGGTTTACCGTGTACTGACCCAGTTCGAGGCGGCTGGACTTGTGGTGCGGCACAACTTCGACGGAGGCCATGCGGTCTTCGAACTGGACGACGGCAAGCATCACGATCATATGGTCAACGTCGAAACCAGCGAAGTGATCGAATTCTTCGACGAAGAAATCGAGCGCCTGCAGAAAGCCATCGTCGACAAGTACGGTTTCGAGATGGTTGATCACAATCTTGTGTTGTACGTGCGCAAGAAAAAGTAAGCATGTCGCGCGAGCCCAGGGTTCGCGAAACGAACGAAGGCGACCCCAGGGTCGCCTTCGTGCTTTCTGCCGCTTGTGCGGTTTGCAAACGGTTCTGTAGGAGCTGCCGAAGGCTGCGATCTTTTGATCTTTGCGTTTGTATGGACAAAGTCAAAAGATCGCAGCCTTCGGCAGCTCCTACATGGATTCGTTTTAGATTTTTGCAGTGACGACCATTTTCTTGGCGTGAGCCAGGGATTCCTTGGTGAGATCGATCCCGCCCAGCATTCGCGCCACTTCTTCTACGCGATCGTTCTTGCTTAATTTGGAGACGGCCGTGCGAGTGGCATCTTCGCCCCGGACTTTGTGCACGAACAGGTGCTGATGCCCTTGTGCGGCAACTTGGGGCAGGTGCGTGACCGTCAGGACCTGCCCGCGTTCACCAAGCCTGCGCAGCAATTGGCCGACGATTTCTGCAGTCGGTCCGCCAATGCCGACGTCCACTTCGTCGAACACCAAGGTCGGGACCCGGGACGTTTGCGCGGTGATTACCTGGATCGCCAGGCTGATACGCGACAGTTCGCCACCCGATGCCACCTTCGCCAGGGCTTTTAATGGCTGCCCCGGGTTAGCGCTAACCAACAGTTCCACCTGTTCGAGTCCGTTCGGAAGCAATTCATTGCTGCTGTTCGGTCGCAGCTCAATGGCAAAGCGCCCTCCGGGCATGCCCAGGCGCTGGATCTCCTGTTCCACCGCGTTGGCCAGGCTGCTGGAGGCTTGGTGGCGCAGGTCGCTCAACTCTCGAGCCTTCTCCTGATAATGACGGGCATAAGACGCCAGCTCATCACTCAGTCGCTCGATGGATTCATCGTTGGCGTTCAGGGTTTCGATTTCATCCAGTAACCGCTGTTGCATCTCTGCGACCTCGGTTGGCTGGATGCGGTGCTTGCGTGCCATGGTGTAGATCGCATCGAGGCGTTCTTCCAGGTATTGAAGGCGCGCCGGGTCTGCGTCGAAGTTATCCAGGAAGCGGTTCAGCTCACCCACGGCTTCTTCAACCTGGATCTGCGCGCTGGTCAGCAAGCTGCTGGCTTCGCCCAGCGCGCCAATCGAGTTGTTCACGCTCGACAGGCGATTAAGGCTTGCAGTCAGGGCGTTCAGGACATTGCCGGAATCACTCTCGCTACATTGTTCGACCACTTGCCGGCAGATACCCAGCAAGGTTTCCGCGTTGGTCAGGTTCTTGTGTTCCTGTTCCAACTGCTCCAGCTCGTTGTCGCCGAGGCCAAGGTTTTCAAGCTCTTCAAGTTGGTAGCTGAGCAACTGATGGCGAGCGCGCTGCTCGTCGCCGGAGTTGGACAGTCGCTCAAGCTCCTGGTGAGTCTGGCGCCAGCGCTGGGCGGCCAGGTGCACCTGGCGGGCAAGGTCCGTGGCACCGGCGTATTCGTCGAGCAGGCGGCGATGGGTATCGGTCTTGAGCAGGGACTGGTGTTCATGCTGGCTATGGATGTCGATCAGCAGTTCGCCCAGGGCCTTGAGGTCGCCCAGCGGGCAGGGGGTGCCGTTGATGTAGCCGCGCGAGCGCCCTTCGGCGGTAATGACTCGGCGCAGGATGCACGGGCCGTCGTTCTCGAGGTCGCGTTCGGCGAGCCAGGCGCTGGCTTCCGGGATGTCGGCCAGGTCAAAGGTTGCCAGGATGTCGGCTTTGTCTGCGCCGGGGCGGACCACGCCGCTGTCGGCTCGATCGCCGAGGGTCAGGCCCAGGGCGTCGAGCATGATCGACTTGCCGGCGCCGGTTTCCCCTGTGATCACGCTCATGCCTCGATCGAGTTCAAGATCGAGATGTTCAACGATGGCGTAGTTATGTACGGACAGGTGCACCAGCATGAAGGCCGCTCCCAGGCTTTAGGTCTGGTTATTTATACAGTGTTTTATTTGCGGCTGACAATGCCCCTCGTTAGCTCGATTTGCTTGATCCGACGAAATCCTTAGCGCGGAGGGGAATGACAATGCAGCTGTTTTTTGTAGGGTTAATGTTTGATCAGCCCTTGAAGCCGGATTTTGCGGCCCCATATAGCTGGACAGAAGCGCGAGTCAGGCTCGCGGACGATATTGAAAGGAGAATTCTATGGCTGACGAACAGACAGTGGATACGCAAAATCTAGACGCCGATCAGGCTTCCCAGGCTTCGGGTGATGACCTGGCGGCTCGTGTACAAGTGCTCGAAGAGCAACTGGCAGGTGCGCAGGATCAGGCTTTGCGTGTAGCCGCCGATCTGCAGAACGTCCGCCGTCGCGCCGAGCAGGATGTAGAAAAAGCTCACAAGTTCGCGCTGGAAAAATTCGCCGGCGACCTGCTGCCGATCATCGACAGCCTGGAGCGTGGCCTGGAATTGTCCAGCCCGGATGACGAAAGCATTCGTCCGATGCGTGAAGGCATCGAGCTGACCCTGAAAATGTTCCAGGACACCCTGAAGCGTTATCAGCTGGAAGCGATCGATCCGCATGGCGAGCCGTTCAACGCCGTTCTTCATCAGGCAATGGCCATGCAGGAAAGCGCTGACCTCGAGCCAAACAGCGTGCTCAAGGTGTTCCAGAAGGGCTACCAGCTTAACGGTCGCCTGCTGCGCCCGGCGATGGTCGTGGTCAGCAAGGCTCCGGCGCCAGTTTCGCCTTCTATTGACGAGCAGGCTTGAAATTAGCCGCAAGGCCCCCATTTAGAAGTCAAGCGTTTAAGTGCTACCGCAGTTAGCCACCACTGCTGCGGCAACCAAATCCAAAGTTTCGGGAGAGTGAACATGGGCAAAATTATCGGTATCGACCTGGGGACCACCAACTCCTGCGTCTCCGTGCTTGAAAACGGCGTAGCCAAAGTTATTGAAAACGCCGAAGGCGCGCGTACCACGCCGTCGATCATCGCTTACGCCAACGATGGCGAAATCCTGGTCGGCCAGTCCGCCAAGCGTCAGGCTGTGACCAACCCGCATAACACCCTGTACGCCGTGAAGCGTCTGATCGGTCGCAAGTTCGACGAAGAAGTCGTGCAGAAAGACATCAAGATGGTTCCGTACAAGATCGCCAAGGCTGACAACGGTGACGCCTGGGTTGAAGTGAACGGCCAGAAGATGGCGCCGCCACAAATCTCGGCTGAAATCCTGAAGAAGATGAAGAAGACCGCCGAAGACTACCTCGGCGAGCCAGTGACTGAAGCGGTGATCACCGTTCCGGCCTACTTCAACGACAGCCAGCGTCAGGCGACCAAGGACGCCGGCCGCATCGCGGGCCTGGACGTGAAACGTATCATCAACGAACCAACCGCGGCTGCTCTGGCTTACGGTATGGACAAGGCCAAGGGCGATCACACCGTGATCGTTTATGACCTGGGTGGCGGTACTTTCGACGTTTCCGTGATCGAGATCGCTGAAGTCGATGGCGAGCACCAGTTCGAAGTGTTGGCCACCAACGGCGACACCTTCCTGGGTGGTGAGGACTTCGACATTCGTCTGATCGACTACCTCGTCGACGAATTCAAGAAAGAAAGCGGCATGAACCTCAAGGGTGATCCGCTGGCGATGCAGCGCCTGAAAGAAGCCGCTGAAAAAGCCAAGATCGAGCTGTCTTCCGCTCAGTCGACCGACGTCAACCTGCCGTACATCACTGCAGACGCTACCGGTCCTAAGCACTTGAACGTGAAGATCTCCCGCGCCAAGCTGGAAGCGCTGGTTGAAGACCTGGTTCAACGCACTATCGAACCTTGCCGCATTGCGCTGAAAGACTCCGGTATCGACGTTGGCGCGATCAACGACGTGATCCTGGTCGGCGGTCAGACCCGTATGCCTCTGGTTCAGAAGCTGGTGACCGAGTTCTTCGGTAAAGAAGCACGTAAAGACGTGAACCCGGACGAAGCTGTTGCCATGGGTGCTGCCATCCAGGGTGCGGTACTGGCCGGTGACGTGAAAGACGTTCTGCTGCTGGACGTTAGCCCGCTGACCCTGGGTATCGAAACCATGGGTGGCGTGATGACTGCGCTGATCGAGAAAAACACCACGATTCCTACCAAGAAATCGCAAGTGTTCTCGACTGCCGACGACAATCAGGGCGCCGTGACCATTCACGTGCTGCAAGGTGAGCGTAAGCAGGCTGCACAGAACAAGTCCCTGGGCAAGTTCGACCTGGCCGAGATTCCACCAGCACCACGTGGCGTGCCACAAATCGAAGTGACCTTCGACATCGACGCTAACGGCATCCTGCATGTAGGCGCCAAGGACAAGGCCACCGGCAAGACTCAGTCGATCGTGATCAAGGCCAACTCCGGCCTGTCCGATGAAGAGATCGAGCGCATGGTGCGTGACGCCGAGGCCAATGCCGAGGAAGACCGCAAGTTCGAAGAGCTGGCCGCTGCCCGTAACCAGGGTGATGCACTGGTTCACTCGACGCGCAAAATGGTCGCTGACGCTGGCGACAAGGTAAGCGCTGAAGAGAAGACTGCGATCGAAGCTGCCGTGGTTGCCCTGGAAGCCGCTGTAAAAGGCGACGACAAGGCTGCTATCGAAGCCAAGGTTGAAGAGCTGTCGAAAGTCTCCGCTCCAGTGGCGCAGAAGATGTACGCCGAACAGGCTCAGCCTGCTGAAGGCGCGGCACCGCACGACGACAAGGCGCAAAAGGCAGACGACGTTGTCGATGCTGAGTTCGAAGAAGTAAAAGACCACAAGTAAGTTGTTGGTCGGCCGGTTGACTGCCTTCAGGCGGTGACTGGTAGGATGTCGCCGCGCGGGAGCTTGCTCCCGCGTTGGCGTGTCTGGAGTCAGCGAATTTTTACAGCATGCGACACGGTTCGCTTGTTGGCGGCATGGTCGGGAATGCTCCTGCTTTCCGAGCCGAAAGTGCCACATTGAAACAAAGACCAGGATCGTTGAATTGACGTGAGTTGGGTCCGGGCCTGTATTGGGGCTCAACGAGTTTGACGAGGCTCAGGAGAGGTTTGTCGAACGTCCTCAAGAGTGCAGAGACTTATGGCAAAGCGTGACTATTACGAAGTATTGGGTGTTGAGCGAGGTTCAAGCGAGGCGGACCTGAAAAAGGCCTACCGTCGCCTGGCGATGAAGCATCACCCGGACCGTAATCCTGATGACAAGGCGTCGGAAGAGATGTTCAAGGAGGCCAACGAGGCCTACGAAGTGCTCTCCGATTCCAGCAAGCGTGCGGCCTACGACCAGTACGGTCATGCCGGTGTCGACCCGAGCATGGGTGGTGGCGGCGCCGGTTTCGGTGGCCAGAACTTCTCGGACATCTTTGGTGATGTCTTCAGCGACTTCTTCGGTGGCGGTCGCGGTGGTTCCCGCGGTGGTGCCCAGCGAGGCAGCGACCTGCGTTACACGTTGGAGCTGAACCTGGAAGAAGCGGTGCGTGGCACCAGCGTGAATATTCGCGTTCCGACACTGGTCAACTGCAAGCCATGTGACGGCTCGGGTGCCAAGAAAGGCTCTTCGCCGGTGACCTGCCCGACCTGTGGCGGTATCGGCCAGGTGCGCATGCAGCAAGGGTTCTTCTCGGTGCAGCAAACCTGTCCGCGTTGCCACGGCCAGGGCAAGATCATTTCCGATCCTTGCGATTCCTGCCATGGCGAAGGTCGTGTCGAAGAGTACAAGACCCTGTCGGTCAAAGTGCCGGCCGGTGTCGATACCGGTGACCGCATTCGCCTGTCGGGCGAGGGCGAGGCGGGTGCCCAGGGCGGGCCAACCGGCGATCTGTACGTGGTGATCAACGTGCGCGAGCACTCGATTTTCCAGCGTGACGGCAAGCATCTGTTCTGTGAAGTGCCTATCAGCTTCGTCGATGCGGCGTTGGGTGGCGAGCTGGAGATTCCGACCCTCGATGGTCGAGTCAAGCTGAAAATCCCTGAGGGGACTCAGACCGGCAAGCAGTTCCGCGTGCGTGGCAAGGGCGTTGCGCCTGTGCGTGGCGGCGGTGCGGGTGACTTGATGTGCCGTGTGGCAGTCGAGACGCCAGTCAACCTGAGCCGTCGCCAGCGTGAAATGCTCGAAGAGTTCCGCAGCTCCCTGGCGGACGACAACAGTCATTCCCCGAAAACCACGGGCTGGTTCGAAGGCGTGAAGCGCTTCTTCGGCGATTTGTAAGGAGACAGGCATGCGACGTATAGCTGTGATGGGCGCCGCCGGGCGCATGGGCAAAACCCTGATCGAGGCTGTGCAACAGGCGCCAGGTGCCGGCCTGACGGCGGCAGTGGATCGTCCTGACAGTACGCTGGTCGGCGCGGACGCCGGTGAGCTGGCGGCTATCGGTCGCATCGGCGTGCCGCTGTCGGGTGACCTGGATCGCGTGGTCGATGAGTTCGACGTGCTGATCGACTTCACTCATCCGACGGTGACCCTGAAAAACCTCGCCTTCTGCCGCAAGCACAACAAGGCGATGATCATTGGCACCACCGGCTTCAGTATTGAAGAGAAGCAGTTGCTGGCAGAGGCGGGCAAGGATATCCCGATCGTCTTCGCGGCCAATTTCAGTGTCGGTGTAAACCTGTGCCTGAAGCTGCTCGATACCGCCGCCCGGGTGCTGGGCGATGATGTCGATATCGAGATCACCGAAGCTCACCATCGGCATAAAGTCGATGCGCCGTCCGGTACGGCCGTGCGCATGGGTGAGGTGATTGCCGATGCCCTGGGTCGCGACCTGAAGAAAGTCGCGGTTTACGGTCGTGAGGGCCAGACCGGTGCTCGCGAGCGCGAGACCATCGGTTTTGCCACGGTGCGCGCTGGCGATATTGTGGGTGATCACACTGTGTTGTTCGCAGCCGACGGTGAGCGTGTCGAGATCACTCACAAGGCCTCCAGCCGCATGACCTTCGCCAAGGGTGCGGTGCGTGCTGCTTTGTGGCTCGACGGGCGTGAAGCGGGTCTTTATGACATGCAAGACGTGCTCGACCTGCGTTAAGATGCACCCTAAATCGGGCTCGCGCACAGCGTGTGAGCCCGGTTTTACCCCGCCAAGCGACGACCTGTCGCATTCTCCAGCCTTTAAGGCTCATTGGCGGTAGACCAAAAATGCCTTTTTCTGTAAGCTACAGCTTTAGTGTGTCCACTAAAAGCGCGCAGAATAATTCAGTGAAGAAGCGGGGTGACGTGTCCATACGTCACTCCGCTTTTTTACAACCTGCGATCGCCCTTTCAGGCTTTATTTACGGGAGGTCTTCTTGACTAAGCCAGCCATACTCGCCCTTGCTGATGGCAGCATTTTTCGCGGCGAAGCCATTGGAGCCGACGGTCAAACCGTTGGTGAGGTGGTGTTCAACACCGCAATGACCGGCTATCAGGAAATCCTTACCGATCCTTCCTACGCCCAACAGATCGTTACCCTGACTTACCCGCACATCGGCAATACCGGCACCACGCCGGAAGACGCCGAGTCCAACCGCGTCTGGTCTGCTGGCCTGGTCATCCGTGACCTGCCGCTGGTGGCGAGCAACTGGCGTAACACGATGTCCCTGTCGGACTACCTGAAGGCCAACAACGTCGTGGCCATCGCCGGTATCGACACTCGCCGCCTGACGCGCATCCTGCGTGAAAAAGGTGCGCAGAACGGCTGCATCATGGCCGGTGACAACATTTCCGAAGAAGCCGCCATCGCCGCTGCCCAAGGCTTCCCTGGCCTCAAGGGCATGGACCTGGCGAAAGTCGTCAGTACCAAAGAGAAGTACGAGTGGCGTTCGACTGTCTGGGATCTGAAGACCGACAGCCACGCGACCATCGAAGCCTCCGAACTGCCGTACCACGTGGTGGCCTACGACTACGGCGTCAAGGTGAACATCCTGCGCATGCTGGTCGAGCGCGGTTGCCGCGTGACCGTGGTGCCTGCACAAACTCCAGCCGCCGAAGCGCTGGCCCTGAAGCCGGACGGCGTGTTCCTGTCCAACGGCCCTGGCGATCCCGAGCCTTGCGACTACGCGATCCAGGCGATCAAGGATGTGCTGGAAACCGACATCCCGGTGTTCGGTATCTGCCTCGGTCACCAACTGCTGGCCCTGGCCTCCGGCGCCAAGACCCTGAAAATGGGTCACGGCCACCACGGTGCCAACCACCCGGTCCAGGATCTGGACAGCGGCGTGGTGATGATCACCAGCCAGAACCACGGTTTTGCGGTAGACGAAGCCACCCTGCCTGCCAACGTTCGCGCGATTCACAAATCGCTGTTCGACGGCACCCTGCAAGGTATCGAGCGTACCGACAAGAGCGCCTTCAGCTTCCAGGGTCACCCTGAAGCCAGCCCTGGCCCGAACGACGTAGCACCTCTGTTCGATCGCTTCATCAACGAGATGGCCAAGCGACGCTGATCGCTCGCCCTGATGTTGCAAAGCTTGAGGGTGGTCCCGATATCGGCGACCCCTTCAAGTCTTCACAGATTGAACAAGACGGCTTGCCGACTGACCTGCGGATTTGAGTGACAAACCCATGCCAAAACGTACAGACATTAAAAGCATCCTGATTCTTGGCGCTGGCCCGATCGTGATCGGCCAGGCCTGCGAATTCGACTACTCCGGCGCCCAGGCCTGCAAAGCCCTGCGCGAAGAGGGCTACCGCGTCATCCTGGTGAACTCCAACCCGGCCACCATCATGACCGACCCGGCCATGGCCGACGCCACCTACATCGAGCCGATCAAGTGGCAGACCGTTGCCAAGATCATCGAGAAAGAGCGTCCGGACGCGCTGCTGCCGACCATGGGCGGCCAGACCGCCCTGAACTGCGCCCTGGACCTGGAGCGCGAAGGCGTCCTGGAGAAGTTCGGCGTAGAAATGATCGGTGCCAACGCCGACACCATCGACAAGGCTGAAGACCGTTCGCGTTTCGACAAGGCGATGAAATCCATCGGCCTGGCGTGCCCGCGTTCCGGCATCGCCCACAGCATGGAAGAGGCCAATGCGGTCCTCGAGAAGCTGGGCTTCCCGTGCATCATCCGTCCGTCCTTCACCATGGGCGGCACCGGTGGCGGTATCGCGTACAACCGTGAAGAGTTCGAAGAAATCTGCGCCCGCGGCCTGGACCTGTCTCCGACCAAAGAGCTGCTGATCGACGAATCGCTGATCGGTTGGAAAGAATATGAAATGGAAGTTGTCCGCGACAAAAAGGACAACTGCATCATCGTCTGCTCCATCGAAAACTTTGACCCGATGGGCGTGCACACGGGTGACTCGATCACCGTGGCGCCGGCACAGACCCTGACCGACAAGGAATACCAGATCCTGCGTAACGCCTCCCTGGCGGTACTGCGTGAGATCGGCGTGGAAACCGGCGGTTCGAACGTTCAGTTCGGTATCTGCCCGAACACCGGCCGCATGGTCGTGATCGAAATGAACCCGCGTGTATCCCGTTCCTCGGCACTGGCCTCGAAGGCTACCGGTTTCCCGATCGCCAAGGTCGCGGCCAAGCTGGCTGTGGGCTACACCCTGGACGAGCTGTCGAACGACATCACCGGCGGCAAGACCCCGGCGTCCTTCGAACCGTCCATCGACTACGTCGTGACCAAGCTGCCACGTTTCGCCTTCGAGAAGTTCTCCAAGGCTGATGCGCGCCTGACCACTCAGATGAAGTCGGTAGGTGAAGTCATGGCCATCGGCCGCACCTTCCAGGAATCCCTGCAGAAAGCCCTGCGCGGCCTGGAAGTCGGTGTTTGCGGTCTGGACGAGAAGGTTGACCTGCGCAACCCGGAAAGCATGAGCATCCTCAAGCGCGAACTGACCGTGCCGGGCGCCGAGCGTATCTGGTACGTGGCGGACGCCATGCGCGCTGGCATGAGCGTTGAAGACATCTTCGGCATGACCATGATCGATCCTTGGTTCCTGGTGCAGATGGAAGATCTGATCAAGGACGAAGAGAAGGTCAAGACCCTGGGTCTGACCAGCATCGACCGTGACCTGATGTTCCGTCTCAAGCGCAAGGGCTTCTCCGACATGCGCCTGGCCAAGCTGCTGGGTGTGACCGAGAAGAGCCTGCGTGCCCACCGCCACAAGCTGGAAATCTTCCCGGTCTACAAGCGCGTCGACACCTGCGCCGCCGAGTTCGCCACCGATACCGCGTACCTGTACTCCACGTACGAAGAAGAGTGCGAAGCCGCGCCGTCGGGCCGCGACAAGATCATGATCCTGGGTGGCGGTCCTAACCGTATCGGCCAGGGTATCGAGTTCGACTACTGCTGCGTGCACGCGGCACTGGCCCTGCGCGATGACGGTTACGAGACCATCATGGTCAACTGCAACCCGGAAACCGTTTCCACCGACTACGACACCTCCGATCGCCTGTACTTCGAACCAGTGACCCTGGAAGACGTGCTGGAAATCGTCCGCGTCGAGAAGCCAAAAGGCGTGATCGTTCAGTACGGCGGCCAGACCCCGCTGAAACTGGCCCGTGCCCTGGAAGCCGCTGGCGTGCCGATCATCGGCACCAGCCCTGACGCCATCGACCGCGCCGAAGACCGCGAGCGCTTCCAGCAAATGGTCCAGCGCCTGAACCTGCGTCAGCCGCCAAACGCCACCGTGCGCAGCGAAGACGAAGCGATTCGTGCAGCCAGCAAGATCGGTTACCCGCTGGTGGTGCGCCCGTCCTATGTACTGGGCGGTCGTGCGATGGAAATCGTCTACGAAGAAGAAGAACTCAAGCGCTACCTGCGTGAAGCGGTTCAAGTGTCCAACGACAGCCCGGTGCTGCTGGACCACTTCCTCAACTGCGCCATTGAAATGGACGTGGATGCGGTCTGCGACGGCAAGGACGTAGTGATCGGCGCGATCATGCAGCACATCGAGCAGGCCGGCGTTCACTCCGGTGACTCCGCGTGCTCGCTGCCGCCATACTCCCTGCCGGCGCACATCCAGGACGAAATGCGCGAACAGGTCAAGAAAATGGCCCTGGAACTGGGCGTGGTCGGCCTGATGAACGTTCAGTTGGCGCTGCAAGGCGAAGACATCTACGTCATCGAAGTCAACCCGCGCGCTTCGCGTACCGTACCGTTCGTGTCCAAGTGCATCGGTGTTTCCCTGGCGATGATCGCAGCGCGCGTGATGGCCGGTAAAACCCTGCAGGAGCTGGGTTTCACCAAGGAAATTATCCCGAACTTCTACAGCGTGAAAGAAGCGGTGTTCCCGTTCGCCAAATTCCCTGGCGTCGACCCGATCCTCGGCCCAGAGATGAAGTCGACCGGCGAAGTGATGGGCGTGGGCGACACCTTCGGTGAAGCATTCGCCAAGGCCCAGATGGGTGCCAGCGAAGTACTGCCGACCGGCGGTACTGCGTTCATCAGCGTACGTGATGACGACAAGCCACTGGTTGCAGGCGTGGCCCGTGATCTGATCAACTTGGGCTTTGAAGTGGTTGCCACTGCCGGTACTGCCAAGCTGATCGAAGCCGCAGGCCTGAAAGTGCGCCGCGTGAACAAGGTGACCGAAGGGCGTCCGCACGTAGTCGACATGATCAAGAATGACGAAGTCACCTTGATCATCAACACCACCGAAGGCCGTCAGTCGATCGCTGACTCCTATTCCATTCGTCGCAATGCCCTGCAGCACAAGATTTACTGCACCACCACCATTGCTGCTGGCGAAGCGATCTGTGAAGCGCTGAAGTTCGGTCCCGAGAAGACCGTACGCCGCTTGCAGGATCTACACGCAGGATTGAAGGCATGAGCATAACGAAGTACCCGATGACCGTTCAGGGCGCTCGCGCCCTGGAGGAAGAGCACGCTCACCTGACCAAAGTCGTCCGTCCAAAGCTCAGCCAGGACATCGGTACGGCCCGTGAGTTGGGCGACTTGAAGGAAAACGCCGAATACCACGCTGCTCGCGAGCAGCAGGGTATGGTCGAGGCGCGGATTCGTGACATCGAAGGCCGGATTCAGAATCAGGTCATCATCGACGTCACGACCATTCCTCACACTGGCAAGGTTATCTTCGGCACCACCGTCGAAATCGCCAACGTCGAGACTGATGAAAGCGTCACTTACCACATCGTGGGTGAGGATGAGGCTGACTTCAAACTCGGCAAGATTTCGGTCGGTTCACCCTTGGCTCGAGCCTTGATCGGCAAGGAAGAGGGTGATGTGGTCGTCGTCAAAACGCCTGGTGGCGTTATCGAGTACGAGATTGTCGAAGTCCGTCACATCTGAAGCAAGGCGCCCGCTGAATGCGGGCGCCATGCTCTGGCAGCTGGCCCAGATGTTGTGGGTCGGCGGTCTGTGGCTGGTGCATCTCGGTTTGCAGCCGGTGTTGGGCCGAATTGGCCTGGCACCGTTGCTGATCGATGAGATCGCCGGCATGTTCGAGACGGTGGTGGTGGGGTTTGCCGCCGTGTGCGTGATCTTTCAGGCTTTAGTGCTGGTACAGGCTAATGGCCTTGCCAGTCTATGGCGGGATTTTCGTGGGCAGGTGCTGCTGGTCGCGTTGTGCGCCTGTGCGATGTTTGTGGCCGTGCCTATCGGCTGGCCGGATGCGCAGCGCTGGCAGGTGTTCAGCTATCTGGTTTTGGGGTTCTCGGGGCTGGTGCTGATTATGCAGCCGGTGCCCGGATGGAGTGTCAGGGTGCGCGAAGCACACCCTTGACCCTTGTCATCACTTGAAGCGATGGACGTTCGACAGCTGCTTGTTGACGCTGAAGTTCTTGCGGTAAATCAGTGCCATCTTGCCGATGACCTGTACCAGATCCGCTTTGCCAACCTTGCACAGCTCGGCAATGGATGCCAGGCGCGATTCGCGATCGAGGATATTGAGCTTGATCTTGATCAGTTCGTGATCCGCCAATGCGCGTTCAAATTCGGCTAACACACCTTCAGTCAAACCGTTGTCAGCCACAATCAAAACCGGTTTCAGATGGTGGCCAATGGATTTGTACTGTTTCTTCTGCTCTTGAGTGAGCGGCATAATCTGACCCTTTCGTCTGGATTCTGTAAAATGGCGGCCATTTTACCCGAGGGTTCGTGGATCCGCCCAACTAATCACGACCCTTATCATCGAGGTGCCCAATGGCGCGTTCCAAGACAAGCCTTGGTTGGCTGAAAAGACATGTCAATGATCCCTATGTGAAGCAGGCGCAGAAGGATGGCTACCGCTCGCGTGCGAGTTACAAGCTTCTGGAGGTCCAGGAGAAATACAAGCTGATCCGTCCGGGCATGACCGTTGTTGACCTGGGGGCGGCGCCTGGTGGCTGGTCGCAGGTCACTAGCCGGCTGATCGGTGGTCAGGGGCGCCTGATCGCCTCGGATATCCTGGAAATGGACAGCATTCCGGACGTGACTTTCATCCAGGGGGACTTTACCCAGGACGAAGTGCTCGCTCAGATCCTGGACGCCGTCGGTAATTCGCCGGTGGACCTTGTGATTTCCGATATGGCCCCCAATATGAGTGGTACGCCTGCCGTAGATATGCCCAAAGCCATGTTTCTTTGCGAGCTGGCGCTTGATCTGGCAGCCCGGATACTCAAGCCGGGTGGTAATTTTGTGATCAAGGTTTTTCAGGGTGAAGGGTTTGATGCTTACGTGAAGGACGCTCGTCAGAAATTCGACAAGGTCCAGATGATCAAGCCGGACTCTTCCCGAGGCAGCTCCCGCGAGCAATACATGCTGGCTTGGGGCTACCGCGGCCGGAGTGAATAAAGCGCGGTTTTTTTGCAGGGCAATAGGAATTTCGTATTTCGCCCTGTGGGAAATAGCGAATATTGTGTAGGAAGAGTTTCACAAAGGGTTACAGACGGCGCCTGCCAGAGTTGTAGGTAATGTAGTAAGTTAGGCCGGTGAATATCATGCGAAGCGCGCGCCAACAGCGGCGCTTGCTTCAGAGGGTAGTTAATTGAACGATATGGCAAAGAATCTGATCCTGTGGTTGATCATCGCGGCTGTCCTGGTGACAGTGATGAACAACTTCTCCAGCCCTAACGAGCCGCAGACCCTCAACTATTCCGACTTCATCCAGCAGGTCAAGGATGGCAAGGTCGAGCGCGTGGCGGTTGATGGCTACGTGATTACCGGCAAGCGCAACGATGGCGACAGCTTCAAGACCATTCGTCCGGCAATCCAGGACAACGGCCTGATCGGCGACCTGGTGGATAACCACGTCGTGGTCGAAGGCAAGCAGCCTGAACAGCAAAGCATCTGGACCCAACTCCTGGTCGCGAGCTTCCCGATCCTGGTGATCATCGCCGTGTTCATGTTCTTCATGCGCCAGATGCAGGGCGGTGCCGGTGGCAAGGGCGGGCCGATGAGCTTTGGCAAGAGCAAGGCGCGCCTGCTCTCCGAAGACCAGGTGAAAACCACCCTGGCAGACGTTGCCGGTTGCGACGAAGCCAAGGAAGAAGTCGGTGAGCTGGTCGAGTTCCTGCGTGATCCGGGCAAGTTCCAGCGCCTGGGTGGCCGCATTCCTCGTGGCGTATTGATGGTCGGTCCTCCGGGTACCGGTAAGACCTTGCTGGCCAAGGCGATTGCCGGCGAAGCCAAGGTGCCTTTCTTTACCATTTCCGGTTCCGATTTCGTCGAGATGTTCGTCGGTGTCGGTGCAAGCCGTGTTCGCGACATGTTCGAACAGGCCAAGAAACACGCTCCATGCATCATCTTCATCGATGAAATCGACGCCGTCGGTCGCCACCGTGGTGCCGGCATGGGCGGTGGTCACGACGAACGCGAGCAGACACTCAACCAGTTGCTGGTGGAGATGGACGGCTTCGAAATGAACGATGGCATCATCGTGATTGCCGCGACCAACCGTCCTGACGTGTTGGACCCTGCGCTGCTGCGTCCGGGCCGTTTCGACCGTCAGGTCGTGGTCGGTCTGCCGGATATCCGTGGTCGCGAACAGATTCTCAAGGTCCACATGCGCAAGGTGCCAATGGGCGACGACGTCGCTCCGGCAGTGATCGCTCGTGGTACCCCGGGTTTCTCCGGTGCCGACCTGGCCAACCTGGTCAACGAGGCGTCGTTGTTCGCTGCCCGTGCCGGCAAGCGCATCGTCGAAATGAAAGAGTTCGAACTGGCCAAGGACAAGATCATGATGGGCGCCGAGCGCAAATCCATGGTCATGTCCGAGAAAGAAAAGCAGAACACGGCTTATCACGAAGCTGGCCACGCCATTGTGGGTCGCGTCGTGCCTGAGCATGACCCGGTTTACAAGGTCTCGATCATCCCGCGCGGTCGTGCGCTGGGCGTGACCATGTTCCTGCCGGAAGAAGATCGCTACAGCCTGTCCAAGCGTGCGCTGATCAGCCAGATCTGCTCGCTTTACGGTGGCCGTATCGCTGAAGAAATGACCCTGGGCTTCGATGGCGTCACCACCGGTGCGTCCAACGACATCATGCGTGCCAGCCAGATTGCACGGAACATGGTGACCAAGTGGGGTCTTTCCGAAAAACTCGGTCCGCTGATGTACGCTGAAGAGGAAGGTGAAGTGTTCCTCGGTCGCGGAGGCGGTGGCCAGAGTGCAAGTTTCTCCGGTGAGACAGCCAAGCTGATCGACTCGGAAGTGCGCAGCATCATCGACCAGTGCTACGGCACCGCCAAGCAGATCCTCACGGACAACCGTGACAAGCTCGACGCCATGGCCGATGCCCTGATGAAGTATGAAACCATCGATGCCGAGCAGATCGACGACATCATGGCTGGACGCACACCTCGCGAGCCTCGCGACTGGTCGGGTGGCACGGGTACCTCCGGTACGCCGCCAGCGGTGCAGGGTGAGCGTCCGGAAACACCTATCGGCGGTCCCGCTGCTGACGTTTAAGGTTTGAAATGACTTTTGTTCAGTCCTCGACCCGGTTGCCTTGCGGCAACCGGGTTCTTGATTTGTCCCAGACGCATGTCATGGGCATTCTCAATGTCACTCCCGATTCTTTCTCCGATGGTGGCAAATTCAGCCAGCTCGATACGGCGTTGCGCCATGCGCAAGCCATGGTTGCGGCTGGCGCCACCTTGATCGATGTTGGCGGCGAGTCTACTCGGCCAGGCGCGAGGGCGGTTTCACCGCTCGAAGAGCTTGAGCGCGTGGCACCAATCGTTGAAATGATTCACCGTGAACTGGATGTGATCATCTCGGTCGATACCTCCACGCCCGCGGTCATGCGCGAATCGGCGCGGCTGGGTGCCGGCCTGATCAATGACGTGCGTTCCTTGCGCCGCGAGGGTGCCCTGGATGCGGCGGCGGCGACCGGCTTGCCCGTTTGCCTGATGCATATGCTCGGTGAGCCGGGTGACATGCAGGACAACCCGCACTACCAGGACGTCACCCAAGAGGTGGGCGAGTTTCTAGCCGAGCGCATGGCTCAATGTGCGACGGTGGGGATTCCAGCTGAGCGGATCATTCTTGATCCGGGTTTTGGGTTCGCAAAAAATCTGCAGCACAATCTAAGCTTGTTCAAGCATATGGAAGCCTTGCATGCCTTGGGGCGCCCGTTGTTGGTTGGGGTGTCGCGAAAGAGCATGATCGGTCAAGCGTTGAGTCGCCCTGTCGGTGAGCGCCTGTATGGCGGTCTTGCCCTGGCGGCGCTGGCAACGCACAAGGGCGCGCGTATATTGCGTGTCCATGACGTAGCTGAAACAGTTGATGTGGTGAAAATGATCACCGCAGTGGAATCAGCCGAATAAGAATTATGGAGTAGTTATGACAAAGAAATATTTTGGCACCGACGGCATTCGCGGTCGGGTCGGTGTTTATCCGATCACTCCTGACTTCATGCTCAAGCTGGGCTGGGCTGCCGGCATGGCGTTCCGCAAGATGGGTGCGTGCAAGGTGCTGGTGGGCAAGGACACGCGGATTTCCGGTTACATGTTCGAATCGGCGCTCGAGGCCGGGCTGACATCGGCGGGTGCCGACGTGATGCTCCTGGGCCCGATGCCGACACCGGCCATCGCCTACCTGACGCGTACCTTTCATGCCGAAGCCGGCATCGTGATCAGTGCTTCGCACAATCCCCATGACGACAATGGCATCAAGTTTTTCTCCGGGAAGGGCACCAAGCTTCCCGATGAGATCGAGCACATGATCGAAGAGTTGCTCGACACCCCGATGACCGTGGTTGAGTCGAGCAAGATCGGCAAGGTCTCGCGAATCAACGATGCCTCTGGCCGCTATATAGAATTCTGCAAGAGCAGCGTGCCAACCGGCACCAGCTTCTCCGGTCTGAAAATCGTCATCGATTGCGCCCACGGTGCGACGTACAAGGTGGCGCCAAGCGTATTTCGCGAGCTGGGTGCCGAGGTCGTGGTTCTGTCCGCGCACCCCAATGGCCTGAACATCAACGACAACTGCGGTTCAACCCACATGGGCCAATTGCAGGCTGCCGTCTTGGCCGAGCATGCCGACCTGGGTATCGCATTTGATGGTGACGGCGATCGGGTGTTGATGGTTGATCACACCGGTGCCATCGTCGATGGCGACGAGCTGCTGTTTATCATCGCTCGCGATCTGCATGAACAGGACAAGCTGCAAGGCGGCGTAGTCGGTACGTTGATGAGTAACCTGGGGCTGGAGCTCGCCCTCGCGGACCTGGCGATTCCCTTTGTGCGCGCCAACGTCGGTGACCGTTATGTGATCGCGGACCTGCTGGAGCGTAACTGGCTGATCGGTGGCGAGAACTCGGGGCATATCGTGTGCTTCCATCACACCACGACCGGTGATGCGATCATTGCCGCGTTGCAGGTGTTGATGGCGTTGAAGACTCGTTCGCAAGGGTTGGCAGAGGCTCGTCAGGCGTTACGCAAGTGCCCTCAGGTATTGATCAATGTGCGTTTCGGTGGCGGTGCAAACCCGCTCGAGCATGCGTCGGTCAAGGAAGCCAGCGAGCGTGTCACCCAGGCCATGGCGGGTCGCGGGCGCGTGTTGTTGCGCAAGTCCGGGACCGAGCCGCTGGTGCGTGTGATGGTCGAAGGCGAAGACGAAACCCTGGTTCGCGGCTATGCCGAAGAGCTGGCAAAACTGGTTACTGAAGTTTCTGCCTGAATTCGGCTTGCCAGCCTCGATTGTGTTGGGTAACATCTGCGCCCACTTTGACCGACGAGGTACAGCATGCGTCGCCCTATGGTAGCTGGTAACTGGAAGATGCACGGTACCCGCGCCAGCGTCGCTGAGCTGATCAACGGCCTACGTGACTTGGCCTTGCCGAGCGGTGTTGAAGTAGCGGTATTCCCGCCTTTGTTGCATATCAGCCAAGTGGTTGATGGCTTGAAAGGAAAGTCGATTTCGGTCGGTGCGCAGAATTCTGCGGTGGAATCCGGACAAGGTGCACTGACCGGTGAGGTCTCGCCTAGTCAGTTGGTGGATGCAGGTTGTTCCCTGGTTCTTGTCGGGCATTCCGAGCGCCGCCAGTTAATGGGTGAGCAGGACGGAGTGCTGATTCGCAAGTTCGCAGCGGCACAGGCAAGTGGCCTGGTTCCGGTGTTGTGCATAGGGGAAACCCTTGAGCAGCGTGAAGCCGGGAAGACCCTTGAGGTTGTCTCGCAGCAATTGGGCAGCATCATCGATGAGTTGGGTGTCGGTGCGTTTGCAAAGGCAGTAATTGCTTACGAGCCGGTCTGGGCCATTGGCACCGGGCTGACTGCTTCGCCGCAACAGGCGCAGGATGTGCACGCAGCCATTCGCGCGCAGTTGGCGGCAGAGAATTCTGAAGTCGCACAAGGTGTGCGGCTTCTATACGGCGGCAGCGTGAAGGCGGCCAATGCGGTCGAACTGTTCGGCATGCCGGATATCGATGGGGGCCTCATTGGTGGGGCTTCCCTGAATGCAGATGAGTTCGGTGCGATTATTCGCGCCGCGGGAAACTGAAAAAATGCTGGAAACAGTCGTAGTCGTTTTTCATCTGCTGGGTGCATTGGGCGTAGTAGCTCTGGTTTTGCTGCAGCAGGGTAAAGGTGCGGACGCTGGCGCGTCTTTCGGAGCAGGTGCTTCAAATACTGTGTTCGGAAGCCAAGGTTCCTCTACCTTTCTTAGTAAGTTTACTGCTATACTTGCCGCAGGTTTCTTCATAACCAGCTTAGGGTTAGGTTACTTTGCTAAAGAGAAAGCTCACCAGCTGACTCAAGTAGGTCTCCCAAATCCAGCAGTGTTGGAAGTACCAAAGCAACAACCGGCTTCTGATGATGTCCCGGTGCTTCAAGAGCAAAAGTCGGCTACTCCAGCGACTGACGTGCCTCCAGCTCAAGAGCAGAAGTAAGAAGGGTTTCAAACGTAGTATTGCCGAGGTGGTGGAATTGGTAGACACGCAACCTTGAGGTGGTTGTGCCCATAGGGTGTAGGGGTTCGAGTCCCCTTCTCGGTACCAATTAGTCAGGAGAGCCCGCTGTTGCGGGCTTTCTTGCAGGTGGAAGGTTACATTGACCCTGTCGGGGATCGGTCGTATACTTCCGCCCCAGCTTTGTCGCGGGGTGGAGCAGTCTGGTAGCTCGTCGGGCTCATAACCCGAAGGTCGTCGGTTCAAATCCGGCCCCCGCAACCAGTTTAAGGAGCCCCTTTTAAGGGGCTTTTTGTTAGCTGGACACTTCCAACGCCGCTGTTCGACGGCGTTTCAAGGATGGGCGCTTCGCCCATTTTTTTATTTTGCATAGCATGCACATACATGCACGAGGGGGTTCAGGTGTCGAGCAAGCTAGAAGAGTTGCAGGCCTTGCTGGCCCCGGTGGTCGTGGCCCTAGGCTATGAATGCTGGGGTATCGAGTTTTCGGCTCAGGGTCGTCACTCGATGTTGCGCGTTTATATTGATAAAGAGGGCGGTGTGCTGGTGGACGATTGTGCCATCGTCAGCCGTCAGATCAGCGGTGTGCTGGATGTTGAAGATCCAATCTCCGTTGAATACACCCTCGAAGTTTCCTCGCCAGGCATGGAACGCCCGCTGTTCACTCTTGAGCAGTTTGCAAAATTTGCCGGTGAACAAGTGAAGATCAAGCTGCGCTCGCCTTTTGAAGGACGACGCAACTTTCAGGGCCTTCTGCGCGGTGTAGAAGAGCAGGACGTCGTGGTGCAGGTAGAAGACCATGAGTTCCTGTTGCCGATCGATATGATCGACAAGGCCAACATTATTCCCAGTTTTGACTGAGGCGTGCCAGATACTGCGGATCCCGCGGATCCAATGGCTTGCGAAAGGCGAGGCGTACGATGAGCAAAGAAGTACTGCTGGTTGTTGAGTCGGTATCCAATGAAAAGGGCGTACCGGCTAACGTAATTTTTGAAGCGCTGGAGCTCGCTCTGGCCACGGCTACCAAAAAGCGTTTCGAGGACGAAGTCGATCTGCGTGTGGAAATCAACCGCCACACCGGTGCGTACGAGACTTTCCGTCGCTGGACGGTCGTCGAAGAAGACGATCTTGACGATCCGGCCATCGAAACCTGGCCAAGCAAGGTTGCCGAGACGCATCCTGGCGCCAAGGTCGGTGACGTTGTCGAAGAGAAGATCGAGTCCATCGAATTCGGCCGTATCGCTGCACAGACTGCCAAGCAAGTCATCGTGCAGAAGGTTCGCGAAGCCGAGCGCGCCCAGGTTGTCGACGCTTACCGCGAACGCCTGGGTGAAATCATCTCCGGCACCGTGAAAAAAGTTACCCGCGACAACGTGATCGTTGATCTGGGCAACAACGCCGAAGCGTTGCTGGCCCGTGAGGACATCATTTCTCGCGAAACTTTCCGGGTTGGCGTGCGCTTGCGTGCGCTGCTCAAGGAAATCCGCACCGAGAACCGCGGCCCGCAGTTGATCCTGTCGCGTACCGCGCCGGAAATGCTGATCGAGTTGTTCCGCATCGAAGTGCCGGAAATTGCTGAAGGGCTGATCGAAGTAATGGCTGCGTCCCGTGATCCGGGTTCGCGCGCCAAGATCGCCGTTCGCTCCAAGGACAAACGCATCGACCCGCAGGGCGCTTGCATCGGTATGCGCGGTTCGCGCGTCCAGGCAGTGTCGGGCGAGTTGGGCGGTGAGCGTGTGGACATCGTCCTGTGGGACGACAACCCGGCTCAGTTCGTGATCAACGCCATGTCCCCGGCTGAGGTTGCGGCAATTATCGTTGACGAAGATGCCCATGCAATGGACATCGCCGTCGGCGCAGACAATCTGGCTCAGGCCATCGGTCGTGGTGGTCAGAACGTGCGTCTGGCCAGCCAGTTGACTGGCTGGACCCTGAACGTGATGACCGAATCGGACATCCAGGCTAAGCAGCAAGCAGAAACCGGCGACATCCTGCGCAACTTCATCGACGAGCTGGAAGTCGACGAAGATCTGGCACAGGTGCTGGTCGATGAAGGCTTTACCAGCCTGGAAGAGATTGCCTACGTACCGCTGGAAGAAATGCTCAACATCGACGGCTTTGACGAAGACACCGTCAACGAGCTTCGCGCTCGTGCCAAGGATCGTTTGTTGACCAAAGCCATCGCTACTGAGGAAAAGCTGGCAGACGCCCATCCGGCCGAAGACCTGCTCTCGCTTGAGGGTATGGACAAGGATTTGGCGATGGAACTGGCGGTGCGCGGCGTAATTACCCGCGAAGACCTGGCCGAGCAGTCTATTGACGACCTGCTCGACATCGACGGCATTGACGATGATCGTGCCGGCAAGTTGATCATGGCCGCCCGAGCCCACTGGTTCGAGTAATTAGGCGCGGCCTGAGGAGAGAAATGCATGACGCAAGTCACGGTGAAACAACTGGCCGATGAGGTCAAAACACCGGTAGAGCGCCTGTTGCAGCAGATGCGTGAGGCAGGTCTGCCGCACACCGCCGCCGAAGAAAGTGTGACTGACAGTGAGAAGCAATCGTTGCTGACTCACTTGAAGAGCAGTCACAAGGCGAAAGTGGAAGAACCACGCAAGATTACGCTGCAGCGTAAAACCACCAGCACCCTGCGTGTTGCTGGCAGCAAAAGCATCAGCGTTGAAGTACGCAAGAAGAAAGTCTTCGTACAGCGCAGCCCGGAAGAAATCGAAGCCGAGCGCAAGCGTGAACTGGATGAACGTCGCGCAGTAGAAAATGCTGCACGTCAGAAGGCTGAAGAAGAAGCCAAGCGCCGCGCCGAAGAAGAAGCGCGTCGCCAGCCAGCTGCTGCGCCGACCGCCCAAGCCCAACCTGCTGCAGCGCCAGCTGCGGTGGCCGAGCCTGTGCGCGAAAGCGCGCCGGTCGTGGCTGCCGCTCCGGCACCTGCAGCCGATACCCGCAAGCGCGACGAGCAGCGTCGTCCGGATAAGCCACGTGCCGACGACAACAGTCGTCGCGGTGGCGGCGATGGTGAGCGCAAAAACGCTCCGCATCGTGCTTCGGTCAAGGAGAAGGCGCCTGCGCCACGCGTTGCCCCACGTACTACCGACGAAGAAAGCGATGGCTTCCGTCGTGGTGGTCGCGGCAAGGCCAAGCTGAAGAAGCGCAACGCCCACGGTTTCCAGAGCCCAACCGGCCCTGTCGTGCGCGAAGTGAAGATCGGCGAGACCATCACTGTGGGCGATCTCGCCCAGCAGATGTCGGTCAAGGCTGCTGAAATCATCAAGTTCATGTTCAAACTGGGTACCCCAGCGACCATCAACCAGGTACTGGACCAGGAAACTGCCCAGCTGGTTGCCGAAGAGCTGGGCCACAAAGTGACCCTGGTCAGCGACACCGCCCTGGAAGATTCCCTGGCTGAGTCCCTGAAGTTTGAAGGTGAGGCGGTTTCCCGTGCACCGGTCGTGACCGTAATGGGCCACGTTGACCACGGTAAGACTTCCCTGCTCGACTACATCCGTCGTGCCAAGGTAGCTGCTGGCGAAGCCGGCGGTATCACCCAGCACATCGGTGCCTACCACGTTGAAACCGACCGTGGCATGGTGACGTTCCTCGACACCCCTGGTCACGCCGCGTTTACCGCAATGCGTGCCCGTGGTGCCAAGGCGACTGACATCGTGATCCTGGTGGTTGCGGCGGACGACGGCGTGATGCCACAGACCATCGAGGCTGTTCAGCACGCCAAGGCTGCTGGCGTTCCGCTGGTTGTCGCAGTGAACAAGATCGACAAGCCAGGTGCTGACCTCGATCGCATTCGTAGCGAGCTGTCGGTACACGGCGTGACGTCGGAAGAGTGGGGTGGTGACACTCCATTCGTACCGGTTTCGGCGAAAATGGGTACTGGCGTCGACGAATTGCTCGAAGCGGTACTGCTGCAAGCCGAGGTCCTGGAACTGACTGCAACGCCATCGGCTCCTGGCCGTGGTGTCGTGGTTGAATCCCGTCTGGACAAGGGTCGTGGCCCGGTGGCTACCGTTCTGGTTCAAGACGGTACCCTGCGCCAGGGCGACATGGTCCTGGTCGGTTCGAACTATGGCCGCGTTCGTGCCATGCTCGACGAGAACGGCAAGCCAATCAAGGAAGCCGGTCCGGCCATCCCTGTCGAGATCCTCGGCCTGGACGGTACCCCGGACGCTGGCGACGAGATGAGCGTGGTTGCCGACGAGAAGAAAGCCCGTGAAGTGGCTCTGTTCCGTCAAGGCAAGTTCCGCGAAGTCAAGCTGGCCCGTGCTCACGCCGGCAAGCTGGAAAACATCTTTGAAAACATGGGTCAGGAAGAGAAGAAGACGCTCAACATCGTCCTCAAATCCGACGTCCGTGGTTCGCTGGAAGCGTTGAACGGTGCCCTGAACGGCCTGGGCAACGACGAAGTGCAAGTGCGCGTGGTCGGTGGCGGTGTTGGTGGTATTACCGAATCCGACGCCAATCTGGCACTGGCTTCCAACGCTGTACTGTTCGGCTTCAACGTGCGTGCCGATGCCGGCGCTCGCAAGATCGTCGAGCAGGAAGGTCTGGATATGCGTTACTACAACGTGATCTACGACATCATCGAAGACGTCAAGAAAGCCTTGACCGGTATGCTCGGCAGCGACGTTCGCGAGAACATCCTGGGCATCGCCGAAGTGCGTGACGTGTTCCGTTCGCCGAAGTTTGGCGCGATCGCCGGTTGCATGGTGATCGAAGGTGTTGTTCACCGTAACCGTCCAATCCGTGTACTGCGTGAAGACATCGTTATCTTCGAAGGCGAGCTGGAATCCCTGCGTCGCTTCAAGGATGACGCTTCCGAAGTACGTGCCGGCATGGAATGCGGTATCGGCGTGAAGAGCTACAACGACGTCAAGGTCGGTGACAAGATCGAAGTTTTCGAGAAGGTCCAGGTTGCTCGCAGCCTCTAACTCGCGCACTTCAAGAGCCGTGATGGCCAGCCGCATGCAATTGCGCGGCGCATCGCCCGGACTCTAAACGCAACGCCCGGTCTGGCTTTTGTCAGGCCGGGCGTTTGCCGCTTTCAGACCTTACGGGTTTCACCGTGGGGCAGTAACAGGTAACAAGACATGGCAAAAGAATACAGCCGTACCCAACGTATCGGCGATCAGATGCAGCGTGAGCTGGCACAACTGATCCGTCGTGAAGTCAAAGACCCGCGCGTCGGCCTGGTCACCATTACCGCTGTGGAAGTCAGCCGTGACGTCGGTCACGCCAAGATTTTCATCACCGTGATGGGCCAGGACAGTCACGAAGAGATCGCGCAAAGCATCAAGGTGCTCAACTCCGCCGCTGGCTTCCTGCGCATGCAGCTGGCTCGCGAGATGAAGCTGCGCAGCGTTCCACAGTTGCACTTCCACTACGATGAAAGCGTCGTGCGCGGTGCGCATCTGTCGGCCTTGATCGAGCGCGCAGTGGCTGAAGACAACCAGCACTCGGTTGCGGCACAAGCCGAAGACACCAAGGAGTAATCGGTGGCTCAGGTCAAACGTATCCGTCGTAACGTCAGCGGCATCATCCTGCTCGACAAGCCGCTGGGGTTCACCTCCAACGCAGCCTTGCAGAAGGTCCGCTGGTTGCTCAACGCCGAGAAGGCCGGGCACACCGGTAGTCTCGATCCGCTGGCCACTGGCGTGTTGCCGCTGTGCTTCGGTGAGGCCACCAAGTTCTCGCAGTACCTGCTCGATTCCGACAAGGGTTACGAAACCCTCGCGCAACTGGGCAAGACAACCACCACGGCCGATGCCGAGGGCGAGGTTTTGCAGGAGCGCCCGGTGACCGTTGGTCGCGCCGATATCGAAGCTGTATTACCGCAATTTCGTGGGCAAATCAGTCAGATACCGCCGATGTACTCGGCTCTCAAGCGTGATGGGCAGCCCTTGTACAAGCTGGCCCGTGCAGGTGAAGTAGTGGAGCGCGAACCGCGTTCTGTTACTATTACGCGCTTGGAATTGCTGGCCTTCGAAGGGGATACTGCGCGGCTTGCGGTGGATTGCACCAAAGGCACCTATATTCGCACCCTGGTGGAGGATATCGGTGAGCAACTCGGTTGTGGCGCTTACGTTGCAGAACTGCGACGTACCCAGGCCGGGCCTTTCACCCTGGCGCAGACCGTGACCCTCGAAGAGCTGGAAGCGGTACATGCCGAAGGCGGCAACGAGGCGGTCGACCGCTTCCTGATGCCATCGGACAGCGGCCTGCTGGATTGGCCACTGTTGCAGTTCTCGGAAGCGAGCGCGTTCTACTGGCTCAATGGCCAGCCGGTACGCGCCCCGGATGCCCCGAAGTTCGGCATGGTACGGGTACAGGATCACAATGGTCGCTTCATCGGTATTGGTGAAGTGAGCGAAGACGGGCGCATCGCGCCGCGTCGACTGATTCGGTCAGAATGACCGGACGAGTGTGGCTGTTAGCAGGCACGGTCACTACTCATTTTTAGATACAGGGATTTGTCCCTGGCCTGTTGAAACTGTTTTTGAAACAGTTTCCTGATAAAAGGATTGCCACATGGCTCTCGACGTTCAAGAAAAAGCTCAAATCGTAGCTGACTACCAGCAAGCTGTTGGTGACACTGGTTCGCCAGAAGTGCAAGTTGCACTGCTGACCGCCAACATCAACAAACTGCAAGGTCACTTCAAGGCCAACGGTAAAGATCACCACTCCCGTCGTGGTCTGATCCGCATGGTTAACCAGCGTCGTAAGCTGCTGGACTACCTGAAAGGCAAGGACGTGAGCCGTTACAGCGCTCTGATCGCTCGCCTGGGTCTGCGTCGCTAATCAGCGATTGCGCTAGAGGTTGGTTGTCTGTCATGCGTCAGCGGGTTTCCGCCGGTGCATGGCAGGCTCCCAGCCTCAAGTTTTATCTGGATACTCGTTTTGCCTGTGCAAGAGCACCCAGGACAACCCGTCGGGCCGATTCCCGGTGTTGCCCAAGAATTTCGCAAGAACCCAGTTTCCCCAAGAGCCACAAAAGAAGGTAGGACACCGTGAACCCGGTAATCAAAAAATTCCAGTTCGGTCAGTCGACCGTTACCCTCGAGACTGGCCGTATCGCCCGTCAGGCCTCCGGCGCAGTATTGGTCACCGTTGACGACGACGTCAGCGTATTGGTGACCGTCGTTGGTGCCAAGCAAGCCGATCCAGGCAAGGGTTTCTTCCCACTGTCTGTTCACTACCAGGAAAAGACTTACGCTGCCGGTAAGATCCCTGGCGGTTTCTTCAAGCGCGAAGGCCGTCCTTCCGAGAAAGAAACCCTGACTTCCCGACTGATCGACCGTCCGATCCGTCCGCTGTTCCCTGAAGGCTTCATGAACGAAGTGCAGGTTGTCTGCACCGTCGTGTCCACCAGCAAGAAGACCGATCCGGACATCGCTGCGATGATCGGTACCTCGGCTGCCCTGGCCATCTCCGGCATTCCTTTCGATGGCCCGATCGGCGCTGCCCGCGTTGCCTTCCACGAAAGCACCGGCTACCTGCTGAACCCGACTTACGAACAACTGAAGGCTTCGAGCCTGGACATGGTCGTTGCCGGTACTTCGGAAGCCGTCCTGATGGTTGAATCGGAAGCCAAAGAGCTGACCGAAGACCAGATGCTGGGCGCAGTATTGTTCGCCCACGACGAATTCCAGGCCGTGATCCAGGCCGTCAAGGAGCTGGCTGCCGAAGCTGCCAAGCCAACCTGGACCTGGGCTCCGCAAGCCGAAGCCACTGAACTGCTGGGTGCGATCCGCGCCGAGTTCGGCGAGGCGATCTCCCAGGCCTACACCATCACCATCAAGGCTGACCGTTACGCTCGCCTGGGTGAGTTGAAGGACCAGGTCGTCGCCAAGCTGTCCGGCGAAGAAGGCCAGCCTTCCGCTGCTGAAGTCAAAGCGGCTTTCGGCGAAATCGAATACCGCACCGTTCGCGAAAACATCGTGAACGGCAAGCCACGTATCGACGGTCGCGACACCCGTACCGTACGTCCGCTGAACATCGAAGTCGGCGTTCTGCCGAAGACTCACGGTTCGGCCCTGTTCACCCGTGGCGAAACCCAGGCCCTGGTAGTTGCGACGCTGGGTACTGCCCGTGACGCACAACTTCTGGACACCCTGGAAGGCGAGAAAAAAGACCCGTTCATGCTGCACTACAACTTCCCTCCGTTCTCGGTGGGCGAGTGTGGTCGCATGGGTGGCGCTGGTCGTCGTGAAATCGGTCACGGCCGCCTGGCACGTCGTTCGGTTCAGGCCATGCTGCCTGCCGCTGACGTGTTCCCGTACACCATCCGCGTTGTATCGGAAATCACCGAATCCAACGGTTCGAGCTCCATGGCTTCCGTTTGCGGTGCTTCCCTGGCCCTGATGGACGCTGGCGTCCCAATGAAGGCACCGGTTGCCGGTATCGCCATGGGTCTGGTTAAAGAAGGCGAGAAATTCGCCGTCCTGACCGACATCCTGGGTGACGAAGACCACCTGGGCGACATGGACTTCAAGGTAGCCGGTACCGCCAAAGGCGTGACCGCGCTGCAGATGGACATCAAGATCAAGGGCATCACCGAAGAGATCATGGAGATCGCTCTGGGCCAAGCCCTGGAAGCGCGCCTGAACATCCTCGGCCAGATGAACCAGATCATTGGCCAGTCGCGTACCGAGCTGTCGGAAAACGCTCCGACCATGATCGCGATGAAAATCGACACCGACAAAATCCGTGATGTCATCGGTAAAGGCGGCGCGACCATTCGTGCGATCTGTGAAGAGACCAAGGCTTCGATCGACATCGAAGACGACGGTTCGATCAAGATCTTCGGTGAAACCAAGGAAGCTGCAGAAGCTGCTCGTCAGCGCGTCCTGGGTATTACCGCTGAAGCCGAAATCGGCAAGATCTACGTCGGTAAGGTTGAGCGCATCGTCGACTTCGGCGCATTCGTCAACATCCTGCCTGGCAAGGACGGTCTGGTTCACATCTCCATGCTGAGCGATGCTCGCGTAGAGAAAGTGACTGACATCCTGAAAGAAGGTCAGGAAGTGGAAGTGCTGGTACTGGACGTGGACAACCGCGGCCGTATCAAGCTGTCCATCAAGGACGTAGCAGCGGCGAAGGCTTCGGGCGTTTAATCACTCCCGCATCTGACCGCTGAACAACAAAACGCCCCGACTGGTTCGGGGCGTTTTGCCATGTGCAGAAAAATCAAAGGATCGTAGCCTTATGCGGGCGTTGCAGAAGGCTGCGATCTTTTGATTTTTAACAGTGTTCGAAGTTGCCTGGCCCCATGGTCAGTGCTAGGTTTAGCCCACTGCCCGTGTAGCTCAGTCGGTAGAGCAGCGCACTCGTAACGCGAAGGTCGCAGGTTCGATTCCTGTCTCGGGCACCAGCGACACGTTGTTTTCAGATGATCCCGAATGGTTCTGAAGGCCAGAAAAGCCGGGCTTCACGCGGTTTTTTTGCGTCAGAGAGATCCTTGATGATCCAGATCCATCTTCCATTCCCCCGATCAAAGAGAACGCCATGACCGTTAAAGAATTGTCTCAAGAAGCCAGACACGAAGAAGCCCTCAAGAAATACGTGCTGGACGTACCCCATTTGCTGGAAGAGATCAAGGACTTGCCACCCGATGATCAGAAGGACCAGATCCAGTGGGCATTCGAGGATGAAGCCGAAGCCCAGGGCTTGCAGCCGTGGGAGTTGACGCTCAAGTACACCTCGACCCCTGAAGAGTACGAGACCGAACGCCTGAAACTGCACAAGGAAGCGGCCGAGGTCTTGGGTGTGGAATGGGAAGAGTACTGCGAGATGAACAATCTGGTGGTCTGACAAAAACGCTCTTTAAGAGGCCGGCTTGCCGACGATAGCGTCCTTCAGATCGCCATCGCCGGCAAGCCGGGCTTCTACAGGTATGCGTTGCTGGTCACAGACTCAGTCGCATCGACAGATCGACAGCCTTCACATCCTTGGTCATCGCCCCAATCGAAATGTAATCCACCCCGGTTTCGGCAATCGGCAGCAGCGTGCTTTCGTTGATCCCGCCGCTGGCCTCCAGCTTTGCCTTGCCGTTGTTCAAGCGCACGGCTTCGCGCATGTCATCCAGGCTCAGCTCATCAAGCATGATGATGTCGGCACCGGCCGCCAGGGCCTCCTTGAGTTCATCCAGGCTTTCCACTTCGACTTCTACCGGCTTGCCCGGCGCAATCTTGTGGGCGGCGGCGATGGCCTGCGGGATGCCACCGCTGGCGGCGATATGGTTTTCCTTGATCAGGAAGGCGTCATACAGGCCGATGCGGTGGTTGTGGCAACCGCCACAGGTTACGGCGTACTTCTGCGCCAAACGCAGCCCTGGCAGGGTTTTGCGGGTGTCGAGCAGTTTAACTTGGGTATTGGCAACGAAGTCCGCCAACTGCTGCGCGCGAGTGGCAACGCCAGAGAGCATTTGCAGGAAGTTCAGCGCGCTGCGCTCCCCCGTCAGCAGCGAGCGAGCTGGCCCTTCGAGGTGGAACAGTACCTGATTGGGTTTGACCCGCTCGCCATCGGCAACCTGCCAGTGCACCGCAACCCGTGGGTCGAGCTGGCGAAACACGGTATCCACCCAGGCGGTGCCGCTGATGACGGCAGCGTCGCGAGTGATGATGGTGGCTTTGGCCAGGCGTTCAGCAGGGATCAGCTGTGCGGTGATGTCGCCGCTGCCGATGTCTTCGAGCAACGCGCGGCGCACGTTGGCTTCGATTTCGGCGTTCAAGTCGGCGAGACGTAGATTCGGCATAAGGCGCTCCACAAACAAAGTGCCCCGATTATAGGGCCATGGTACTGAGCAACCCAAGGCGTCAGAACGGTTGCTGGCGTTCTGAAGCCTGCATTTGGTCGATTGCGTGTGTGATGCCCCCTTGGGGCTGCCTCCTTTTCCTGCGAAGTACGCGCCGGGGTGGCGCAAGGACGCCCTTTACCTGATAATTCGCCTTGGATTTGACGTCATGGCTTTGACGGTCTGGAATTTCAGGAGGCTGGATGCACATCGACGGGAATGTAGTGCCATTGCGCAGGGTCGCTAGTGACCAGGCGACGCAACTGCCACTCGCCCGCCTGCCTGTCATTGTGTTGCAGGTTCGCGACAAGGCAACGCAACAGCTCAGGCAGGGCTTGCAGGCGCTGTTCGATAATGCCGACGATACCCTCTTCGAAATGGCCGACCGGGCACCTGACGATGTTGAGCAGAATCTTTTCTTTGAGGCGATGCGCGATTTGCGTTTGAAACGCAAAAGTATCGAGCGGTTGTTTTTCGAGCAACTCTTCAAGGCGTTCATCAACCTCGGCCAATGCGATCTCGCCTACAGGATGCTGCCTCGGTCATTGTCTCCCAATGCCAGTGTTGCGCCGACTGATGACGCGCCCGAACGCAACCTGGCTGTGCAAGCGATGGTCAACAAGGTGCTCTACCGCGACGGTTTCGCCCTCGACCAGCTCACCGCACGCCTCAGTACGTTGTTGGGACGGACGCTGATCGAACAGCACAATCCCCTGGGGCCCACGGTGCTCTGCAAGTGCTTCCTGGCGGCCGGGCGTCACCTGGGCGTGGACATCAAGGTCAAGCTGATCATCCTCACGCTGTTTGATCGCTATGTGCTCAGTGGCGCCGGCCAGTTTTACGCCCAGGCCAACCAACTGTTGATCGCCACCGGCGTGCTGCCAGGCCTGACACCTGCCCCTACAAACGACGCGATGGATAACAACACCGCTTCTGAGCTTGCCATGCCGGAAGGTGAGCAAGCTGACGCGCTCACCCGTGACGAACGCCGTCGCAGCGAACGGCTGGAGCAGCGGATTCGTGATGCCGAAGAAAGCCGCGCCCAGACCGCTTTGGCCCGACAGCGAGTAGAGCAAGCTTTGAACCAGGCTCTGCTGGGTAAGACATTGCCGCAAAGTGTGCTGGCATTCGTGCTCGACACTTGGAGCAAGGTATTGCTACTGACCTGCCTCAAGCGTGGCCATCTGTCACTGCAGTGGCAGGCTGATGTGCAGACCATGATGCAATTGATCTGGAGCGTCCAACGTCATGACCCGCCCGATGCTCGTGAGCATTTGTTGACGCTGGTTCCGGGGTTGCTAAAGGCTTTGCGCGAAGGGCTGAGCGGTTCGGCGTTCGATCCATTTGCGACCCGTGCGTTTTTCAGCGAGCTGGAGTGCTTGCACGTTCAAATGTTCGAGCATCCAGGGCATTCGCGAGCCGATGCGACAGCGACGGTCGAGGTATTGGAGCCAATCATCCTGCCTACGGCTGAGGAAGGTCCGGTTGATACTGCACGTGTGTTCGACGATGGCGTATTGTTTGAACCAGACCTGGCTTCAGTGATGGGCAAATTGCAGTACCTCAATCGCGTCAAATGATCGCCCCCGATGGCCTATCGCGGCATACTGGCGCCAACACAGTCGTCGTTGAAGGAACCTGTATGCAGTTGGACCCCGCCAGCGGTTGGTGCAAAGGCGTGCATTTATGCCCCTCGCCCAACTTCAATGCGCGCCCCGAGGGCGAAATTTCCCTGCTGGTGATCCACAACATCAGCCTGCCGCCAGCGCAGTTCAAGACTGGAAAGGTGCAGGAGTTTTTCCAGAACCGCCTGGATGTCACGGAGCATCCCTATTTTGAAGGGATTGCGCACCTGCGGGTTTCCGCGCACTTTCTGATCGAGCGTGACGGCACCGTCACTCAGTTTGTTTCTTGCCTTGAGCGTGCCTGGCATGCGGGCGTGTCGAGTTTTGAAGGGCGGGAAACCTGTAACGATTTTTCCATAGGTATCGAACTCGAAGGCACGGATGATCTGCCGTTCGACGATGCGCAATATCGAGCGTTGACGACCCTGACCCGGCAGTTGCAATCGGCATTTGCGGCCATCACCACGCAG
The DNA here is from genome assembly GCF_058795195.1 of Pseudomonas sp. GW823-FHT06B06. Lineage (NCBI taxonomy): Bacteria > Pseudomonadati > Pseudomonadota > Gammaproteobacteria > Pseudomonadales > Pseudomonadaceae > Pseudomonas > Pseudomonas sp. GW823-FHT06B06. The sequence goes on along the minus strand of NZ_JBXAHO010000002.1, from coordinate 194,414 downwards.
CGTATCTGCGGGCACAGCGATATCGCCCCTGGGCGCAAGACCGATCCGGGACCCGCGTTCGATTGGGCACGCTATCGCGCGGCCTTGGCACAAGAGGAAGGATAATGAGTTTTCTGGTGTTGCTGTTGGCGGTATGGATCGAGAAGTTTTCGGCCCTGCGCCACCGGGTTCAGCACGACGCTGGCTGGATTCGTGAGCTGAACAAGCTAGAGCTCAGCCCGCGTCTGGTAGAGCGGCCGTGGCTGGTCCTTGCCGTGCTGGTGTTGTTTCCAGTGGCGGTGCTGGGCTTGCTGCTGGTGGTGCTCGACCCCGTAGCCTACGGTCTGTTGGCGTTGCCGGTGCATTTGCTGGTGGTGATCTACAGCCTGGGGCGTGGTGACCTGCTGGGGGAGCTAGGATCCTTTCGCGATGCCTGGCGTCGCGAAGACCTGCAAGCGGCGGCTCATGTGGCCAAGCGTGACCTGGACATCTGCGCCGACAATGCCGAGCAACTGCTGGAGCGGGTCGAAGGGCATTTGCTGTGGGAGGCCTACCAGAGCTTTTTCGCGATCATTTTCTGGTACTTCCTGCTCGGGCCGGTGGCCGCGCTGAGTTATCGATTGCTGGCGCTGGCCGAAGAACACGGGCAAAACCCGGCTGTGGTCGAGCGCGCGGCGCAACTGCGCCATGCATTCGACTGGGTGCCGGTGCGTCTGTTGGCAGCGAGCTTTGCCCTGGTCGGCAACTTTGTCGCGGTCAGCCGGGTGATGTTGCACGAACTGTTGAACTGGAACATCAGCGCTGCCCAATTGATCGAAAAGGTCGGGCTGGTAGCCGGTGAGATTCCAGCCCCGGTGGTCGGGCCTGAAGGCGTCAACAGCCTCGATCGCATCTGGGAGTTGCTGCTGCGAGCGGCAGTGCTCTGGTATGCGGGGTTTGCGTTGTGGACGGTTCTGCCGTAGGCGCTGGGTTGCCGGGGAACCAGGCGCCGCGGTGTGTCTGTAGCACCGCGTCATCGTTCTTCGCGGGAATGCCGTCACTCTTAAAATGTGTCTTCCGTTAACCTTAAGTTACAAAAATCTCCCCTGATTTACGCTATACAGAGATAGCGCCGAATACTGGCTATCTGCCGTCTCGCTGCGCCCGCCAATAAAAATAAGAAATCGAAGGGAGACTTCCAGTGAAGAGCTTGCTCTATCCCGCCGTCGCGCTGATGAACCGCCTGAGCTTCGGCATGAAGTTCAGCCTGATCAGCGTACTGTTCCTGGTGCCGATGCTGGTAACCAACTTCTACCTGGTGCGTGATTCCTATCGCGAGTTCCAGGGCACCCGGGTCGAATTGCAGAGCCTGGATCTGTTGGGTAGCAGTCTCGCGTTAAGGCGTGATCTGGAAACCCTGAACAATCTTGTGCAGATCAACGTCGCCTTGGGCCAGTCGGGCAAGGCGGGAAATGTCGAGACGCAGATCGGTACGCTTGAACAAGGTGTCCTGGCACGTTTGCAGGGCTTGACGGCAATGGCCACCGATCCGGAGCAGGTCGTGCTGTTCGATGCCAAGCGCGATGAAATGATCAGCGCATTCAAAGCGCAGCAGACGGAAAAGTCCCTGCAAAGCAAAAGTGCACTGATCAGCAAGCTGCTCGGCAATGCACAGGTCTTCGGCCAGATCATCGCCAGTCAGGCCGGCCTCAGCCACGATAGCCAGAGTGACATGCGTCAGCTGAGCGAGCTCGTCACCAACATCACTCCGCGCGTTACCCAGATGCTGGGTGAAGGTCGCGCGTTGGGCTCCTCTTCCTTGGGCCAGGGGTTTCTCAATTCGTCGTCGAGCACGCGTTTCGATGAATTGCTGGTACAGCTCGACAAGCTCCATGCCGAGTACGGCCTGAAGCTGCAGGACGCAACGGGCTCGAGCAACGCCGCACGTGAAACCCTGGCGACCCAGGCTGACAGCAGCAAGGCCTCGTTGAAAAAGGCCAGCGAACTGTTCGAAGAGCAGGTGGTGATGGCCGACACGCTCGATGCACCATGGCAGGCCTTTTACGATCAGGTCTCGGCGCTGATGGGCCAGACCTATCAACTCAATGAAGCCACCTTGAAATTTCTCGGCACCCAGTTGCAACAACGCCTGGAACAGAACCGCACGCACATGATTCTGCAGGCCGTGGCGCTGTCGGTGGTGTTTGTGCTGATTTTTTATCTGTACGGTGCGTTCTACGCCTCGACCCGCACCACCCTCAAGCGTCTTGGCGAGGTCATGGACAAAGTGGCGGCCGGCGACATGACGGTCACTTTCAACGCCCACAGTCGTGATGAGCTGGGTGAGTTGGGCGAGGTGTTCAACGGCACCGTGAAAAAGATCCATGACTTGATCGAGCGTGTCGGACAGACCGTCGGCGAGGTCGAGCGCCAAGCCGGGCAAGTAGAGAGTGTCTCCGCGCAAAGCAACCAGGCCGTGGCTGGTCAGCGCTCGCAGATCGAGCAGGTCGCCACGGCGATGAATCAGATGTCGGCCACGTCCCTTGAGGTGGCGCGCAGCGCTGCCGCCGCCGTCAGCAGCGCCCACAGTGTCAACGACGAAACGGCGAGCGGTCGTGGGCTGGTGGAATCGCAGCAGGGCAGCATCGCTGCGCTGGCCAGTGAAATCGACCAGTCGGTGCAGGTGATTAACCAACTGGCCAGCGACAGCCAGTCCATCAGTCGTGTGCTGGAGGTGATCAAGAGCATTGCCGAACAGACCAACTTGCTGGCACTCAATGCCGCTATTGAGGCAGCCAGGGCGGGTGAGCAGGGGCGCGGATTTGCGGTGGTGGCGGATGAAGTCCGCACACTGGCCAAGCGCACCCAGCAATCGACCGAAGAGATCGAACAGATGATCGCCAAGCTGCATGGCGGTGTTGGGGCCGCGGTCAAGGCGATGAGCGTCAGCCATGAGATGGCCAATGGAACGGTGGGGCAGTCGGAAAAGGTCCAGCAAGCCCTGGACAATATCCTGGGCGCTGTCGGCATGATCGTCGATCAGAACCAGCAGATTGCCGCGGCTGTGGAGCAGCAGACCGCCGTGGCCCACGACATTGACCAGAACATTGTCGAGATCAATCGTGCCGGAGAGCGTACTGCCGAAGGTGCGCACCAGACGGAGGATGCCAGTCGCGCGCTGTCGGCGCAGGTGGTGCAGCTCAAGCAGTTGATCAGCGCCTTCCGGGTCTGAAGACATCTCACCAACCTGTGGGAGTTCAGTCCCACAGGTTGGTGAGCGCCTGAAATTTCTGTAGTACCTCATCCTCTTCTTTTGTAGGAAAGGTCCTTATTTTCTTAGGAACTGCTTTTTTCGTCTTCAATGAAGGACTATCAACGTCACTGACCGCATGGAGGAGGCACGGTTATGGCTGTCGCAACACTTGGTATCCAGGGGCGCTGTGGACATTGCCAGCGCACGCTATTGCTCAAACCCTGGCAACTCAATGCCATTGCAATCAACGAAGCATTCACCTGTACCCACTGTCAGAAAGCCCTGCAACTGAGCGACCCGAAACAGATCAGGCGCTTCAAGACCCTGGACTCGTTAGCCATGTTGAAGGCCAGCCTGCTAATCATGATTTGCAGCACATTGCTGGTGGCGTTGGTACTGGAATGGATTGGAATGCTCAGCGTCGTGGAGCAACTGAACATTTCACTGGTGGCGATTTTCGTCTACTTCGTTGCTCTTCGATTCGCCCGCCAGCGTCAGCACATGACGTTGATTCTCGAGGCCGCCAAGGCCCACGTCGACTGATTACCAGTTGAACAGTTCACGGGCGTTGGCGCTGCTCGCGGCGGCCAGTTGTTCCGGGGCGAGCGACATGATTTGCGCCAGCGCCGTGCAGATCGCTGGCAAGTGCGCCGGGCTGTTGCGCTGGCCGGGGAACATTGCTGGCGCCATGTCCGGCGAGTCGGTTTCCAGCACCACCGACTCCAGTGGCAAGTGGGCGAGTACGCGGTGCATGCGCAGCGCCTGGGGCCAGGTCGCAGCGCCGCCGAGGCCGAGCTTGAAACCGAGCTTGATGTATTCGCGCGCTTCTTCCTGACTGCCCGCGAAGGCGTGGATGATTCCGGCGCGTTTCAACTTGAAACGCTTGAGCGTGGCAATCACCGCCGCATGACTGCGCCGCACATGGATCAGCGCGGGCAGGTGGAAATCCACCGCCAGTTGCAGTTGCGCATCGAACAACGCCTGCTGTCGTTCGCGGTCCAGGGTTTCGATGAAGTAGTCCAGGCCGATCTCGCCCACCGCACACAGCTGGCGATGGCCGGCCAGTCGCCCCAGCCAGTCGCCCAGTTCGGTGAGATGTTCGGGGCGATGATCCTCCAGGTACACAGGGTGCAAACCGAACGCCGCATGCAGGTCGGGATCGCTTTGCACCAATTCCCAGACGCGCTGCCAATTACCCTGATACACCCCCAATACCACCATTTCACGTACCCCGAGAGCTCGGCTCTGGGCCATCAGTGCCTGACGATCCGCGTCGAAGTCGGGGAAGTCCAGGTGGGTGTGGGTGTCGATCAGGTCCATGGCTCAGTCCTGGCGAATACGTTGTTTGAACGTCCGCGCGATGGCCAGCACACCGGGTTGGTAATCGGACTGCTCGATGGCTGCCAGGGCGAGTGCGAGCGCCTTGTCGGCAATCAATTGGTGTTGTTGTGCCATGGCGTTCACCGGCAGCGGCAGGAAATCCAGCAACTGGGTGTCTCCAAATGTGCCGAGACGCAGCGGGCGGGTTTTCAACGGGAAATCGTGCAACGCATCGAACACACCCTGAAGCAGTACATAGGACGTCGTCACCAGGGCCTCGGGCAAATGTCCTACGCGTTGGATCAGTTCTTCCATCAACTGCTTGCCGCACTCACGGCTGAACGAATCAGCGTGTTCGATGAGCACTTCGCCGTCGTACCCGACCAGGGCCTGATTGAAGCCAGCAGCCCGTTCCTGGCTGATGCTCAATTCGGGACGCGCGCCGATCAAGGCGATCTGCTTGGGCAACGGCTCAAGCAGGCTTTGGGTCAGGTGCAGGCTGGCCTCTCGGTCATCGCTGATCACCGAGCAGAAATATTCAGGCTCCATGACCCGGTCGATGGCGATGATCGGAATGCCTTTGGCTTGCAGTTGGCGATAGCTGTCGTCACCCCGCGGCAGGCAACTGGCAACGATCAGGGCATCACAACGACGGGCGCGGAACAGTTGCAGCAATTGCCGTTCGCTGTCGGGTGCATCGTCGGAACTGGCAATCAATAGCTGGTAGCCACGCGCCCGGGCACCTTGTTCAAGGAGCTTGGCGATCCGCGCGTAACTGGGGTTTTCCAGGTCCGGCAGAATGAAGCCCAGGGTCCGGGTGTGGCGACTGCGCAGGCCGGCCGCCTGGGGATTAGGCGTGAAACCATGTTCTTCGACGACCGCGCGCACGCGCTCAACGGTGGCGCTGCTGATACGTTGCTGTTCGGCCTTGCCGTTGATGACGTAGCTGGCGGTGGTGACGGACACACCGGCCAGCTGGGCTATATCACTGAGTTTCAACCCGCTATTCCTTGTTTTTTCGAGCTTGCCTCGACATTTTCATCAATCCTACCCGATTCAGGCAGGCGACCTTGGTCACAACGCATCCGACAAGTTGGGCTTCAACGATGCACCATTATCGAGTAACGTGCCAATCACTCTAGATTAAACGATTCAGCAAGCGTATTTTCTACATTAATGGCTGCTTTGGCCGGTTCTGCCGTGAAACCGCCGAAGATTGTTTTAAGACAAAGGCCTAAGCTGAATCATTCAAAAACAATACCTGGCGCCCCAAGGGCGCCAACAGGAGACAGCATGCTCGAGCTCACCATAGAGCAGATATCCATGGGCCAGTCGGCTGTGGATAAATCCGCCGCGCTGCAACTGCTGGCCAGGCACCTGGTCGACGATGGTCTGGTTGACGAAGGCTACCTCGCCGGCTTGCAGGCACGCGAAGCCCAGGGCTCGACTTTTCTTGGTCAAGGTATTGCCATCCCCCACGGTACGCCAGAAACCCGCGACCAAGTGTTTTCCACGGGCGTGCGCCTGATGCAGTTCCCCGACGGCGTGGACTGGGGTGACGGACAGATCGTCTACCTGGCGATCGGGATTGCCGCCAAATCCGACGAACACCTGCGCCTGCTGCAACTGCTGACCCGCGCGCTCGGCGAGACCGACCTTGGCCAAGCCTTGCGTCGCGCCAGCAGCGCCGAGGCCTTGCTGAAACTGCTGCAAGGCGCGCCGCAAGAGCTGGCGCTGGATGCGCAGATGATCGGCTTGGGCGTCGCTGCCGAAGATTTCGAAGAGCTGGTCTGGCGTGGCGCGCGGTTACTGCGTCAGGCCGACTGCGTCAGCAATGGTTTCTCCGCCGTGTTGCAGCAAGTCGAAGCGCTGCCGCTGGGCGATGGGCTGTGGTGGCTGCACAGTGAACAAACGGTCAAGCGTCCAGGCCTGGCGTTCGTCACCCCGGACAAACCGCTGCGCTACCTCGGTCAACCGCTGAGCGGCCTGTTTTGCCTGGCCAGCCTGGGCGAGGCCCACCAAGCGTTGCTCGAACGCCTGTGTGCGTTGCTGATTGAAGGTCGCGGCCATGAGTTGGGCCGTGCCACCAGTTGCCGCGCGGTGCTTGAAGTGCTCGGCGGCGAGTTGCCGGCAGACTGGCCGAGCGCACGCATTGCGCTGGCCAACGCCCACGGTCTGCATGCCCGTCCGGCGAAGATCCTCGCGCAACTGGCGAAAAGTTTTGAAGGCGAGATTCGCATCCGCATCGTCGACGGCCAGGACAGTGCGGTGTCGGTGAAAAGCTTGAGCAAACTGCTCAGCCTGGGCGCCCGTCGTGGGCAGGTGCTGGAAATCATCGCCGAGCCGAGCATCGCCGCCGATGCCTTGCCCGCTCTGTTGACCGCGATTGAAGAGGGCCTCGGTGAAGAAGTCGAGCCGTTGCCAGCGGTGAGCCAGCCTCGTGAAGAAATCGTCGAGGTGGCCCAAGTACTGCTCGCCCCGGCGCCGGGCAGTCTGGTGCAGGCCATCGCCGCCGCTCCAGGAATCGCCATCGGCCCGGCGCATATCCAGGTACTGCAAACCATCGATTACCCGCTACGGGGAGAGTCCGCCGCCATCGAGCGTGAGCGCCTCAAGCAAGCGCTGGCGCACGTGCGCCAGGACATCGGCGGCTTGATCGAACGCAGCAAGGCCAAGGCTATCCGCGAGATTTTCATCACCCACCAGGAAATGCTCGACGACCCGGAGTTGACCGATGAGGTCGACACCCGTCTCAAGCAGGGCGAAAGCGCGGAAGCGGCGTGGATGTCGGTGATCGAAGCCGCTGCCAGGCAACAGGAGTCCTTGCAGGACGCCTTGCTCGCCGAGCGCGCCGCCGATCTGCGCGATATCGGCCGTCGAGTGCTGGCGCAGCTCAGTGGTGTCGAAACACCGCATGAACCTGAGCAGCCCTACATTCTGGTGATGGACGAAGTCGGTCCGTCCGATGTGGCGCGCCTTGATCCGGCCCGTGTCGCCGGTATTCTCACCGCCCGCGGTGGCGCCACCGCTCACAGCGCGATTGTTGCGCGGGCCTTGGGAATTCCAGCCCTGGTCGGTGCCGGTGCCGCGGTGTTGCTGCTGGCGCCGGGCACGCCGCTGTTGATCGATGGCCAACGCGGGCGTTTGCATGTGGACGCCGACGCGGCGACCTTGCAGCGCGCCACCCAGGAGCGTGATACCCGCGAGCAACGCCTGAAGGCCGCCGCCGAACAACGCCATCAACCGGCGTTGACCACCGATGGCCATGCCGTCGAAGTGTTCGCCAATATCGGTGAAAGTGCCGGCGTCACCAGTGCGGTAGAGCAGGGCGCCGAAGGCATTGGTCTGTTGCGCACCGAATTGATTTTCATGGCCCACCCGCAAGCGCCGGACGAGGCGACCCAGGAAACCGAATACCGCCGTGTTCTCGATGGCCTGGCCGGTCGTCCGCTGGTGGTGCGCACCCTTGATGTCGGTGGCGATAAACCGCTGCCGTATTGGCCGATCGCCAAGGAAGAAAATCCGTTCCTCGGGGTGCGCGGCATTCGCTTGACCCTGCAACGGCCGCAGATCATGGAAGCCCAGTTGCGCGCCTTGTTGCGCGCCGCCGACAACCGCCCGCTGCGGATCATGTTTCCGATGGTCGGCAGCGTCGACGAGTGGCGCCAGGCGCGGGACATGACCGAACGCCTGCGCCTGGAAATTCCAGTGGCGGACCTGCAATTGGGCATCATGATCGAAGTGCCGTCGGCGGCCTTGCTGGCGCCGGTGCTGGCCAGGGAAGTCGACTTTTTCAGCGTTGGCACCAATGACCTGACGCAATACACCCTGGCCATCGACCGTGGCCATCCAACCTTGTCGGCCCAGGCCGATGGCTTGCATCCGGCGGTGCTGCAGCTGATCGACATCACCGTGCGCGCGGCCCATGCCCATGGCAAATGGGTCGGTGTGTGCGGCGAGTTGGCGGCCGATCCGTTGGCGGTACCGGTGTTGGTTGGCTTGGGCGTGGATGAACTCAGTGTCGGCGCACGCAGCATTGCCGAGGTCAAGGCGCGGGTTCGCGAACTCAGCCTGACCCAGGCTCAAACCCTTGCCCAACAGGCACTTGCCGTGGGCAGCGCGAATGAAGTGCGCGCATTAGTGGAGGCTTTGTAATGGCCAGGATTTTAACCCTGACCCTCAACCCGGCGCTGGACCTCACCGTCCAGCTTGCGCGCCTGGAACCCGGTCAGGTCAACCGTAGCGACACCATGCACACCCATGCTGCGGGCAAAGGGGTGAACGTGGCGCAGGTGTTGGCGGACCTCGGGCATCAATTGACCGTCAGCGGTTTTCTCGGTGAAGACAATCAGCAAGCTTTCGAAAACCTGTTCGCCAAACGCGGTTTTGTCGATGCGTTCATTCGTGTTCCCGGTGAGACGCGCAGCAACATAAAGCTGGCGGAAAGCGATGGACGTATCACCGACCTCAATGGGCCAGGGCCGCTGGTCAGCGCCGCGGCGCAGCAGGCATTGCTCGAGCGTCTCGACCAGATAGCGCCGGGGCATGATGCGGTAGTGGTTGCCGGCAGTCTGCCCCAAGGCATCAGCCCGCAGTGGTTGCAGGCATTGATCGGGCGATTGAATGATCTGGGCTTGAAGGTCGCCCTGGACACCAGTGGGCAAGCATTGCGGGCGGCGCTCAAGGCTGCTCCATGGTTGATCAAGCCCAATGCCGAGGAGTTGGCTGAAGTGCTCGGCGGCGAGACGGTGTCGGTCCTGGCCCAGGCGCAAGCCGCGAGTCGCCTGCACGCCCAAGGCATCGAGCATGTGGTGATTTCCCACGGTGCCGAGGGTGTGAACTGGTTCAGCGTCGGTTCGGCGCTGCATGCCACGCCGCCGAAAGTCAGCGTCGCCAGTACGGTAGGCGCGGGCGATTCGTTGTTGGCCGGCATGCTCCACGGGTTGCTCAGTGCCGATACGCCTGAACAAACCTTGCGCACCGCCACGGCGATTGCCGCGATGGCGGTCACCCAGATCGGCTTCGGTATCAGCGATGCAGCGCAACTGGCGCAGCTCGAACAGGGCGTGCGCGTGCGCCCCCTGACAGAACAATAAGAGGGTTGGTCATGAAGTTAGCCATTGTTACTGCCTGCCCGAACGGCATGGTCACCAGTGTGCTGTGCGCCCGGTTGCTCGATGCCGCGGCCCAGCGTCAGGGCTGGAGCACCAGCGTGGAGATCAGCGATTCGGCACATCCCGAACGGCAACTGTCGGCCGCCACGATCGAGGCGGCCGAGTGGGTGTTGCTGGTGACCAGCGCGCCTGTGGATATGTCGCGTTTTGTCGGTAAGCGTTTGTTCCAGAGTACCCCTGCCCAAGCGCTGCAAGACGTCGAAGCGGTATTGCGCCGTGGTGCTGAAGAGGCTCAGGTGTATGTCGCACCGCAAGCCGTGGTTGAGCCGGTGGCCGTCGTTAAAAACGCGCCGCGACTCGTTGCCGTGACGGCCTGTCCAACCGGTGTCGCCCACACTTTCATGGCCGCCGAAGCCTTGCAGCAAGCGGCCAAGCGCTTGGGCTATGACTTGCAGGTGGAAACCCAGGGTTCGGTCGGCGCACGCAATCCGCTGAGCGCCCAAGCGATTGCCGACGCCGATGTGGTGCTGCTGGCGGCGGACATCGAAGTGGCCACCGAGCGATTCGCTGGCAAGAAAATCTACCGTTGCGGCACCGGCATTGCCCTCAAGCAGGCTGAAGCGACACTCAATAAAGCATTGGCCGAAGGCAAGCAGGAAAGCGCTTCGACCGGTGCCAAGGGGCCGGTCAAACAAGAGAAGACCGGGGTCTACAAACACCTGTTGACCGGCGTGTCGTACATGTTGCCGATGGTGGTGGCAGGCGGCTTGATGATTGCCTTGTCGTTCGTATTCGGCATCACCGCCTTCAAGGAAGAGGGGACGCTGGCGGCGGCGCTGATGCAGATCGGCGGCGACACCGCGTTCAAGCTCATGGTGCCGCTGCTGGCAGGCTACATCGCTTATTCGATTGCCGACCGTCCGGGCCTGGCGCCGGGGATGATCGGCGGCCTGCTGGCCAGCACCCTGGGTGCCGGTTTTATCGGCGGGATCATTGCCGGTTTCCTCGCCGGGTACGCGGCGCAGGCGATCAATCGTTATGCGCGGTTGCCGCAGAGTCTCGAGGCGCTGAAACCGATCCTGATCATCCCCTTGCTGGCAAGCCTGTTCACTGGCCTGGTGATGATCTACGTGGTCGGCAAGCCGGTGGCGGGCATGCTCGCCGGGCTCACGCATTTCCTCGACAGCATGGGCACGACCAACGCGATTCTGCTCGGCGTGCTGCTGGGCGGCATGATGTGTGTCGACCTTGGCGGGCCGATCAACAAGGCCGCGTATGCGTTTTCGGTCGGGCTGCTGGCGTCGCAGAGTTATGCACCGATGGCGGCGACCATGGCCGCCGGCATGGTGCCGCCGATCGGCCTGGGCATCGCCACGTTCATTGCCAGGCGCAAGTTCGCCCAGACCGAACGCGAGGCGGGTAAAGCGGCCTTGGTACTGGGGCTGTGCTTTATCTCCGAAGGCGCGATTCCATTTGCCGCCAAAGACCCGCTGCGGGTGATCCCGGCGAGCATTGCCGGCGGTGCGCTGACCGGTGCGTTGTCGATGTACTTCGGCTGCAAGTTGATGGCGCCCCATGGTGGGTTGTTTGTGTTGGCGATTCCGAATGCGATCAACCATGCATTGCTGTACTTGCTGGCGATTGTGGCGGGGAGTTTGTTGACGGCGGTGGTGTATGCGCTGGTCAAGCGGCCGGAAGTGGTGGAGATGGCGGTGGAACCCGTCAACGCCTGACACTGGCCCCCTGTAGGCGCTATCAGGCTCCGGGCGTTAAATCAGATTGATCGTTCCCACGCTCTGCGTGGGAACGCAGCCCGGGACGCTCCGCGTCCCTTCCGGAGCCGAACGCGGAGCGTCCGTTGAGGCATTCCCACACAAAGCGTGGGAATGATCACTGTAGGGTCAGTAAACGTCGCGGCGGTAGCGGCCTTGTTCGATCAAGCGCTCGACTTCGGCGGTGCCCAACACATCGTTCAGCACCTGATCGACGCCTGCGGCCATCCCCTGAAGACTGCCGCAGATGTAGATCACCGCACCCTCCGCCAGCCATTTCTTCAGCTCTTCGGCCGAATCGCGCAAGCGATCCTGCACGTAGATCTTCTCGGCTTGATCACGCGAGAATGCCAGGTCCAGGCGCTGCAAGTCGCCGGAAATCAACCACTCCTCCAGCTCGTCGCGGCACAGGTAATCGTGTTCGCGATTGCGCTCACCGAACAACAACCACTGGCGTTGCTGGCCATCGGCGATGCGCGCCTTGAGCAGGCTACGCAAGCCAGCGAGTCCCGTGCCGTTGCCCAGCAGGATCATCGGCACCGGTTCATTGGGCAGGTGGAAACCGCTGTTGCGCCGCACGCGCAGGCTGATGCTGCCGCCCACGGCGGCGTGTTCGGTCAGCCAGCCGGAGCCGACGCCAAGGGTGCCATCAGGGTGCAGCTCCTGGCGCACGATCAATTCCAGGATGCCGTCGGCGGCTATCGAGGCGATGGAGTATTCGCGCATGGCCAACGGCACGAGGGCATCCACCAGGGACTGCGCATGCAGGCCGACCAAATGGCTGCGGTTCTCGGGCAGCTGCCGGCTGGCGAGGGCTTGTTCCAGCGGTTGCGACAAACCCTCGTGGGTAATCGTCGCGCGACCGTCGATCCCCAATCCTTCGAGGAAGTGCTCGATGGCCCAAGGGCAATTGCGCGGCAGCACCTCCACCAGGTCACCGGCCAGCCAGCTGTTGGTACCTGGCGCCTTCAGGCCCAGCAAGTACACCGATGAGCCGCTGCTGTCGGGGTTGAGCAATTCCCTGCGGACCAGCGTCCAGTTTTCGTAGCTCGGTGCTTGCCAGGTGCCCACAGGCGCCTGACCGGTCAACAGGCCCAGTTGCTGCTGCCAGTGACGCAAGGCATAGGGATCGCCGCTGTCGACTTCCACCGGCGCGAACAAGGTCTTGCCGCCGTGCTCGCCCAGCCACTTGTGCAGGCGCTGGGCAAACCCGCAGAAGTGTTGATACTGCCGGTCGCCGAGTCCCAGCACGGCATAGTTCAGGCTGTCGAGGCTTAACGACCGACCCAGCACCTTGCGCTCGAAACCCCGGGCGCTGTCCGGCGCTTCGCCGTCACCGAAGGTGCTGACCACAAACAGCGCGTTGTTCGAAGCATGCAGGTCCTGCTCGCTGACATCCGCCAGTGGCTGCACCTTCACCGGCAGGCCCGCCGCCTGCAACTGGCCGGCGGTCTGCCAGGCCAATTGCTCGGCAAAGCCACTCTGGCTGGCGAAACCGATGAGCCAGGCCGGGGTGTTACTGTCGGGTTGTGCCAGGCCTTTGCGGGCGTCCTTGATCTGGCGTTTCTTGCGTCGACGATCCAGGTACAGCAGCCATCCGGTGACGAAGAACAGCGGCATGCTCAGGGCCGTGAGCGTCAGGATGATGCGCCCGACGATGCCGAAATAGCTGCCCACGTGCAGCGCGTAGATGCTGGTCAACAGCTGCGCCTTGAAACTCTTGTCGCTGTAGCGGTCATGCCGTTTGATCGCGCCGGTCACCGGGTCCAGGGTGATCTGGTTCAGCGCGCGGTCGTGGGGCGAGTTCTTCAACAGGTAGAAAACGCTTGCCGGTTGCCCGGCTACGGCCGGCATGCGGGTGTTATAGAAACTCAGGTCGGGACCGGCAGCGCTGTAGATGCTGCTCCACATCGCCGAGTAGTCGACCACCGGTGCCGGACCGCTTGGCCCAGGGCCGCGTCCACCGCGAACACGTTCATTCTGTGGCGAATCGGAGAGCAGGCGTGTCAGGCCCTTGTTGTACCACTCGTAAGACCAGGACAACCCGGTCAGCGCGGCCAGGAGATAAAACACCAGGCACCAGGTGCCGGCAACCGAGTGCAAGTCCCAATTGAAGCTGCGGCCTTTTTTCTTCCAGTCGAGGGTCAGCCATGCGCGCCAGCTTTTCCACTGGCGAGGCCAGCGCAGGTACAGGCCGGACAGGCAGAAGAACACCAGGATCAGGGTGCAGGCGCCCGTGATTTGCCGGCCGGTGTCGCCCATGGCGAGGAAGCGGTGCAGTTGCAACATCAGGCCGAAGAAGCCTTGGCCGGTGGCGTCGCCCAGGAGTTCGCCGGTGTAAGGGTCGACGTAACGCATGGGGCCGCGACGCTCGCCCGCTGGCGGGGTGAAGAACACTTTTGCGGCAACGTCGCTGTCGATGCCGACCGAGAGCATCGCCACTTTCATCTGTGTCGCCGCCTCGATCTTCTCCACCAGGTCAGCCGGTGGCAGCACGCCGGCGACTTGTTTCTGGACCTGCAACACGGAAGGGTTCAGCGCGTACAGGATTTCATCCTGGAACGAGACCGTCGCCCCGGTAATGCCCATCAGGGCCAGGACGAGACCTGCGCTGATGCCAAAAAACCAGTGCAACTGGAACAGGGTTTTCTTCAACACGTCGCTCGCCTTGCTCGTTTAAAAATAGTCATCACGGCGCGCATTATGCCGTGGGTTATCGAGGAACATTCCCTTTACACACAAAAGCCCCGTTCACTTGGATGAACGGGGCCTGACCCCTGTAGGAGCTGCCGCAGGCTGCGATCTTTTGATCTTGATTTTGGGCGGTGGTGCAATCGCCGAAGATCAAAAGATCGCAGCCTGCGGCAGCTCCTACAGGTTTGTGTCCATGCTTCTGTTATCAGAAGTGGAAGTTGGTGCTCAACAAGGCAGTCCGGCCCGCCGCCTGGTTGGCGAAGTGGTTGGAGAACGCCTTGTCGTAGTAGGTAACGTCGGTCAGGTTCTGCACGTTCAGCTGCAGGTCAATGTTCTTGGTCAACTTGTACGCGGCCATCGCGTCGTAGCGCACATAGTCATTGACCATGGTGGTGTTGGCCACGTTACCGAACACGTCGTCGACATAGAACGCACCGCCACCGATGGTCAGCCTTGGCGTGACCTGGTAGGTCGTCCAAAGGCTGGCGCTGTTTTTCGGCGTGTTAGGCAGTTCGTTGCCGTCGTTGGCTTTGTTTGCCGGCAGGTCACCACCGTCGACTTGCTCGCTGTCCATGTAGGCGTAACCGGCGAAGACTTGCCATTTGTCGGTGATCTTGCCAGTGGCCGAAAGCTCGACACCCTGGACGCGGGTCTTGCCAGCGTTTTCGTACGTGGTGGTATCGACCTGGACGCGGGCGTTGTCTTTTTCGGTGCGGAAGATATCGGCAGTCAGCGACAAGCGATCGTTGAGCAGGTCCCACTTGGTACCGATTTCGTAGTTCTTGGTGGTCTCCGGCTCCAGGTCGCTTTTCAGCAGGTTGCCGTTGCGATCCGGGGTGCCGCCCAGCGGATTGCCGTCCTGACCTTCGCCAAGCGTGGAGCCCGGAGGTATCGCGGACGTTGCGTAGGACGCATAGATGCTGCCGTTCTCCGCTGGTTTGTAGACCACACCGAACTGACCGGTTACGAATTCGCTGACGTCATCGCCCTTGAAGGTCGTGGTGCCTGCGGCGTTGTAGGTCTTGTAGTCGGTGTCGAAATGGTCGTAGCGCAGGCCCATGTTCACCAGCCACTGTTCGGACAATGTCAGAGTGTCGAACACGTAAAGCGCATAGGTTTTACCCGTGGTGTCGGTGCCGGCGTAGTTGCGGGTGATCGAACCGTTCCATGGATCGTTCGGGTTCGGGTTCGACAGCGAGGTGCAGTTGTATCCGCTCGGAGCTCCGATCATCCCCGGAGTGCATTGGGTGCCTGGATCCCTTGGTGTAACTGGAGTCCCTGGCGTGGTGTCGGTGTTGACGGTATACGAGGACTTCTTGCTTTCCTCGCGGCTCAACTCGATACCGGTCGCGAAGCTGTTCTTGAAGCCTGCGATGTAGACGTCACCAAACAGGTCGGTCTGGTTGGTCGTCGTATCGGTGTTGCTGACGCGGGTGTTGGCCCGACGCCACACGGTACCGTTGTTGACGTTGCCCTTGCTGTCGTCCGGCTGGGTCAGGATGTAGTCCTGCATGCTGCTGCCGTGGCGCAGGGTGTTCTTGACGGTCAACGCGTCGTTCAGGTCGTGCTCGATGGCGATGGTCGCGGTGTCGGTACGACCCTTGCGGAAGTCACGATCGGTCAGGCCGTAGAAGTTGCTGCTATCGCCGCCGGCATAGGGCTTGTCCGGATTGGACTTGGTGCGGGCAGCCGAGCCACCGGCCGGGATGGTGTAGGGAATACCCGAATCTGGCGTGTCGTTGCTTTCCAGATGGTAGTAGTCAAGGTTGACACGGGTGTCGGTGCCCAGGCCGAAGGCCAGAGAAGGCGCGACGCCCCAGCGATCGTAGTCGACGCTTTCGCGACCGGCGACATTGCTTTCGTGGCTCATCAGGTTCAGGCGACCGGCAACGGTGTCGGAGAACTGGTAGTTGCCGTCCATGGTGTAACGCTGGGTCTGGTCCGAACCCCAGGTAAAGCCACCGTCGAACGAGTCGCCCAGATGCGCTTTCTTGCTCACCAGGTTGATGCTGCCACCGGCAGCGCCGCGACCGCCAATGGCGGAGTTAGGGCCCTTGCTGACTTCGATCGATTCAACGGCAAAGATCTCACGGCTCTGCGAACCGGTATCGCGCACGCCGTCCAGGTAGGTATCGCCCTGGGCATCGAAACCGCGGATGAACGGACGGTCGCCCTGAGGGTTACCGCCTTCACCGGCACCGAAGGTGATGCCCGGGACGGTACGCAGTGCGTCCTGCATGTTCAGGGCGCCGGTGTCCTTGAGGACTTGTTGCGGGATGACAGTGATCGAGCGCGGAGTGTCGACCAGGGGCGCGGTGTACTTGGGCGAGGAGGCTTTTTCGACGTTGTAGGAGGTCTCATCCTGGGCTTCGCCGGTGATCGCGGTTGCGCCGAGGGAAATCGTGTTGCTCGGTGCCTGCTCGCTGGTTTTTTCCGCCGCGAAAACCATTTGGCCCGCAGAGCCGGCAGTGATCGCCACGCCAATTGCAGAAGCGAGTAAACGCGGTGAACTGACCGGTAGTTGTGGTTGTTGGCGTGACATTTTTATTCCCCTCCCCAAGGATTTGAGGCCGCGGAATATAGTGTAAACACGTATTTGTATCAATTGCGAAAAATTACTATTCGCACTGAATTTACAATCTTTACAATTTAGCCTTACGGTTTTTACTGTTTCATTCGTCTCGCGGGTTTTACAAGGGCAATAAGAATCAATACCATTGGCATCCCTTTGCTTTCTGGTGCTTGCCCCATGCTGCTGCACATTCCCGGCTTGTTCGAAAAAGAAGAAGTGCAGCGCATTCGCGAGGCTCTGCAACAGGCCGATTGGGCTGATGGCAAGATCACGGCCGGGTACCAGTCGGCCAAGGCCAAGCACAATCTGCAATTACCGGAAGGCCACCCGCTGGCCAAGGAAATCGGCGCGGCCATGCTGGAGCGGCTGTGGAAAAACCCGCAGTTCATGTCAGCAGCGTTACCGCACAAGGTGTTTCCTCCGTTACTGAACTGTTACATGGCTGGCGGCAGTTTCGATTTCCACATCGACAACGCGGTGCGTCAGCCCAAGGGCAGTATCGAACGGGTGCGCACCGACCTCTCGGCCACTTTGTTCTTCAGCGAGCCTCAGGATTACGACGGCGGGGAGCTGGAAATCCAGGACACCTACGGCACCCAGCGGGTGAAGTTGCCGGCGGGTGACATGGTGCTGTACCCCGGCACCAGCCTGCACAAGGTCAACGCCGTCACCCGTGGTACGCGCTACGCCTCGTTTTTCTGGACCCAGAGCCTGGTGCGCGAAGACAGCCAGCGTGCGCTGCTGTTCGAGATGGACGGGGCGATCCGGCAGTTGACCCAGGACGTGCCAGATCACCCGTCATTGATCAGCCTGACGGGCACGTATCACAACCTGTTGCGCCGTTGGGTCGAGGTATGAGTTTTCAATTGCGCCGCCAAGAGGTACTCGATGGAGACCGTCTCAAAGCCATGCTCGACGAAAGCCCGGCCCGTGCGGCCCAGGCGATCGTAGCAGCAGCCCGCGAGGGGCTTGTCGATGCCCAGGCGCTGCTTGGGCAGATCCTGCTGGACGGAAATGGAATCGCCCAGGATCAACCGCTGGCGTTGCGCTGGTTCGACATCGCCGCCCGACAAGGGCACCTGATGGCCCGCAACATGCTGGGGCGATGTCACGAACACGGCTGGGGGTGTGTGGCCGATGCAGCGGCGGCTGCCCGGCATTATCGAATCGCCGCAGAAGCGGGGCTGGATTGGGCGATGTACAACTACGCCAATCTGCTGGCGACCGGGCGTGGGGTGGCTGAGGATCAATCGTCGGCGCTGAACCTGTATCGCCGCGCTGCCGAGCTTGGCCACGCGAAATCGATGAACCTGCTGGGACGCTATCTGGAAGAGGGGCGTGTTTGCCCGGCAGATCCCCAAGCGGCTCGGGACTGGTATCGGCGCTCGGCAGAGGGAGGGGATTTTCGTGGGCAGTTCAGTTTTGCGGCGGTGTTGGCCGCAGAGGGGAGTATCGATACTGCATTGGTCTGGCTACGCAAGGCATTGGCCAATGGCAATCTGAACTTTCTTCGGGTGGCAAGCCAGGCGCTCATGGGCGCAACCGAGCCCCGGATTCACGCAATGGCCGACGACTACGCCAAACGTTGCGCCGAACTGTAGGCACACCTGAAGACAGATCGTTCCCACGCAGAGCGTGGGAACGATCAGGTACAAAAAATTTCAGGCACAAAAAAGCCCATGACTCGTCATGGGCTTTTTGATTTCGGCGTGTAGCGCTTACACGTAGAACGACTTCAACGGCGGGAAGCCATTGAATTCAACCGCGCTGTAGCTGGTGGTGTAGGCGCCGGTCGACAGCCAGTACAGGCGATCACCGATCGCCAGGTTCAGCGGCAGGCCGTACTTGTAGTTTTCGTACATGATGTCGGCGCTGTCGCAGGTTGGGCCGGCGATGACGACTTCTTCCATCTCGCCTTTCTTTTCGGTCCAGATCGGGAACTTGATGGCTTCGTCCATGGTTTCGATCAGGCCGGAGAACTTGCCCACGTCCGTGTACACCCAACGCTCGACGGCGGTGCGGGATTTACGGGCGACCAACACCACTTCGCTGACCAGGATGCCGGCGTTGGCGATCAGCGAGCGGCCTGGTTCCAGGATGATTTCCGGGAGGTCGTCGCCGAAGTCTTCCTTGAGGAAGCGAATGATTTCTTCGGCGTAGGTTTCCAGGCTGTTGGTGCGGGTGATGTAGTTGGCCGGGAAGCCACCGCCCATGTTGATCAGCTTCAGTACGATGCCGTCTTCTTCCTTCAGGCGTTCGAAGATCACCTTGACCTTGGCGATCGCGGCGTCCCAGACGCTGATATCGCGCTGCTGCGAGCCTACGTGGAAGGAGATGCCGTACGGCACCAGGCCCAGGTCACGGGCGAGGATCAGCAAGTCCATGGCCATGTCGGTCTGGCAGCCGAATTTGCGCGACAGAGGCCAGTCGGCAGTGGTCGAGCCTTCGGTCAGGATGCGTACGTAGACTTTCGAGCCCGGTGCGGCCTTGGCGATGTTGCGCAAGTCGGCTTCGGAGTCGGTGGCATACAGGCGCACGCCCTTCTCGAAGAAGTAGCGGATGTCCTTGGATTTCTTGATGGTGTTGCCGTAGCTGATCTGGTCGGCGCTGACGCCGCGGCTCAGCACCTTGTCCAGCTCGTAGATCGAGGCGATGTCGAAGCTCGAGCCTTTCTCTTTGAGCAAGTCGATGATTTCCACCGCCGGGTTGGCCTTGACCGCGTAGTAGACCTTGGCGAATTCGAAACCGGCGCGCAGGTCATCGTAGGCCTGGCTGATCATCGCGGTGTCGATCACCACGAACGGGGTTTCTTGCTTGTCGGCGAACGCCTTCATTTTCTGGAAGGTTTCACGCGCGAAATAGTCTTCGACCTGGATCGACATGCTGGGAACTCCTACTGGCAAACTGAAATTATCAATGGGTGCAAATGAACGTCCTCCGTATCCCCACTTTGGTTCGCCTACTTCCCAAGGCATGTCGCCGAAAGCAAAAAGGCCATGGGAAGCGCTGCTTTCCCTTGGCCTTGCTGTCTCGTCGTCAGTACTTGAGCCGGATGGATCGTTTCCAGCATGGACGTTCGGCGCGAACTTTAGGGCGTGAGGGGCTTGAGATCAACAAAAAATGTCGCGTTTTTGCACGCATCCGTCGTAAGGCAGCCTACAGCTACCTGTGTAACCGACAGGGATGACGGATTGATGTTCCCCCAGGAGGGAGATTTGAAAGGAATTCGAACGGTTTTTGTGGCGAGTGAGCAAGCTCCTTCACCACAAAAACTTTGTTTCGGTGGAAAAGTCAGCAGTAAAGTGACTACATGTGTTGGGTTGCTGGCTTGGTGATTTTTAAAACTAGATTTGATTAAACTGCATTGACAGCAAATGTCGTGGTTGCTTTCAGGTTTGGATAGTTATGCACTGTTGCAGTTACTGTTACGTTGTAGCTTCTCTGTACACTAGGCAAATGGATTCTTGCGAATTGAGTGCCAGTTTTAATGGCAGTCATATTGGAATCCGGCTGCGATGATACTTCCCAGTTGATAAACTCATTGGGGAATGTACTTCCGTTTGGGCCGTGCACGCTCACGCCGGTGTTAGCATTGAGGGGGTTTCCGGTTCTTATAGGCTGTGTAGGGATGCCGCTAATTCTGATTTCATTCGGCACGTTTTTCACACTTTCAGTTGTTTCAGTTTTCATTAATCTAATCCTTGATTCGAAAAAGTTATTGGTCACTCGAGCAAGCTGTTGTGATTCAGATATTTTGTTTGAATCCGGACTGATGGTGTCACGAGTCGAAAGGTGTTGAAACTATCTGAAGTGTTAGTTTTAAGAGTTAAAAAGAATGGAAATTGTGTTTTTGTGAGAGTTTTCTATTTCTAATAGGGGGCAGCTCCTAAAATATAAAGCAGCCTATTACCCCCCTCCATCGGTTGAACGCGGTCGGTTGAAGCAGGCTATCAGGCCGACACAGTTTCGGCCGGCGAAACGATTTGGGTCTTGCCGCCACGTGACTTGCCGGAGCTCAGATACTCGGCAATCGATTCTTGCGTCACCTCGCCCAGAAACACTCGTTCGGCATCCATCACCGGTAGCCACGCTCGATTGAACTCATACATGCGCGACAGCAGGATACGCAAATGCTCGTCGTAGGCCGCCGTAGCGTTGAACTCGCGCAAGTACTGCGCGCAGGCACCGGTCTGACGGTGCAGGTCGCGGCGTCGTACATAACCCAGCGCCTTGTTCTCACCGTCGGTGACCACGACATAACGCCGGTCATGCTCGTCCATCAGTTCCAGCGCCTCGGCCACCAAGGTCTCCGGGCTGACGGACGGGGCGTTATCCGCCGCGTCTTCAGCCTTGACCAGCAACAAGCGCTTGAGAGTGCTGTCCTGGCCGACGAAGTTGCTGACAAAGTCGTCAGCCGGGTGGGCCAGCAGGGTGTCCGGGTGGTCAATCTGCAGCAATTTGCCAGCACGAAAGATCGCGATCTTGTCGCCGAGCTTGATGGCTTCGTCGATGTCATGGCTGACCATGATCACGGTCTTGTTCAGCGCCCGCTGCATCTCGAAGAATTCGTTCTGGATCATTTCGCGGTTGATCGGGTCGACGGCGCCGAACGGTTCGTCCATCAGCAACAGTGGTGCATCAGCGGCCAGCGCGCGAATCACGCCGATCCTCTGTTGCTGGCCACCGGACAATTCCCGAGGGTAGCGATGCAGGTACTGCTTGGGTTCGAGCTTGATCATGCTCATCAACTCGCGGGCGCGGTCGTGGCACTTCTGTTTGTCCCAGCCGAGCAGTTTCGGCACCACCACGATGTTCTCCTCGATGGTCATGTTCGGGAACAGACCGATCTGCTGGATCACATAGCCGATGTTACGGCGCAGGGTCACTGCGTCGAGACCGGTGGTGTCTTCACCATTGATCAGGATCTTGCCCGAGGTCGGTGTGATCAGGCGGTTGATCATCTTCAGCGTGGTGCTTTTGCCGCAACCCGAAGGCCCGAGGAACACGCAAATTTCGCCTTCATTGACGGTCAGGCTCACCGAGTCCACGGCTTTCACGTCTTTGCCGTTGCTTTGGAAGGTCTTGCTGAGGTTTTGAAGTTCGATCATTTGAGCAGTCCTTTAGGAGTCAGCGAGCGTTGCAGCCATTGCAGGAGCAGGTCGGCGAAGATGGCCAGCAGGCTGACCAGCACGGCGCCGACAATCAGCATCGACATGTCGCTGCGGCTGATGGAAGCGAGGATGAGCACGCCGAGGCCGCCGGCACCGATGGTCGCGGCAATGGTCATCACGCCGATGTTCATGACCACGGCGGTGCGCACGCCGGCAAGGATTACCGGCACGGCAATCGGCAGTTCGACCATGCGCAGGCGCTGGCCAAAGGTCATGCCGATACCGCGCGCGGCTTCGCGGATGCCCGGTTCGACGTTGGTCAGGGCCAGGTAGGTGTTGCGCATGATGGGCAGCAGCGAGTACAGGAACACCGCGGTGATGGCCGGCATCGGGCCCAGGCCCTGGCCGAATTTCGAGTAGAACGGCAGCAGCAGGCCGAACAGGGCAATCGATGGTACGGTCAGCAGTACGGTGGCGCTGGCCTGCAGCGGCCCGGCGAGCGTCGGAAAGCGCGTCATCAGGACGCCCAGCGGCACGCCAACCACGATCGCCAAGGTCACGGCGATGCCGACCAGGGTGATGTGTTGCCCGGTCAGGTGCAGTACCTGTGCCCAGTCGAGGTGGGAAAAGGCGTTGATAAATTCCATGGCTTTTCCTCCTTATTTGATTGGATGCTGGCGCAGGAAATCTGCGGCAACGGACGAAGGGCTTTCGTGATCGACATCGACCCGCGCGTTGAGCTGGCGCATGGTTTCGTCATCGAACAGTTCGGCCAGCGGCTTGATCTCTTGCGCCAGTTGCGGATGGGCATCGAGGTAATCCTGACGCACCACCGGCGCAGCGGTGTAGTCCGGGAAGTAATGCTTGTCGTCTTCAAGCAACTTGAGCTTGAAGGCGTTCAGGCGACCGTCGGTGGTGTAGACCAGGCCTGCGAACACCTGGCCATTGCGCAGGGCGGTGTAGACCAGCCCGGCATCCATCTGGCGGATGTTTTTGCGGGTCAGGTTCATGCCGTAGAGGTCAACCATGCCGTCCAGACCGTCGGAACGGTTGGCGAACTCAGTGTCCAGCGCGACAAGGTGATTGGTTTTCGCCTCAGCCTGCATCACGGTGTTCAGTTCGCTGATGGAGTTGATCTGCGGGTAGGCCTTTGCGGTTTTTTCCGGCAGCGCCAATGCGTATGTGTTGCTGAACTTCGACGGAGTGAGCCAGATCAGGCCTTTTTTCGCGTCGAGTTCTTTCACCTTGGTGTAGGACTGTGCGCTGTCGAGTTTTTCGGTGACATGGTTGTAGGCCACCAGCGACACGCCGGTGTATTCCCACATCAGATCCAGTTGGCCACTTTCCTGGGCGCTGCGGGCCAGGTTACTGCCCAAGCCACCGGTCACCCGGGTGTCATAACCCTTGGCGCGCAGGTATTGAGAGGTGATTTCCGCGAGCAGGGTTTGCTCGGTGAATACCCGGGCGCCGATGCGGATAACGGGTTTATCCGCGGCTTGGGCAAATCCTGCGAACAGCAGCATGCAGCCTAGTAAAAAGCTTGATGTTTTCATGATGATTCCTTTGCCGGGGCTTAAGACGGGCGCAAACCGCGTTCGAGCCAGAGACGGCTGGCGAGTGTCACCAGGCCGTCGAGCAGCAACGCCAGCAGGGCGGTGCAGGCCGCACCCAGCAGCAGTTGCGGCTGGTTGTTCAGGGCGATGCCTGGGAAGATCAGGCTGCCCAGGCTGTTGGCACCGATCAGGAACGCCAGCGGCGCCGTCCCGACGTTGATCGCCAAGGCGACGCGCACGCCGCCGATGATGATCGGCACGGCATTGGGCAGTTCGACCCGCCACAGCACCTGAGACGGGGTCATGCCGATGCCGACGGCCGCTTCCTTGAGCGAACCCTGGACGTTTTTCAGGCCTTCGTAGGTGTTGCGCACGATCGGCAACAATGAAGCGAGGAACAGGGCGAAGATCGCGGGGCCGCTGCCGATGCCAAGGACGCCCAGGGCAATGGCCAGTACGGCGAGAGGTGGCACGGTGTTGCCGATGTTGAAGACCTGCATGAAGCGTTCGGCGCGTCCAACCATGGTCGGGCGGCTGAGGAAGATGCCGGCAGGAATGCCCACAATGAGGGCGGCCAGCATGGAAGCGAGGACGAGAATCAGATGAGCTTGCAGGTAAAACAACAAATCGTCGCGGTAGTGTTCGATCGTGTTGATGCCGATCCAGTGGACCAGCAGGGCCAGAAGGGCGATTACCAGCGCGCCTCCTATCAGCCCTTTGCCATAGCGAATAGCCACAGGCGGACTCCTTTTTTTCAGTCGGCGAACACTTTCTCGTGTGGCAACGCCATTCCTGGCTGCCGAAAAAATGATCGCGAGAAGCAGCTCATGCCGGGCGCGGTCCCCTGTAGGAGCGAGCATGCTCGCGAAAAACCTTCAGACAACGCGCACATTCAAGTACCCAGCGTTGTCGTTAACGTCCATCGCGAGCTTGCTCGCTCCTACAGGGGGAGGCGTACGGCTATTGAGCCATGAGCACAGCCTCGTCAGGCCGCTTTGCAGGTATTTCAAGCCCCCGACGAGTGGTCGTTACGGGGGAGTGGACGTCTCCGTGTATTAAAAGGTTCCCATCTGAAGAATCATTTGGCCACCCCTAATGTGCTCAACGGTTCGGTTATTGAATCAAGTTGGGCTATAATCTGCGCCCTTTTTTGAATCACCTGCCAGGCGATTTCCCATGACCAAACAGGCCGCCGAAGTCGCGAAACGCCGCACTTTCGCCATTATTTCCCACCCCGATGCCGGTAAGACCACCATCACCGAGAAGCTCTTGCTGATGGGCAAGGCGATTGCGGTAGCCGGTACGGTGAAATCTCGTAAGTCCGACCGCCATGCCACCTCCGACTGGATGGAAATGGAAAAGCAACGTGGTATTTCCATTACCACGTCGGTCATGCAGTTCCCGTATCGCGAGCACATGATCAACCTGCTCGACACCCCGGGCCACGAAGACTTCTCCGAAGACACCTACCGCACCCTGACGGCAGTGGACTCGGCCTTGATGGTCCTCGACGGCGGCAAGGGCGTTGAGCCACGGACCATCGCCCTGATGGACGTCTGCCGTCTGCGTGACACGCCGATCGTCAGCTTCATCAACAAACTCGACCGTGACATTCGCGACCCGATTGAACTGCTCGACGAAATCGAAGCGGTCCTCAAGATCAAGGCTGCGCCGATCACCTGGCCGATCGGCTGCTACCGTGACTTCAAGGGCGTGTACCACCTCGCCGACGACTACATCATTGTCTACACCGCCGGTCACGGTCACGAACGCACCGAAACCAAGATCATCGAGAAGCTCGATTCAGATGAAGCCCGCGCCCACTTGGGTGACGAGTACGAGCGCTTCATCGAGCAACTGGAACTGGTGCAGGGCGCCTGCCACGAGTTCAACCAGCAGGAATTCCTCGACGGTCAACTGACCCCGGTGTTCTTCGGTACTGCATTGGGTAACTTCGGTGTCGATCACGTTCTCGACGCCGTCGTTGATTGGGCGCCGCGCCCGCTGGCACGAGTGGCCAACGAGCGTACCGTGGAGCCGGTGGAAGAGAAGTTCTCGGGCTTCATCTTCAAGATCCAGGCGAACATGGACCCGAAACACCGCGACCGTATCGCCTTCATGCGTATCTGCTCCGGCAAGTACGAAAAAGGCATGAAGATGCGCCACGTGCGCACCGGCAAGGACGTGCGGATCGGCGATGCGCTGACGTTCTTCTCCTCCGAGCGTGAGCAACTGGAAGAAGCGTTTGCCGGTGACATCATCGGTTTGCACAACCACGGCACCATCCAGATCGGCGATACCTTCACCGAAGGCGAAGTCCTGGGCTTTACCGGCATCCCGCACTTCGCCCCGGAACTGTTCCGCCGCGTACGCCTCAAGGACCCGCTGAAATCCAAGCAACTGCGCCAGGGCCTGCAACAATTGGCCGAAGAAGGTGCGACCCAGGTTTTCTTCCCGGAGCGCAGCAACGACATCATCCTCGGCGCCGTCGGTGTGCTGCAGTTCGACGTGGTCGCCAGCCGCTTGAAGGAGGAATACAAGGTCGAGTGCTCCTACGAGCCGATCACCGTGTACTCCGCGCGCTGGATCGAGTGCAGCGACAAGAAGAAGCTTGAGGAATTCTCCAACAAGGCCGTGGAAAACCTGGCACTGGACGGCGGTGGTCACCTGACCTACCTCGCGCCGACCCGGGTCAACCTGGCACTGATGGAAGAACGCTGGCCGGACGTGAAATTCCGTGCGACGCGTGAGCACCACTAAGCGTTGACTTGAAACACCGAAAACCCCGTTGCGAAAGCTGCGGGGTTTTTTGTTGGCGAACCCAATCGTTCCCACGCTCTGCGTGAGAGCTGCCGAAGGCTGCGATCGTTTGATCTTTTCGGCATAACGCTTATTGCCAACCATTCTCCCTGTCCACGGCATTTCCGCCCAGCCGTTAGCGTCCTATCTGGAGAACCCGGCTGATCGGAACTAGATTTCACAGAGCGCCAGCCAGGCACAGAAATTTCACCTGCAAAAGGATGGATTCGACTATGAACAGGTTGCTACGCATTGTGTTGCTGTTGAAGGTTTTGCTGATGCTGGCACTCGGCAGCTCTGCGGTCTGGGCCGAATGCGAGGATCACGAAACCCAGGCGTCGAGCGGGCAGGGAACCCATGGTGATCTGATGATCGCCAAGTCCGAATCGGAACCGGGCGATAAGGGGCAGGGTGGTGCCGACAACGATGATGACTCGACCACCGATGAGCCGGACTCCGATGATGAAGAAGGTGACAGCCAGACGTAAATCGCAGACAAAAGAAAACCCCGTCTCTCCCGATTAATGCGCAATCGAAATAGAAGGGGTTGGATGAACGAGCAAAATCCCTGTGGGAGCGGGCTTGCTCGCGAAGGCAGCGTGTCAGTCGCTATCTTTGTCGACTGATAGACCGCTTTCGCGAGCAAGCCCGCTCCCACATTTTTATGCCGCGCCGTGCACGAACTGCTCGGCGTAGTGGCAAGCCACCTGACGATTATCGAGAGGGCGCAGGGCTGGCTCTTCGGTTTTGCAACGCTCAGTCGCATACGGGCAGCGCTTGTGGAAGGCGCAGCCGGGCGGCGGGTTCAACGGGTTGGGCAACTCGCCGACAATCTTGATCTTCGGCTTGCTGGGGTCTGGGTGAATGGTTGGGGTGGCCGACAGCAAGGCCTGGGTGTACGGGTGCAGGGGACGCTCGTAGATGTCGTTTTTCGGACCGATTTCTACCGGGCGACCGAGGTACATCACCATCACGTCATCGGCGACGTGTTGCACCACCGCCAGGTTGTGGGAGATGAACACGTAGGCGGTGTTGAACTCTTGCTGCAAATCCATGAACAGGTTCAGCACCTGCGCCTGGATCGACACGTCCAGCGCCGAGGTCGGTTCGTCCGCCACCAGCACTTTCGGTTGCAGCATCATGGCGCGAGCCAGGGCGATCCGCTGGCGCTGACCACCGGAGAACATGTGCGGATAACGCTGGTAATGCTCAGGGCGCAACCCCACCTGTTTCATCATCGCCTGGACCTTGTCGCGACGCTCGGTGGCCGATAGGTTGGTGTTGATCAGCAAAGGCTCGGCCAGTTGATCACCGATTTTCTGCCGAGGGTTCAGCGACGCGTAGGGGCTCTGGAACACCATCTGCACGTCTTTGCGCAGTTGCTTGCGCTGGGCCTTGTCGGCGCCGGCGACTTCCTGGCCGGCGATTTTCAGGGACCCGGAGGACGGTTCCTCGATCAGGGTCAGGGCCCGGGCCAGGGTGGATTTGCCGCAGCCTGACTCACCGACGACGGCGAGGGTCTTGCCGGCTTCCAGCTCGAACGACACACCGTTGAGGGCGCGTACGGTGGCGTGACCCTTGAACAGGCCACGGGACACTTCGTAGTGACGGGTCAGGTCGCGGGCGGTAAGAACGACGGCCATTACGCCACCTCCTGGTTCAGCGGGTAGAAGCAGCGGGCGAGGCTGTTGCTTTTCGGGTCAAGGGCTGGACGCTGCACGCGGCAGTTGTCCTGCACGTACGGGCAGCGCGGCGAGAGCAGGCAGCCTTGCGGACGGTCGTAGCGACCCGGGACGATGCCCGGCAGGGTCGACAGGCGCGAGGCGCCCAGACTGTGTTCTGGGATCGCCTTGAGCAGCGCTTCGCTGTACGGGTGGGCCGGGATGTCGAACAGTTGCGGCACCTGGCCGACTTCGACCGCTTGGCCGGCGTACATCACGCACACGCGCTGGGCGGTTTCAGCCACGACCGCGAGGTCGTGGGTGATCAGCACCAGGCCCATGTTCTGCTCTTTCTGCAACGCCAGCAGCAGGTCCATGATCTGCGCCTGGATTGTCACGTCCAGTGCGGTGGTCGGTTCGTCGGCGATCAGCAGTTTCGGTTCGCCGGCAATCGCCATGGCGATCGCAACGCGCTGGCTCATGCCACCCGACAGTTGATGCGGGTAGGCGTCCATACGGCTGGCGGCGCCCGGGATTTCGACTTTTTCCAGCAGTTCGATGGCGCGTTTGCGCGCTTGCTTGCCGGACATTTTCAGGTGCAGGCGCAGCACTTCTTCGATCTGGAAACCGACGGTGTAGCTCGGGTTCAGCGCGGTCATCGGGTCCTGGAAGACCATCGACAGGTCTTTACCGACGATTTGACGACGCTGGCGATTGTTGAGCTTGAGCATGTCCTTGCCGTCAAAGCTCAGCGAGTCGGCGGTGACGATACCTGGATGCTCGATCAGGC
Organism: Pseudomonas sp. GW823-FHT06B06; assembly: GCF_058795195.1. Classification (NCBI taxonomy): domain Bacteria; kingdom Pseudomonadati; phylum Pseudomonadota; class Gammaproteobacteria; order Pseudomonadales; family Pseudomonadaceae; genus Pseudomonas; species Pseudomonas sp. GW823-FHT06B06. Next base: position 165,817 of record NZ_JBXAHO010000002.1, on the reverse strand, counting down.
CCATCAGCGCCATCATGGTCACGGACTTGCCCGAACCCGACTCGCCAACGATGGCCAGCACTTCGCCCTTGTCGACTTTCAGGTCGAGGCCATCGACCACGGGCGTAGCGTTCTTGTCGCCGAAGCGAACGTTGAGATTCTTGATTTCTAGCAGTGACATTGGAATCTCCTCAGGCGGCGTTCTTGAGTTTCGGGTCCAGCGCATCGCGCAGGCCGTCACCCATCAAGTTGATTGCCAGCACGCTGAGCAAAATGGTCAAGCCAGGCAGGCTGACGACCCACCAGGCGCGTTCGATGTAGTCGCGGGCCGAGGCCAGCATGGTGCCCCACTCAGGGGTTGGCGGTTGTACGCCAAGGCCGAGGAAGCCCAGGGCGGCGGCATCGAGAATCGCAGACGAAAAACTCAAGGTCGCCTGAACGATCAGCGGCGCCATGCAGTTGGGCAGCACGGTGACGAACATCAGACGCGGCAGGCCGGCACCGGCCAGGCGCGCGGCGGTCACGTAGTCGCGGTTCAACTCGCCCATGACCGCGGCGCGGGTCAGGCGAACATAGGACGGCAGGGACACCACGGCGATGGCGATCACGGTGTTGATCAGGCCAGGGCCGAGGATGGCGACGATCGCCACGGCCAGCAGCAGGGACGGCAGGGCCAGCATGATGTCCATCAGGCGCATGATGGTCGGGCCGACCGCTTTGGGGAAAAAGCCGGCAAACAGGCCCAGCAGGATCCCCGGGATCAGCGACATCACCACTGACGACAAACCGATCAGCAGCGACAGGCGCGAACCCTGGATCAGGCGCGACAGCAGGTCGCGGCCCAGTTCATCGGTACCCAGCAAGAACTGGATCTGCCCACCTTCCAGCCAGGCTGGCGGGGTGAGCAGGAAGTCGCGGTACTGCTCGCTCGGGTCATGGGGTGCAACCCACGGGGCGAAGATGGCGCAGAAAATCACCAGCAGCATGAACATCAGGCCGGCGACGGCACCTTTGTTCTTGGAAAACGCTTGCCAGAATTCTTTGTACGGCGACGGATACAGCAGGCTTTGATCCACGGCGGACGTGGTGGTGGCTACTGAGGATGTTGGAGTGCTCATGGGGTTTGACCTCAGCGCTGATGACGGATGCGTGGGTTGGCAAAGCCGTAGAGGATGTCCACTACGAAGTTGACCAGAATCACCAGGCAGGCGATTAACAGGATGCCGTTTTGCACGACCGGGTAGTCCCGGGCGCCAATGGCTTCGATCAGCCATTTGCCGATGCCCGGCCAGGAGAAGATGGTCTCGGTCAGGACCGCGCCCGCCAGCAGGGTGCCGACTTGCAGGCCGACTACGGTCAGCACCGGAATCAACGCATTACGCAGACCGTGCACGAACACCACGCGCGACGGCGACAGGCCCTTGGCCTTGGCGGTACGGATGTAGTCTTCACGCAGCACTTCGAGCATCGACGAACGGGTCATCCGCGCGATAACAGCCAGCGGGATGGTGCCGAGCACGATGGCCGGCAGGATCAGGTGGTGCAGGGCATCGAAGAACGCGCCGACGTCATCGGCCAGCAGCGTGTCGATCAGCATGAAGCCGGTTCGCGGCTCGATGTCATAGAGCAGGTCGATCCGCCCGGACACCGGGGTCCAGCCCAGGGAGACCGAGAAGAACATGATCAGGATCAGGCCCCACCAGAAGATCGGCATCGAGTATCCCGCCAGGGAGACACCCATCACCCCATGGTCGAACAGGGACCCTCGCTTGAGTGCCGCGATCACCCCGGCCAGCAGGCCCAGGATACCGGCTAACAACAGGGCGGCCATGGACAGTTCCAAGGTCGCGGGGAATAGGGAGGTGAACTCGTTCCAGACGCTTTCACGGGTACGCAGGGATTCCCCGAGATCGCCGTGGGCCAGTTTGCCGATGTAATCCAGGTACTGGGCATACAGGGGTTTGTTCAGACCTAGGCGTTCCATTGCCTGAGCGTGCATTTCCGGGTCGACTCTGCGTTCGCCCATCATGACTTCCACAGGGTCGCCAGGGATCATGCGAATCAACGCGAAAGTCAGCAGGGTGATGCCGAAGAACGTGGGGATCAGTAACCCCAGTCGGCGGGCAATAAAACTAAACATCGTAAGGTGTACCTCATCAGCCGGTTAGGCGTGCCCGGCATGCCTGGGTCAGGAATGCCGGGAGTTTCTTATCTACTTCACCTGGGTGGTGGCGAAGTTATTCGTGGTGAGGGGGCTAATGTGGTAGCCCTCTACGTTGTTGCGCATTGCGGTAAACATTCTAGTGTGCGCCAGGCTGATCCATGGCTGGTCCTGGTTAAAGATAACCTGAGCCTGTTCGTACAGTGCTGCACGTTCGGCCGGGTCGGTTTTTTCACGGGCCTGGTCGATCAGGGCCTGGAATTTTTCATTGCACCAGCGTGCGTAGTTTTCGCCGTTCTTCGCCGCCTCGCAACTGAGCATAGGCGTCAGGAAGTTATCCGGGTCGCCGTTATCGCCCGCCCATCCGGCGGAAACCATATCGTGCTCGCCGTTTTTCGCGCGCTTGAGCATTTCGCCCCACTCCATGACGCGGATGTCGATCTTGATCCCGATCTTGGCCAGGTCAGCCTGCATCATCTGCGCGCCGAGCATGGGGTTGGGGTTGGTCGCACCGCCGCCGTTGCGGGTGAACAGCGTGAACACGGTGCCTTCCGGCACGCCGGCTTCCTTGAGCAGGGCGCGGGCCTTATCCAGGTCACGGACAGGGTTCTTCATGTCGTGGTTGTAGCCCAGCAGGGTGTCCGGAAACGGGTTGACTGCCGCGGTCGCATTGCCTTTGCCGAACAGCGCGTTGACGGCCGCTTCCTTGTCGAAGGCGATGTCGATGGCTTTACGTACGCGCACGTCACTCAGGTATTTGTGCTGGGTGTTGATGGCGATGTACGCGACGGTCATCGCATTCAGTTCATCAACCTTCAGCTTGGCGTCTTTCTTGATGCTCGGAATGTCATCCGGCTTTGGATACAGCGCAACCTGGCATTCGTTGGCCTTGAGCTTTTGCAGGCGCACGTTGTTGTCAGTGGCGATGGCGAAGATCAACGAGTCGGCCGGCGCCTTGCCACGGAAGTAGTCCGGGTTGGCCTTGAAGCGAACCTGGGCGTCCTTGTTGTATCGCTGGAAGACGAACGGGCCGGTGCCGATCGGCTTGTTGTTCAGTTCACCGGTCTTGCCGGCCTTGAGCAGTTGGTCGGCATACTCGGCGGAGTAGATCGAGGAGAACGCCATGGCGATGTCGGCCAGGAACGGCGCTTCGCGGCGGGTCAGGGTGAATTTGACCGTGTTGTCGTCGACCTTCTCGACGTTTTTCAGCAGTTCCTTGAAGCCCATGCTTTCAAAGTACGGGAAGCCTACGCTCGACAGTTTGTGCCACGGGTGGTTCGGGTCCAGCTGACGCTGGAAGCTCCAGACCACGTCGTCGGCATTCATGTCGCGGGTGGGCTTGAAGTATTCGGTGGTGTGAAACTTGACGCCTTGGCGCAGGTGGAAGGTGTAGGTCAGGCCGTCTTCGCTGATGTCCCAGGATTCGGCCAGTGCCGGAATCACATCAGTGGTGCCAGGCTTGAAGTCCGCCAGGCGATTGAAGATGGTCTCGGCCACCGCATCGGCTGTGACTGCAGTCGTGTACTGGACCATGTCGAAGCCTTCGGGGCTGTTTTCGGTACAAACCACCAGGGGTTTGGCCGATACGCCAACAGCGACACTCAGTAACGCGGCCGCGATGGCCGCTCGTAGGGGAAGCATTTTCATCAAGAACCCTCTGCAATCGGTTGGTTTGGAAAACCTGGCGGCCGACTGGTCACGAGCCGGCCGTCGGGTTGGCGTATTTACAGAATGTTGAACGGAACCGTGGTCACCAGACGGAACTCGTTGATGCTGCCATCAGCCTGGTTTTCACTGGCGCGGTGCGCGGTGTAGGTACCACGAATAGTGGTGGCCTTGAACGGGCCGCTCTGTACAGCGTAGGTGGCACCGATGCCGTATTCGTAATGGTGTTCGCCGTCTTGCGACTGGATGCCGTCGTAGCCTTTGTCGGCCACACCTTTGTTGCCGGTGTAGTGGGTGCCGTCGATGCCCCAGCCGCGCGCCTGGTAGATGTTGAACTTCAGGCCTGGTACGCCGTATTCGGCCATGTTCAAGCCGTAGGCAACCTGGAACGACTTCTCGTTCGGGCCGTTGAAGTCCGACAGCAGGGAGTTGGCCAGGTAGATGCCGTTCGTTTCGTGCAGGTAGTCGAAGTACTCGTTACCGTTCACTTCCTGGTACGAGAAGGTCAGGCTGTGAGCCTGGTGGGTCAGGCCGAACGACAGGGAATAGGTGTCGTTGTCGATGTCGCCGATCAGCGCCTTACCTTCTTCCTGGGTCTTGTAGTAGTTCAGGCCGGTGGTCAGGCTCAGTACCTGGCTGTCGCCCAGTACGTGGGTGGCGCCGAAATAGTACTGGTTCCAGATGTCTTCGGCCTGGGTGGCCCAGAGGCTGGTGGTCAGGCTGGCGAACGGGGTGTAGGTGATACCGCCGGTGTAGACGTGGTCGGTTTCAACGATGCCATTGGCGTATTCGGTGCGGAATTTGCGCTGGCTTTGTTCGGTACGCGGTGAATTGCGATCGAAGGTGGCCAGGTCGAACGCCAGGTTGTTCAGCTCTTCGCTGTGGATCGCCACACCCTGGAAGCTCGAAGGCAGCGCACGGTTGCCGATGACGTCGACCATCGGGCTGCTGAAGTTCTGACGACCGGCGGTCAGGGTGGTGTTGGAAATACGTGCCTTGACGTTCGCCAGGCCTAACTTGCTCCACTGGCCAACGGCGTCGCCGCCTTCTTCGGTCAGGGTACGGTTGTTGCCTGCGCCTGGGCGAGTGCCCGGTGCGCCGCCGTTGTTGGACGCCAGGTCCTTGCGGTCCTGGTCCAGGGCGATGGCGTTGTAGGCCGCCACTTCAGTGCTGACGCCAACGGTGCCTTCGGTGAAGCCCGAGTTGTACTTGAGGATCGTGCCCTGGACCCAGTTGATACGGCGGTCAGTTGGCGTTGAAACACCATTTTTCTTGTAAGCGAAATTGGCGCCCCGCTTCAGTTGTTCGTTGGCGTACCAGTTGCGAGTGGTGCCGGTGATCGACTGGCCTTCGAGAAAGCCGGTGGCTTCGCTCTGGGCACTTTTCTCATTCACGGTCACCGGGGTGTACGCCTGGCTCTGGGTTTCAGCGTATGCCGTGGCGGTAATGCTGCTGATGGCCAGGGCCAGTAGCGCGGTGCTGCTCAGTTTCATGGGTGAAGCTCCTTGGTTTCTATTATTAATGCCGGCCTTTTTTGGTGGTTCGGCTATTTGCTTTTGAACTCATTGACGCGTTGCAAACGTTTGCCTGGTGCCAAATTGGCGAATTACGGCAATACGCTTGCGGGAGGGCGCAATGCGCCCCCAAGCGTTTTCAGCTACACGGTTTTATTTTTCGATGCTGACACCCGAGAAAACGTTGCGACCGAAAGGGCTGACCTTGAACCCTTCGATTTTGGCGCTCAACGGCTGATTGACCGTCGAGTGGGCGACCGGCGTGATCGGTACCTGCTGCTTGAGGTACTGCTGCGCCTGTTTGTAGAGCAGGGTGCGTTGGTCGCGGTCAGTCACGACCTTGGCCTGCTTGATCAGCTTGTCGTAAGCCGGATCACACCACATGGAGTAGTTGTTGCCGCCGATGGCATCGCAGCTGTACAGCGTGCCGAGCCAATTGTCCGGGTCACCGTTGTCACCGGTCCAGCCGATCAGGCTGATGTCGTGCTCGCCATTCTTGGTGCGCTTGATGTACTCGCCCCATTCGTAGCTGACAATCTTGACCTTGAGGCCGATCTTCGCCCAGTCAGCCTGGAGCATTTCGGCCATCAGCTTGGCGTTGGGGTTGTAGGGGCGCTGTACGGGCATGGCCCACAGGGTGATTTCGGTACCTTCCTTCACGCCGGCAGCCTTGAGCAGTTCCTTGGCTTTTTCCGGGTTATAGGCAGCGTCCTTGATCGTCTCATCGTAGGACCATTGGGTCGGCGGCATGGCGTTGACCGCCAGTTGCCCTGCACCTTGGTAAACGGCATTGAGAATGCCTTGCTTGTTCACCGCCATGTCCAGCGCCTGGCGCACTTCGAGCTGGTCGAATGGCTTGTGACGGACGTTGTAGGCGATGTAGCCGAGGTTGAAACCGGGCTTTTCGATCAATTGCAGCTTGGGGTCGTTTTTCAGCGCGGTGACGTCGGCAGGGCGTGGGTGCAGGGTAATCTGGCACTCATTGGCCTTGAGTTTCTGCACGCGCACCGAAGCGTCGGTGTTGATGGCGAAAATCAGGTTATCGAGCTTGACCCGGCTCGGGTCCCAGTAATGCTTGTTACCGGTGTAGCGGATGTTCGAGTCTTTCTGGTAACTCTTGAACACGAACGGCCCGGTGCCGATCGGCTTCTGGTTGATGTCGCTCGGCTTGCCTTCGGCGAGCAGCTTGTCGGCGTACTCGGCGGAGAGGATCGCGGCGAAGCTCATGGCGATGTTCTGGATGAACGCGGCGTCCACGCTGTTGAGCGTCATGACCACGGTCAGCGGCCCGGTCTTTTCGACCTTGGCGATGTTTTTGTTCAGGCTCATCCCGTTGAAATAGGGGAATTCGGTCGGGTAAGCCTTACGGAAAGGTTGCTGCGGGTCGAGCATGCGATTGAACGTGAACAGCACGTCATCGGCGTTGAAGTCGCGGGTCGGTGTGAAGTACTTGGTTGTATGAAACTTCACCTCTGGGCGCAGGTGAAAGGTGTACGTGAGACCGTCTTCGGAAATATCCCAACTGGTGGCCAGGCCGGGTACGACGTTGGTTGAGCCTTTTTCAAACTCTGCCAGGCGGTTGTACAGCGGTTCGGCGGCGTCGTTGTCGGTCGCGGTGGTGTACTGCGCAGTGTCGAAACCGGCGGGACTGCCTTCGGAACAGAACACCAGGCTGTTGGAGGCAGCCTGACTCATGGACGTGGCGGCCAACAGGCCAGTGCCCAGCAATGCGGATAAAACCAAGGTATGACGCATGACGCTCTCTCTCTTGTTCAGTGTTGTGTCAATGAGCCTTCGTCCCGTGCGCAGACGGGGAGGGTCACTGGTTCCAGTCATGGCGTGCAGCAAGAAAACCGAGGGCCCACGCATTCGCTGGTCAGATCCCGACGGTAGGCACCGTGGGTCCGGCAGTAAATACGAAAAGTCCGAAAGACTTGTGGGAAAAGACGACGCGTCCTAGCACCCGCCTGTAGTCAGTGGGCGATTTGGATGTAGGTAATTTCCTGCTTTCTCGGTCGGCAAAGTAACGGCGACGTCATGGACGTCGCCGTTACCAAACCTTATTTGCTGACGCTGACGCCGTAGAAGGAGTTCAAGCCAAACGGGCTGATCTTGAAGTCCTGCACATTGGCGCGCATGGGTTGGAACACCGTCGAGTGAGCGATAGGTGTCATCGGCGTCTGGTCTTTAAGGATGTGTTGCGCCTGCTTGTACAGTTCGGTGCGCTTGCCTTGATCCGAAGTGCGCTTGGCTTGCTTGACGATGTCGTCAAACGGCTTGTAGCACCATTTCGAGAAGTTGTTGCCTTCCAGCGAGTCGCAACCGAACAGCACGTTCAGCCAGTTGTCCGGATCACCATTGTCACCGCTCCAGCCAATCAGCATCGCCTGGTTCTCGCCGCCTTTGGAGCGCTTGATGTACTCGCCCCATTCGTAGCTCTGGATCTTGACCTTGAGGCCGATCTTCGCCCAGTCGGACTGCAGCATTTCTGCCATCAGCTTGGCGTTCGGGTTATACGGACGCTGTACCGGCATGGCCCAGAGAACGATTTCGGTGCCGTCCTTGACGCCGGCTTCCTTGAGCAGCTCTTTGGCTTTCTCAGGATTGTACGGCGCATCCTTGATGGTGGTGTCGTAGGACCACTGGGTCGGAGGCATGGCGTTGACGGCCAGTTGGCCAGCGCCCTGGTACACCGAGTCGATGATCTGTTGCTTGTTGACTGCCATGTCCAGTGCCTGGCGCACTTTCAATTGGGCCAACGGGTTTGGCTCATTGCTGCCCTTGACCTTGTCCATCACGTTGTAGGCGATGTAGCCCAGGTTGAAACCAGCCTGGTCAGGCAGCTTCAGGGTCTTGTCTTCGCGCAGCGCTTTCAGGTCGGCTGGACGAGGGAACAGGGTGACCTGGCATTCGTTTTTCTTCAGTTTCTGGATACGTACCGACGGGTCGGTGGTGATGGCGAAGATCAGGTTGTCGATCTTGACGTCGTCCGGCTTCCAGTAGTCCTTGTTCCCGGTGTAGCGGATGTTGGAATCTTTCTGGTAGCTCTTGAACACGAACGGACCAGTGCCGACCGGCTTCTGGTTGATGTCGGCGGCCTTGCCATCTTTCAGTAGCTGGGCGGCGTATTCGGCGGACTGGATCGAGGCGAAGCTCATGGCCATGTTCTGGATGAACGCGGCATCGACGTCCTTGAGGGTGAACTTGACTGTCTTGTCGTCGACTTTATCGATCTTGGTGATGTTGGTGTCCATCCCCATGTCGGTGAAGTACGGGAATTCGGTGGGGTACGCTTTGCGGAACGGGTCATCCTTGCTAATCATGCGATTAAAGGTGAACAGCACGTCGTCGGCGTTGAATTCGCGGGTCGGCTTGAAATACGGGGTGGTGTGGAACTTGACACCGTCACGCAGGTGGAAGGTGTACGTCAGGCCGTCATCGGAGACGTCCCAGCTGGTCGCCAGGCCAGGAATTACGGCGGTGCCGCCGCGCTCGAACTGGGTCAGGCGGTTGAACATGGTTTCGGCAGAGGCGTCGAAGTCGGTTCCGGTGGTGTATTGACCTGGATCGAAACCGGCCGGGCTCCCTTCGGAGCAGAACACCAGGTTAGTCGCAGCTTGAGCGAACGGCGCACTAGCCAAAAGGCTGGCGCCGACTAAAAACGGAATGACCGCGTGTTTAAGCATGGTGGCCTCATGATTTGTTGTCATTTTTGATTTTGAGGACGACCTCGTGAGTCGTGCCTGCGGATACTTATGCAGGGGCCATACCCAATGCAAGATCCAGAGCGACTACAAGCCTTAAACAGTGGCACGAACGTACCTTAATGTCGCAATTGTATAAAACTCGACGCATTTGATCGTTTGCGCGGCCTTTTTGTAGTGCAACTGGCGCACTTTTTTGGTGCGTTGAAGCCTTGGGGTGCCCGTGGGTGGGGCAAGGTGTTACCTATTTATACCCCGTCCTTGAGGGGTGTGTGGCGGTTAATCGAAGTGGTTATCGTTGCACGGGTACTGATCGCAAGGTGCGAGTTGTACAAGGTGCAACTTTTCATTTCGGCTTGTACGACATCTCTGTAGGAGATGCCGCAGGCTGCGATCTTTCGGTCGCCACTGAAATGTCCTTGAGAGCATAGAACAAGATCAAAAGATCGCCCGAACGCGCCCGAGACTGCGTCAGTTCCTGCAGGGGGCGCAAAAAAAACGGCGATCAGTTGAGTGATCGCCGTTTTTGTAATTCATGTCATCGAATCAAGGCATCAGCACTTCAATCGAGCCATCGGCCGTCATGCTGACCTGGCTGGTGCCGGCTTCCACTTCCGGCGTCACTGGAGCGGCATCCATGCTGGCGGCTTTCATCATCATCGGCCCGCGCATATACGGTTGTGGATAACCGTTGCTGTTGAGGTTCAGGTTGACGATTTTGTAGCCCTTGCCACCCAGGGCGTCGGTGGCCAATTGGGCACGGGCCTTGAAGGCGCTAACGGCGTCCTTGAGCAGGGCGTCTTCGCTGGCTTTGCGGGTTGGCGTGGCGATGGCGAAGTCCATGCCGCCCATTTTCAGGTCGGTGAGGAGTTCGCCGGTCAGCTTCGACAGTGCGGCGAAGTCCGAGCTTTCCAGGCGCAGTTCAGCGCGTTCGCGCCAGCCAGTGATCTTCTGACCCTTGGTGTCGTAGATCGGGTAGCTGTTGCGGCTGCCCTGACGCAGGGTGATGTCCTTGACCTGCTTGGCCTGAGCCAGGGCCTTGTTCATGGTGGTGCTGACGTCCGCGGCAAGTTTGGCCGGGTCGGTATTCTGCTCTTCGGTGTAGAGGGTCACGATCATCAGGTCGCGAGCCACTTCCTGGCTGACTTCGGCGCGCAGGGAAATCTGGTTGTAATGAAGCTCGTCGGCGGCCAGGGCCGGAAGGGCGGCGAGAGTGCCGGCACTCAGGGCGAGGAGGGCGGCGCTACGGCGGAATGTGTGCATGAAGGCTCCTAAGTGGGTGCGCAGGTTGTGTCCCTGCGTGAACCCATCAGACTCTAGCGTTGATGATCTGGTTCGCACAGTTACAACTTCTATACAGGTGTACATCACCCCCTGTAGGAGCGAACATGCTCGCGATGAACCCGAGAGCACCGCGGGGTGCCAGATTCCCAGCGTTATCGTTGACGATCATCGCGAGCGTGCTCGCTCCTGCATGTGGCCGTTTGCCGCACTTTCGCCTGTCAGCCCCCGCGCTTGGTTATACTCCCGTCGATCCGCCTGGAGCGCTCATCAGGAGAGCTCATGCTCGCCCCCGTCCAAATTACTTCCGCCACGCGCCAGAATCTCTGGCGGTTGACGTTTATCCGCACCTTGGTCCTGGCCGCTCAAGCCGGTTCCGTAGGCCTGGCCTACTGGCTCGAACTGCTGCCACTGCCCTGGTTCCAACTGGCCGCGACGCTCGGCTGTTCGATGCTGCTGTGTGCTTTCACGGCCATTCGGCTGCGCACCACTTGGCCGGTCACCGAGCTCGAATACGCGGTGCAACTGGCCTGCGATCTGTTTATCCACAGCGCATTACTGTATTTCTCGGGGGGGTCGACCAACCCCTTCGTCTCTTATTACCTGGTGCCGCTGACCATCGCGGCAGTGACCTTGCCATGGCGTTACTCGGTGATTCTGTCGGGCATCGCCTTGACCCTGTATACCTTGCTGCTCGCACGCTTCTATCCGCTGCAAACCTTCCCGATCGCCCGGGAAAACCTGCAGGTGTACGGGATGTGGTTGAGCTTCGCCCTGGCGGCGGCAGTCATCACGTTCTTCGCCGCGCGCATGGCCGAAGAGCTGCGTCGCCAGGAAGAGTTGCGGGCCATCCGCCGGGAAGAAGGCCTGCGCGACCAGCAACTGCTGGCAGTCGCCACCCAGGCGGCGGGCGCTGCCCATGAGCTGGGTACACCGCTGGCAACCATGAGCGTGTTGCTCAAGGAGATGCAACAGGACCATCCTGACCCGATGCTGCAGGATGACCTGAAGGTGCTGCAGGACCAGGTCAAGTTGTGCAAAGAGACCTTGCAGCAGCTTGTTCGAGCGGCGGAAGCCAATCGCCGGCTGGCGGTGGAGATGCAGGACGTCACCGACTGGCTCGACGAAGCGCTCAATCGCTGGCACCTGATGCGCCCGGAAGCCAGTTATCGCTTCCAGCGCCTTGGCCAGGGCACGGTGCCGCGCATGGCGCCGCCGCCGGACCTGACCCAGGCGTTGCTCAATTTGCTCAACAACGCGGCGGATGCCTGTCCCGAGGGGCTGCAAGTTACCCTGGACTGGAATGCAGAGGATTTGACCATCAGCATCCGCGACCACGGTGCCGGTGTGCCGCTGGCCATCGCCGAGCAGATCGGCAAGCCATTTTTTACCACCAAGGGCAAAGGTTTCGGCCTGGGCCTGTTTTTGAGCAAGGCCAGCGTGACACGCGCCGGCGGCTCAGTGAAACTCTACAGTCATGAGGAAGGCGGCACGCTCACCGAGCTGCGCCTGCCCCACGGCGCCCGAGGAGACCAACATGAGTGACGAAATCCAAGTCGAAGGCGAAGAACTGCCGCATTTGCTGCTGGTCGACGACGACGCGACCTTTACCCGGGTGATGGCCCGCGCCATGGCCCGCCGTGGCTTTCGCGTCAGCACTGCCGGTTCCGCTGAAGAGGGGCTGACCATCGCCCAGGCCGACCTGCCGGACTATGCCGCCCTGGACCTGAAAATGGATGGCGATTCCGGTTTGGTATTGCTGCCCAAGCTGCTGGAAATGGACCCGGAAATGCGCGTGGTGATCCTCACCGGTTATTCGAGCATCGCCACCGCCGTGGAGGCGATCAAGCGTGGCGCCTGCAACTACCTGTGCAAACCGGCCGACGCCGACGACGTGCTGGCCGCGCTGTTGTCCGAACACGCCGACCTCGACAGCCTGGTGCCGGAAAACCCGATGTCCGTGGACCGCCTGCAGTGGGAACACATCCAACGCGTGTTGACCGAGCACGAAGGCAACATCTCCGCCACCGCCCGCGCCCTGGGCATGCACCGCCGCACGCTGCAGCGCAAACTGCAGAAGCGCCCGGTTCGTCGCTGAACCAGCGCTGAACGAATGCGGGCCGCTCCTCGCGACAAACCGAACCGATCATCTATGATCGGTTCGTGCACGTACTTTTTCTTATCGAGCCTTATCCATGAATCAGAACGCTGAGTACTCCGCGGTCAATGATGTTGTGCGCGGGCAGTTTTTCCGAAAAGTCTGGGCGATGATCACGCCTTACTGGCGCAGTGAAGAAAAGGTCAAGGCCTGGACGTTGCTGATCGCAGTGATTGCGCTGTCGTTGATGGGGGTGGGGATCTCGGTGTGGTTCAACACCTGGTACAAGGATTTCTACAATGCCTTGCAGCAAAAGGACGAGGCGGCATTCTGGCGGCTGATCCTGTATTTCTGCGCGATTGCCGCGGTGGCGATTGTCGGTGCGGTGTACCGGCTCTACCTTACACAGATGCTGACGATTCGCTGGCGGGCGTGGCTCACCGAAAAACATTTCGCTCGTTGGCTGAGCAACAAGAACTATTACCAACTGGAGCAGGGCGGTTACACCGATAACCCGGACCAGCGCATTTCCGAAGACCTCAACAATTTCACCTCCGACACCTTGAGCCTGGGCGTTGGGCTGCTGCGCAATATCGTCAGCCTGGTGTCGTTCTCGATCATCCTCTGGGGTGTTTCGGGGAGCATCGAAGTGTTCGGTGTGACCATTCCCGGCTATATGTTCTGGTGCGTACTGGTCTACGCGGTGGTAGGTAGCTGGCTGACGCATTTGATCGGTCGCCGGTTGATCGGCCTGAATAACCGCCAGCAACGCTTCGAAGCCGACCTGCGTTTTTCCATGGTACGGGTTCGCGAGAACGCTGAAAGCATCGCGTTGTACAACGGCGAGCCCAACGAGAACCGCCGCTTGACCCATCGCTTCTCGATGGTCTGGCACAATTTCTGGGACATCATGAAGGTGTCCAAGCGCCTGACCTTCTTCACGTCCGGTTACGAGCAGGCGGCCATCATCTTTCCCTTCATGGTTGCCGCGCCGCGTTACCTGTCGGGCAAGATCGAACTGGGCGAGCTGATGCAGATCAGTTCGGCGTTCGGCAATGTCCAGGACAGCTTCAGCTGGTTTATTACCGCCTACCAGAGCCTCGCCTCATGGCGCGCCACCTGCGATCGTCTGCTCAGCTTCCGTCAGGCGATGACGGACAACGAGCAACGCGCCCCGGCCATCGACGTGCAGAACTCGGGATCAGCCTTGAAGGTGCACAACCTCGGCCTCGACCTGGCTGACGGTCGCCACCTGTTGACCAATAGCGACATGACCGTGCAAGAGGGTGAGCGCGTAATGCTCAGCGGTCGTTCAGGCAGCGGCAAGTCGACCTTGCTGCGGGCGATGGGGCACCTGTGGCCTGCGGGGCACGGCAGTATTCGCCTGCCAGCGGCGCGCTATCTGTTCCTGCCGCAAAAACCTTACTTGCCGATCGGCACACTGCGTGAGGCGCTGAGTTATCCACAGGCCGGCGATACCTATCCGAATGAGCGCTACGTGCACGTCCTGGAAACCTGCCGCCTGCCGCACCTGGTGGCGCGCCTCGACGAAGCCAATCACTGGCAGCGCATGTTGTCGCCGGGTGAGCAGCAACGCCTGGCCTTTGCGCGTGCGTTGCTTTACGCCCCGCAATGGCTGTACATGGACGAAGCGACTTCAGCGATGGATGAAGAAGACGAAGCGTCGCTGTATCAGGCGCTGATCGATGAGTTGCCAGGGCTGAGTATCGTCAGCGTCGGGCATCGCAGCAGCCTCAAGCGGTTCCACCCACGGCATGTTCGTATCGAGAACGGCCATCTGGTGGATCAGACCGTGACCGCATAAGCACCGCGCCCCCTGTAGGTGATCGTACAACCGCGTTGCGCTATGATGCGGTTTCAGCAGCCGAATTTGTCGAGACAGATGTTCACCATGGAAAACCCGAACGCCTCACCACGCCTCCCTCGCAAGCGCCGCAGCCTCGCTCAGGAACTGGTGACGGTGCTGTCCGAGCAGATCCGCGATGGTCACCTCAAGCGTGGCGACAAGTTGCCCACAGAGTCGGCGATCATGGATGCCCATGGCGTCAGCCGCACGGTGGTGCGCGAGGCGATTTCCCGTTTGCAGGCGGCCGGTCAGGTGGAAACCCGTCACGGCATCGGCACCTTCGTGCTTGATACCCCGAGCCCGAGTGGTTTTCGCATCGACCCGGCGACCGTCGTCACCCTGCGTGATGTGCTGGCCATCCTGGAACTGCGCATCAGCCTCGAAGTGGAGTCCGCCGGCCTGGCCGCGCAACGTCGCAGCCCCGAGCAGTTGGCGCTGATGCGCGCGGCGCTGGATGCCCTCAATGAAAGTGTTTCCCACGCCAGCGATGCCGTGGCCTCGGACTTCCAGTTCCACCTGCAGATTGCCCTGGCGACCGGCAACCGCTACTTCACCGACATCATGACTCACCTGGGCACCAGCATTATCCCGCGCACTCGCCTCAACTCCGCGCGACTGGCCCATGACGACCAGCAGCACTACATGAATCGCCTGAGCCGCGAGCACGAAGAGATCTACGACGCGATCGCCCGCCAGGACTCCGATGCGGCGCGTGCGGCCATGCGCTTGCACCTGACCAACAGCCGCGAGCGGTTGCGTCATGCCCATGAAGAGGCTGAGGCGCAGCGCGGTTGAAACCGGCGGCTTGAGTTACGGCTCTATGCGTAGCTCGAGAGGGTAGGAGCTGGTCACATCACCTGACTCGTTGCAGCTTTGGTAGCGTAGCTGTACGAACTTGTTCACCCATTTCCCTAACTCATCCTTGGATACGTCCGTACTAAAATCCTGCGCTCTTTCCACCTCTCCGGACTCCTCATTCCATCGTGCGAACTGGGCGTAGGGACCGGTCCAGTCCGGTTCCTCGGCATCATCCCCCAAAATGGCACGGACATTGTGCTCCAGTTGTATATCAGCCGAATTCGGGATGCTGATTGCCAGTGCGCCTTTCAGCTTCGACAGCAGTACGACATTGGTGGCGAGATCTTTAAGACCGGGGACTGGATGCGTCATGGCGAGCCTCTTTCTGGTCGAGTCTGGCCACAGGTTGATGGCCGTGGAGCGTTTTATCTCCCATGGCCGCTTCGACCGTAACTGTTAGAAATATCAGTCACGACGAATGGCGTCCGTACCACAGCTTCCTCGATTCTTTCAGTTGTCGAGAGAGGCATTACGACAACGTATGACCTCGTGCCACACAAGCGGCTTATAAATAATCCATATCCATTTTTCCTTAAAACGCCTGAAAGCCCCGTGATTCAAGGTGTTTTCAGTGGAGTACAGTGGTTCCCTTGCCCACAGGATTTGCACTGGAGATGAAATGCAGTTGACGATTGTATTTTAAGTTGTACGATGACCTACAACTTCAGCGCAGGCTGAACGGTTTTTCACACAACGTCGCTACCCAGGGTGTTCGAATAATGAATCCACAAGAACTGAAGTCCATCCTCTCTTCCGGTCTGCTGTCTTTCCCGGTCACCGATTTCAATGCCCAGGGCGATTTCAATCGCGCTGGCTATATCAAGCGCCTGGAGTGGCTGGCCCCGTACGGCGCCTCGGCTTTGTTCGCCGCGGGCGGCACCGGTGAGTTCTTCTCCCTGGCGGCCAGCGAATACTCGGAAATCATCAAGACAGCCGTCGACACCTGCGCCACCAGCGTGCCGATCCTCGCCGGTGTCGGCGGTTCGACCCGCCAGGCCATCGAATACGCCCAGGAAGCCGAGCGTCTGGGGGCCAAAGGCCTGCTGCTGCTGCCGCACTATCTGACCGAAGCCAGCCAGGACGGCGTTGCCGCTCACGTTGAAGCCGTGTGCAAGTCGGTCAATATCGGCGTGGTGGTCTACAACCGTAACGTCTGCCGCCTGAACGCGCCGCTGTTGGAACGTCTGGCCGAGCGTTGCCCGAACCTGATCGGCTACAAGGATGGCCTGGGTGATATCGAGTTGATGGTGTCGATCCGTCGCCGCCTCGGAGATCGTTTCAGCTACCTGGGTGGTCTGCCGACCGCCGAAGTCTACGCCGCAGCCTATAAGGCGCTGGGCGTACCGGTGTACTCCTCGGCGGTGTTCAACTTCATCCCGAAAACCGCGATGGATTTCTACCACGCCATCGCCCGTGAAGATCACGCCACCGTCGGCAAGATCATCGACGACTTCTTCCTGCCGTACCTGGACATCCGTAACCGCAAAGCCGGTTACGCGGTGAGCATCGTCAAGGCCGGGGCCAAGATTGCCGGTTATGACGCGGGCCCTGTGCGTGCGCCGCTGACCGATCTGACCGGCGAAGAGTACGAAATGCTCGCCGCGCTGATCGACAAGCAGGGCGCGCAATAACAATGATCAAACCGAAGCCGCTGAGCGATCAGCGGCTTTTTGCGTGAGGAGAACGACTCGTGACAAAGCGCTACGACAACTACATCAACGGTGAATGGGTCGCCGGTGCCGATTACTCGGTCAACATCAACCCGTCCGAACTGAGCGACGCCATCGGCGATTACGCCAAGGCTGATCTGGCTCAGGTCCACGCCGCCATCGACGCCGCCCGTGCCGCATTCCCGGCGTGGTCGGTTTCGGGCATTCAGGCCCGTCACGATTCCCTGGATAAAGTCGGTAACGAGATCCTCGCCCGCCGCGAAGAACTCGGCACCCTGCTGGCCAGGGAAGAGGGCAAGACCCTGCCCGAAGCCATCGGCGAAGTGACCCGCGCCGGCAACATATTCAAGTTCTTCGCCGGTGAATGCCTGCGCCTGTCCGGCGACTACCTGCCGTCGGTGCGTCCGGGCGTCAATGTTGAAGTCACCCGCGAAGCCCTGGGTGTGGTCGGCCTGATCACACCGTGGAATTTCCCGATAGCGATCCCCGCCTGGAAAATCGCTCCGGCCCTGGCCTACGGCAACTGCGTGGTGTTGAAACCGGCTGATCTGGTGCCGGGCTGCGCCTGGGCGCTTGCGGAAATCATCTCCCGCGCAGGCTTCCCGTCCGGTGTCTTCAACCTGGTGATGGGCAGCGGTCGTGTGGTTGGCGATGCACTGGTCAACAGCCCGAAAGTCGACGGCATCAGCTTCACCGGTTCCGTGGGTGTCGGTCGTCAGATCGCCGTGAATTGCGTGTCGCGCCAGGCCAAGGTGCAGCTGGAAATGGGTGGCAAGAACCCGCAGATCATTCTCGACGACGCCGACCTCAAGCAAGCGGTCGAGCTGTCGGTACAGAGCGCGTTCTACTCCACCGGCCAGCGTTGCACGGCATCGAGTCGCTTCATCGTCACCGCCGGGATCCACGACCAGTTCGTCGAAGCCATGGCTGAGCGCATGAAATCGATCAAGGTGGGTCACGCATTGAAAGCCGGCATCGACATCGGTCCGGTGGTGTCGCAAGCGCAGCTTGAACAGGACATGAAATACATCGACATCGGCCAGTCCGAAGGTGCGCGCCTGGTCAGTGGCGGTGGCCTGGTGACCTGCGACACCGAAGGCTACTTTCTCGCGCCAACACTGTTTGCCGACAGCCAAGCCTCGATGCGCATCAGCCGCGAAGAGATCTTCGGCCCGGTGGCCAACATCGTTCGCGTAGCCGATTACGAAGCCGCACTGGCCATGGCCAACGACACCGAGTTCGGTCTGTCGGCGGGCATCGCCACCACTTCCTTGAAGTATGCCAACCACTTCAAGCGCCACTCCCAGGTCGGGATGGTGATGGTCAACCTGCCGACCGCCGGCGTGGATTACCACGTTCCGTTCGGCGGGCGTAAAGGTTCATCCTATGGATCACGTGAGCAAGGTCGCTATGCGCAAGAGTTCTACACGGTCGTAAAAACGGCCTACGTCGGCTCCTGATACACCGCAATACCTTGTAGGAGCCGGCTTGCTGGCGATGCAGGCACCGCGGGGTGTCATTTACACCGCGGCGACGCGATCGCCAGCAATCGAGCGTCGACCGGCCGTTCCTACAGGCTGCAACGTTATTACCCGCATAAAAATAATCAGTGGGAGTACATCTACATGCAATCGACCAAGAAGCCGACTCACGTCCGCTATTTGATCCTGCTCATGCTGTTTCTGGTGACCACGATCAACTACGCCGACCGCGCCACCATTGCCATCGCCGGCTCCAGCCTGCAAAAAGACCTGGGCATTGACGCAGTCACCCTCGGCTATATCTTCTCCGCATTCGGTTGGGCCTACGTGGCCGGGCAAATTCCCGGTGGCTGGCTGCTGGACCGTTTCGGTTCGAAAAAAATCTATGCACTGAGCATCTTCACCTGGTCGCTGTTCACCGTGTTACAGGGTTATGTCGGCGAGTTTGGCATGTCCACGGCGGTGGTTGCGCTGTTCATGCTTCGCTTTCTCGTCGGTCTGGCCGAAGCGCCGTCCTTCCCCGGCAACGCACGAATCGTCGCGGCCTGGTTCCCGACCGCTGAACGTGGCACCGCTTCAGCGATCTTCAACTCGGCGCAATACTTTGCCACGGTGTTGTTCGCACCGCTGATGGGCTGGATCGTCTACAGCTTCGGCTGGCAGCACGTGTTCATCGTCATGGGCGTGATCGGCATCATTTTCTCGGGCATCTGGCTGAAGGTTATCCACAGCCCGCGCCAGCACCCGATGATCAACGACGCCGAGTTCAAGCACATCGCCGACAACGGCGGCATGGTTGACATGGACCAGGACAAAGGCAAGGGCAAGAAGGGCGACGGTCCGAAGTGGGACTACATCCGCCAGTTGCTGACCAATCGCATGATGTTGGGCGTATACCTCGGCCAATACTGCATCAACGGCATCACTTACTTCTTCCTGACCTGGTTCCCGGTGTACCTGGTTCAAGAGCGCGGCATGACCATCCTCAAGGCCGGTTTCATCGCCTCGTTGCCGGCGATCTGCGGCTTCATCGGCGGTGTGCTCGGCGGGGTGATTTCCGATTACCTGCTGCGCAAAGGCCATTCCCTGACCTTCGCCCGCAAGGCGCCGATCATCGCCGGCCTGCTGGTCTCCAGCAGCATCGTCGCGTGCAACTACGTGGACGTTGAGTGGATGGTCGTGGGCTTCATGGCGCTGGCATTCTTCGGCAAAGGCGTGGGTGCCTTGGGTTGGGCGGTGGTGTCCGATACTTCACCGAAGCAGATCGCCGGTCTTAGCGGTGGCCTGTTCAACACCTTCGGCAACCTGGCGTCCATCACCACGCCGATCGTCATTGGCTACATCATCAGTTCTACTGGTTCGTTCAAATGGGCGCTGGTGTTTGTCGGTTGCAACGCACTGGTCGCGGTGTTCAGCTACCTGGTGATCGTCGGTCCGATCAAGCGTGTGGTGCTCAAGGAACCGCCGGTCAACGGTCCTGAAGCATCCGGTAAATTGTCTCAAGCGCATTCCTGAGGAGCGGCGTCATGCAGTTGATTGAACATTCCGATTCGCCGCGCTACATCCGCCTGCACGAGCGAGACAACGTGGTGATCGTGGTCAATGACCAGGGGGTGCCGGCCGGCACCGAGTTTTCCGATGGCCTGGTCACCGTCGACTTCGTGCCACAGAGCCACAAGGTCACCCTGGAGGACATTCCCGAGGGTGGCCAGGTGATTCGTTACGGGCAGGTCATCGGCTACGCCCTGCAGCCGATTCCCCGTGGCAGTTGGGTCAAGGAAGATCAATTGCGCATGCCGACCGCGCCGCCGCTGGACAGCCTGCCGCTGTCCACCGAGGTGCCGGCCGCGCAGGCACCGCTTGAAGGCTTCACCTTCGAGGGTTATCGCAACGCCGACGGCACCGTCGGCACGCGCAACATTCTGGGTATCACCACTACGGTGCAATGCGTCACCGGCGTGCTGGATCACGCGGTCAAGCGCATCAAGGAAGAGCTTCTGCCCAAGTACCCGCACGTCGATGACGTGGTGGCGCTGACCCACAGCTATGGCTGTGGCGTGGCGATCACCGCCACCGACGCCGACATCCCGATTCGCACTGTGCGTAACCTGGCGCGCAACCCGAACCTGGGTGGCGAAGCGCTGGTGATCAGCCTGGGTTGTGAAAAATTGCAGGCCGGGCAGGTGATGCACGAGGGCGATGCCTCGGTGGATCTGAGCGAGCCGTGGTTGTATCGCCTGCAGGATTCCAGTCACGGTTTTACCGAGATGATCGAGCAGATCATGGAGCTGGCTGAAACCCGTTTGAAGAAGCTCGATCAACGTCGCCGGGAAACCGTGCCCGCGTCCGAGCTGATCCTGGGCATGCAGTGTGGCGGCAGCGACGCGTTTTCCGGGATTACCGCCAACCCGGCGCTGGGCTATGCCTCGGACCTGTTGTTGCGTGCGGGTGCGACGGTGATGTTTTCCGAAGTCACCGAAGTGCGCGATGCGATCTACCTGCTGACCTCCCGTGCGCAAACCAAAGAAGTTGCCCAGGAGCTGGTACGGGAAATGGACTGGTACGACCGTTACCTGGCCAAGGGCGAAGCGGACCGTAGCGCCAACACCACGCCGGGCAACAAGAAGGGCGGTTTGTCGAACATTGTCGAGAAGTCCCTGGGTTCGATCGTCAAGTCCGGTAGCAGCGCCATCACGGGTGTGCTCGGCCCAGGCGAACGGTTCAAGGAAAAAGGCCTGATTTTCTGCGCGACCCCGGCCAGTGACTTTGTCTGCGGCACGTTGCAGTTGGCGGCGGGCATGAACCTGCACGTGTTTACCACGGGCCGCGGCACGCCTTACGGGTTGGCCATGGCGCCGGTGGTGAAGGTATCGACCCGGACCGAACTGGCGCAGCGCTGGCCGGATCTGATCGACATCGACGCCGGGCGTATTGCCACCGGGCGCGCATCCATCGAGGAACTTGGCTGGGAGTTGTTCCACTACTACCTGGATGTAGCCAGTGGCAAGCAGCAGACGTGGGCTGAAAAGCACAAGCTGCATAACGACATCACGTTGTTCAACCCGGCGCCGATTACGTAATAAGATCGTTCCCATGCTCCGCGTGGGAATGCAGTCAGGGACGCTCTGCGTCCCAAAGCGTGACGCGGAGCGTCACAAGAGGCATTCCCACGCAGGGCGTGGGAACGATCCGGGTGAAAGTGGCTTATCATTAGCCTCCTAACGACGCCCACCTCAAGGTCCTCCCCGGCATGCTGGCAATTTTCCTCGAAACCCTGAACATCACCGCACCGGTGTTCGCCATGCTGTTTCTGGGGGTGTTGCTCAAGCGCATCGACTGGATCAACGACAACTTCATTCACACCGCCTCGTCCCTGGTGTTCAACGTCACCATGCCGGCACTGCTGTTTCTGGGCATCCTGCACGCCGACTTGCACGCCGCATTGCAACCGGCCCTGCTGATCTACTTCTCCCTCGCGACCCTGGTGTGCTTTGCCATCGCCTGGGGCTGGGCGATCTTCAGGTGCCCGCGTGAAGACCGGGGGATCTACACCCAGGGCGCTTTTCGCGGTAACAACGGGGTGATCGGCCTGGCACTGGCCGCGAGCATGTACGGCGACTACGGGATATCCCTCGGGGCGATCCTGGCGGCGCTGGTGATTCTGTTCTACAACACCCTCTCGACCATTGTGCTGGCGGTGTACAGCCCGGTAATCAAGTCCGATCCATGGAGCATCTGCAAAAGCGTGATCAGTAACCCGCTGATCATCAGCGTGATTGCGGCCGCGCCCTTTGCTTACTTCAAGATCAGCTTGCCAGGATGGCTGGAGACGTCCGGCCAGTATCTGGCGCAAACCACCTTGCCGTTGGCGTTGATTTGCATCGGCGGCACGCTGTCACTGGCGGCGATGCGAAAAAGTGGCTCGATGGCGCTCAGTTCAAGTCTGTTGAAGATGCTCGGCCTGCCAATCCTGGCGACCCTGGGCGCGTGGCTCTGGGGCTTTCGCGGTGCGGAGCTGGGGATTCTGTTCCTGTACTTCGGCAGCCCGACCGCCGCCGCCAGTTTCGTCATGGCCCGGGCAGCGAATGGCAATCATGAACTGGCGGCGGCGATCATTGTGCTCACCACGCTGATGGCGGCGGTGACCACCAATGTCGGGATCTTTTTGTTGCAGTGGGGGGGCTGGATTTAGCGCTTGGCCAGGTCGGGTAGGGTTTTACACGTGGGCCCGTTCTCTGGAGGGGCAGCGGTCGGGTAGTGCTCAGGCATGATTTGCACCGGTGTGGTGACGACAAAACCATCGGCGAAGGTCGCCTCTAGAAATGTCGCAGCCCAGCCCTGCTCGGGTGTTTCCATATGCACCTGTGCCTGCAACGGGGTGGAAGGGGTGATATGCAGGGGCTGATAGCGAATTGCGCAAGCATCCCGGAAGTCTCGAGCCGTCGGATTCACGGCGGTCCACTGAGTCACCTGGGCAGGCGGCTCGCTGAACTGCAACGAAACGGATTTGCCGGTGCCGTGGGTTGTTGTGCTAGTCGTCAGGGAGGGTAGCGGGCGATTTTGCTGCCATCGGTTGACTACGGTAATAAGCGAGCTTTCAACGAATTGCCGAATCCCGCCGTGGCTGGAATTGGGAGCGACCCGTAGGCTTTTCGGCCCGGGCAGACGGTCGAAATAGAAGTCTGTGTTATCTGGAACGAAAAAGTCATCACTACTGGCGTTGACGATGTACTTCGCAATTGACAGCCGCTCGGCATAGGCGCTGTCCAGATAAGCCAAGGGGTCCTCGATGGTCATCAGTTTCTGGAAGTTTTCGCTGTGCCGCCTCTGGATCACCTCTTCACGGTGATAGTCATAGAATGCCAGCGGCCAGTTTTTTCCAAAGGTTTGAAAGGTATGTTCGAACACTTTGTCTGAGCCGAGAATATCAATGACAAAGGGTACGACCGCGTTGACGCGCTCATCCGCAATAGCGGTGAGCCAGGCCACCCAAGCGCGTTTCGACAAGCCACTGGCGATGAATCGTTCGACTTTCCAAGGTTTGAGTTCTTTCTGGGCAAGGTCCATCGCCTTGACCATGGAAGCCATCATCGGCAAATGAACGGACATGTAGGGGCGCGCTTCGGGATTTTCGAGAAATAACTTCCAGCTATGGGCGACGCTTGAGTCTTCTGTACGGGCAATCCCGTCGTCGGCGTAAGTGAGATATTGATTGGGGATATTACTGAGAGAGATGACGATTGTCCGAGTTCTACGTGCAACTTCCAGGGCCATGGATTGAGTGAAATCCGTAGGTTCAGTTTCGACCTTGTTTCCAGCGGGAATATTGGTGCCGTTATTCGCTACCAATATTGCTTGCTCAAGGTTGGCATTATGCGGGATATAAATATCGACACTATGTTTCCATTGTTTCGGACTGACTAGCCCTTCGGGTGACCACTGCTGAGCCGAAAGCTCAAAGCTGCGCTTTTCTACGCCCGGAAAGAGTTGAATGCCTTTTGCAGCGTAGAGTAATGGCTTTGACGCTTCCTGGTTTTTGTAGCAATTTAGCACTTCGCTGAAATCTTGGATTGGTACTGAGCACCTGTCTACCAAGGTTTCGGCATGTGCAGCGGGGCTTGCCAGTGCAAGGGTTATCAGTATGTTCTGGACCGTGGCAAAAAAGGCGGGTCGCATTGAATCTTCTCGCTTGTTTCAAGTTGTTTAGGAATTGCTGTGACGGTTTTTTTGCGATGGGAGAAGATTGTCTTTGTATTATCGATATGGAAAGGTTTTTCGGGCGTGTTATTTTTCGAGATATTTATATTTGGAAAGTATCGGTGCAAATATGCATCCGTCGGATTTCAGGCAGTCGAAAACATTCGACGGGGCGCCGCAGTCAATTACGTTCCCGTCGAACGAAGTTTTAAACGAGGAGGGTTACTGATATTGCTCGATAACTTCCTGCGCCGCCCGAAACGCATCAATCGCCGCTGGGACACCGGCATACACCGCGCAATGCAGTAGCGCTTCGCGTATCTCTTCCACGGTGCAGCCGTTGTTCAGCGCCCCGCGCACGTGGCCTTTCAATTCCTGCGGGCACTTCAGCGCCGTCAGCGCTGCGAGCGTGATCAGGCTGCGGGTTTTCAAGGGCAGGCCTTCGCGATTCCAGACTCCGCCCCAGGCATGTTCGTTGACGAAATCCTGCAGCGGCTGGGTGAACTCCGTAGCGTTGCCCAGTGCGCGGTCGACAAAGGTGTCGCCCATCACTTGGCGACGTACTTCAACGCCGGTTTTCTTGTTCTCGGTCATGGCAATTCCCTCTTATGGTGTTGGCGACGCCAGGCGCGCAATGACGTGAACAACAAGAACGCCACGAGCGCTGGCAGGACGAAAAACAGCATCAGGTGTTCAAGCTTGCCGGCCAGCGGCATGCCGGTGGTGAACGACACCACGTGCAGTCCGTAAGCCAGGTACAAGCCCAGGAACAGCAGGCCTTCGGCGCGGGTCACGCGGTAACCGGAATAGAACACCGGCAGGCATAGCACCGCGACGCCAAGCATTACCGGCAGGTCGAAATCCAGGGCGTTTGGCGATACCGACAGCGGCGCTGGCGCGACTAACGCGGTCAGGCCCAGCACACCCAGGAGGTTGAACAAATTGCTGCCAATCACGTTGCCCACGGCAATATCACGCTCGCCGCGCATCGCGGCGATCAACGAAGTGGCGAGCTCAGGCAGTGATGTGCTGACAGCGACGATGGTCAGGCCGATGATCCGCTCCGACAGCCCAAGATCGGTGGCGACCGCAACGGCAGCCCCCAACAGCAGGTGCCCGGCGTACACCAGCATCGCCAGCCCGGCGATAATCATCAGCAGGCTGCTCAGCCATGGCGCCTGGCCGTTGTGCTCATGGCTCGAAACCGGGCGCGCCGAATGCCGTGACTGGCGCAGCAACAAGCCCAGGTAAATCGCCAGTGCCATCAACAGCATCACGCCGTCGGCACGGGTCAGTTCTTCATTCCAGGCGAGTACGAATACCAGCAGGCTGGCGCCGATCATCAGGGGAATATCCAGGCGCACCAGTTGGCGTGACACCCGCAACGGGATGATCAGCGCCGACAATCCGAGGGTGACGAGGATGTTGAAAATGCTGCTGCCGATCACACTGCCGACGGCAATGTCGGCGTTGTGCGCCAAGGTGGCTTGCAAGCTGACCGCCATCTGCGGTGCGCTGCTGCCGAGGGCGACGATGGTCAGGCCGATGATCAGTGGGCGTACATGCAGGCGTGCTGCCAGGCGCACGGCAGCGCGCACCATCAGTTCGGCGCCGGCGATCAGCAACGCCAGCCCGCTGAGCAATTCAATCACGCTGATCAGGGGTAAATCGGCTAGTCCGAAAATGGTCGGGGCTCCGTCGGTCAGTCGAGGGCTTGCACGCGAACCCGCGCGGTGCCGCTCTTGAGCATGCCCAGTCGTTCGGCGGCTTCATGGGACAAATCAATCAGGCGGCCACGGGTGTGCGGGCCACGATCATTGATGCGCACTACGCAGGATCTGTCGTTTTTCAGGTTGGTGACCTTCACCCGTGTACCGAAGGGTAGCTGGCGATGGGCGGCGGTCAGGGAATTCTTGTCGAAACGCTCGCCACTGGCGGTGCGTTTGCCTTGGTGTTTGGCGCCGTAATAGGAGGCAACGCCGGTTTTGTCATAGCCGTGCGGGTCGACGGTGTCGGTGCTGGCGCAACCGGCGAGCAGGGAGAGCAGGGCGCAAAGTCCAAGTAGGCGCTTCATAGAAGTTTTCCCGAAACAAAAAGTGAGAGCGACGGTGCGGCGATCCGACCTGCTCGCGAATGCCAATCTGACAGTCAATTTTGTGTTGAGTGCCAAACCCCATTCGCGAGCAGGCTCGCTCCCACAGTAAAATGGAGCCAGATTTTAGAGCTGGCTCCATTCCGGTCAGCCTTCGAGCTTGCTTTTCAGCAGTTCGTTGACCTGTTGCGGGTTGGCCTTGCCTTTCGATGCCTTCATGGCTTGGCCGACGAAGAAGCCGAACATCTTGCCGCGCTTGGCTTCGTCTGCCGCGCGGTATTGCTCGACCTGCTCGGCATTGGCCGCGAGCATTTCGTCCAGCACCGCCGAGATCGCGCCGGTGTCGGTCACTTGCTTGAGGCCGCGCTTTTCGATGATCTCGTCTGCGCTGCCTTCGCCGTTGGCCATGGCTTCGAACACCACCTTGGCGATCTTGCCGGAGATGGTGTTGTCCTTGATGCGCAGCAGCATGCCGCCCAGTTGCTCGGCCGAAACCGGCGACTGCTCGATATCCAGGCCTTGCTTGTTGAGCAGGCTGCCCAGTTCAACCATGACCCAGTTGGCCGCCAGCTTGGCGTCGCCGCCGATGCTCGCGACCTTCTCGAAGTAGTCGGCTTGTTCGCGGCTGGTGGCCAGCACGCTGGCGTCATAGACCGACAGACCGAATTGCTCCTGGAAACGCTCGCGTTTCTGCGGTGGCAATTCGGGCAGGGTGGCGCGCACGTCGTCGAGGAACGAGTTTTCGATCACGACAGGCAGCAGGTCCGGATCGGGGAAGTAACGGTAGTCGTTGGCTTCCTCCTTGCTGCGCATCGGACGGGTTTCGTCCTTGTTCGGATCGTACAGGCGGGTCTGCTGGATCACCTTGCCGCCGTCTTCGATCAGCTCGATCTGACGCTGGATTTCGCTGTTGATCGCCTTCTCGATGAAGCGGAACGAGTTGACGTTCTTGATCTCGCAGCGCGTACCGAACTCGACCTGGCCCTTTGGACGGATCGATACGTTGCAGTCGCAACGCAGCGAACCTTCGGCCATGTTGCCGTCGCAGATGCCCAGGTATCGCACCAGTGCGTGGATCGCCTTGACGTAAGCCACGGCTTCCTTGGCGCTGCGCATGTCTGGCTCGGAAACGATCTCCAGCAGTGGCGTGCCCGCGCGGTTCAGGTCGATGCCGGTGGCACCGTTGAACTCTTCGTGCAGGCTCTTGCCGGCGTCTTCTTCCAGGTGCGCGCGGGTGATGCCGACACGTTTGACCGTACCGTCTTCCAGGGCGATGTCCAGGTGGCCCTTGCCGACGATCGGCAATTCCATCTGGCTGATCTGGTAGCCCTTGGGCAGGTCCGGGTAGAAGTAGTTCTTGCGTGCGAACACGTTGTGCTGGCCGATCTCGGCGTCAATCGCCAGGCCGAACATCACCGCCATGCGCACCGCTTCCTGGTTCAGCACCGGCAGTACGCCGGGCATGCCCAGGTCTACGAGGCTGGCCTGGGTGTTCGGCTCGGAACCGAAGGTGGTGGAACTACCGGAAAAGATTTTCGACCGGGTGGTGAGCTGGGTGTGAATCTCCAGCCCGATCACGACTTCCCATTGCATGTGTGTCTCCTCAGAAGCCGGTTGGGGTGCGGGTGTGCCAGTCAGTGTTCAACTGGTACTGGTGCGCAACGTTGAGCAAGCGGCCTTCCTGGAAATACGGAGCGAGCAGCTGCACGCCTACTGGCAAACCATCGACAAAACCGGCCGGCATCGACAGGCCTGGCAGGCCGGCGAGGTTGGCGGTGATGGTGTAGACGTCTTCCAGGTAGGCAGCGACCGGGTCGCTGTTCTTGGCGCCGAGCTTCCAGGCCGGGTTTGGCGTGGTTGGGCCGAGAATGATGTCGACCTCGTTGAAGGCCGCCATGAAGTCGTTCTTGATCAAGCGACGAATCTTCTGCGCCTTCAGGTAGTAGGCGTCGTAGTAGCCGGCGGACAGGGCGTAGGCGCCGACCATGATGCGGCGCTGCACTTCTGTGCCGAAACCTTCGCCACGGGAGCGCTTGTACAGGTCTTCCAGGTTTTTCGGGTCTTCGCAGCGATAGCCGAAGCGCACGCCATCGAAACGCGACAGGTTGGAAGAGGCTTCCGCCGGGGCGATCACGTAGTACGCAGGAATCGCGTGCTGCATGTTTGGCAGGCTGATTTCCTTGATCACGGCACCGAGCTTTTTCAGCTCTTCGACGCTGGCCATCACCAGGTCGGCGATGCGCGGGTCGAGACCGGCGCTGAAATACTCTTTCGGCACGCCGATGCGCAGCCCTTGCAGCGAACCGTTGAGGCTGGCGCTGTAGTCCGGCACGGGTTCATCGATGCTGGTCGAGTCGTTCGGATCGAAGCCGGCCATACCTTGCAACAATATTGCGCAGTCTTCGGCAGTGCGCGCCAACGGACCGCCCTGATCGAGGCTGGACGCGTAGGCGATCATGCCCCAACGCGATACGCGACCGTACGTCGGTTTCAGGCCTGTGAGGTTGGTCAGCGCCGCTGGCTGGCGGATCGAACCGCCGGTATCGGTGCCAGTGGCGGCAGGCAACAGGCGAGCGGCCACTGCAGCCGCGGAGCCGCCGGAGGAACCGCCCGGCACGTATTCCAGGTTCCACGGGTTTTTCACCGCGCCGTAGTAGCTCGACTCGTTGGCCGAGCCCATGGCGAATTCGTCCATGTTGGTCTTGCCCAGGGTCACGGCCCCGGCAGCGGCCAGCTTGGCGACGACGGTGGCGTCGTACGGTGCCTTGAAGTTGTCGAGCATCTTCGAGCCGCAACTGGTGCGGATGCCCTGGGTGCAGAACAGGTCCTTGTGGGCGATCGGCGCACCCAGCAGGGCGCCGCTCTCACCATTGGCCCGGCGGGCATCAGCGGCTTTCGCCTGCGTGAGCGCCAGGTCTTCAGTGAGGCTGATGAAGCTGTTGAGCTGTGGGTCGAGCTGGGCGATGCGCGCCAGCAGGACTTTGGTCAGCTCTTCGGAGGAAAACTTTTTATCGGCGAGTCCGCGGGCGATCTCGGCCAGAGTCAATTGATGCATTGCAGGCTCTTTCCCTTTAGTCGATGACTTTCGGAACCAGGTACAGGCCGTTTTCGACCGCTGGTGCGATGGACTGGTAGGCCTCGCGATTGTTGCTCTCGGTCACGACGTCTGCACGCAGGCGCTGGCTGGCTTCCAGTGGGTGGGCGAGCGGCTCGATACCATCGGTATTCACCGCCTGCATTTCGTCGACCAACCCGAGAATGCTGTTGAGGGCCGAAGTGATGTGTGGAAGATCGGCATCATTGAGGCCAAGGCAGGCCAGATGAGCGATTTTTTCCACGTCGGAGCGTTCAAGCGCCATTGGGATTCTCCAGTGGAAAACAAGACGGACGGCGTCCGTGTGTTAGATTGTCGGAACACTACCGCACTTCTACGGTCATATGGCCGCGATTGTGGGGTTTGGTGCACAGAAAAACGGCCAATTTAACATATTGGCGCCTTGCCCAAAATCCCTGTCGTTGTTAGAGTTTGCCGCACTTTTTTACCCACGCGTTGCCTAGGGTCCCTTTCCCATGTTCAAGAAACTGCGTGGCATGTTTTCCAGCGATCTTTCCATTGACCTGGGCACTGCCAACACCCTTATTTACGTGCGTGAGCGCGGTATCGTCCTGAATGAGCCATCGGTTGTGGCCATTCGGACACACGGTAACCAGAAAAGTGTCGTTGCTGTCGGCACCGAAGCGAAGCGCATGTTGGGCCGTACGCCGGGCAATATTGCTGCCATTCGTCCGATGAAAGACGGCGTGATCGCCGACTTCAGCGTCTGCGAAAAGATGCTGCAGTATTTTATCAACAAGGTTCATGAAAACAGCTTCCTGCAGCCTAGCCCTCGAGTGCTGATCTGCGTCCCATGCAAGTCCACCCAGGTTGAACGTCGCGCCATCCGTGAATCGGCGCTCGGTGCCGGTGCCCGTGAAGTGTTCCTGATCGAAGAGCCGATGGCTGCTGCGATCGGTGCCGGTTTGCCGGTTGAAGAAGCCCGCGGTTCGATGGTCGTGGATATCGGTGGCGGTACCACCGAAATCGCGCTGATCTCGCTGAATGGCGTGGTCTATGCCGAATCCGTACGGGTAGGTGGCGACCGTTTCGACGAAGCGATCATCACGTATGTGCGTCGCAACTACGGCAGCCTGATCGGTGAGTCCACTGCCGAGCGCATCAAGCAGGAAATCGGTACCGCTTACCCGGGTGGCGAAGTTCGCGAAGTCGACGTTCGTGGCCGCAACCTGGCCGAAGGCGTTCCACGCGCATTCACCCTGAACTCCAACGAAGTGCTCGAAGCGCTGCAAGAGTCGCTGGCGACCATCGTTCAGGCCGTGAAGAGCGCGCTGGAGCAGTCGCCGCCGGAGCTGGCTTCCGACATCGCCGAGCGTGGCCTGGTGTTGACCGGTGGTGGCGCCTTGCTGCGTGACCTCGACAAGCTGCTGGCACAGGAAACCGGCCTGCCGGTGATCGTTGCCGAAGACCCGTTGACCTGCGTTGCTCGCGGCGGTGGCCGTGCATTGGAAATGATGGATAAACACACCATGGACCTGCTCTCCAGCGAATAAGTCGCCGGATCGCCTCTATGCTGTGAGCGCGCAGGCGGCACTTTGCAGTGCTGCCTGTTCGCGTTTATCTTCTGTCGTCTGCATCCAGGCCGGTTTGATGCCGTATGAATAAAGAGAACATTTGCCTGGGAGGAGCGGCTTATTAAACCGCTTTTCACCAAGGGTCCCTCACTGGGCGTGCGCTTGTTGGTGCTGGTCGTGCTGTCGGTCGCGCTGATGGTGGTCGATGCCCGCTTCACACTGCTCAAGCCAGTGCGTAGCCAGATGTCGCTGGTGTTGATGCAGTCTTACTGGATCACCGACCTGCCGCAGCGGCTATGGCAGGGTGTGGCCAGCCAGTTTGGCAGCCGCACCGAACTGATCGCCGAAAACGAAAAGCTCAAGAGCGAAAACCTGCTGTTGCAGGGGCGCATGCAAAAGCTTGCCTCCCTTACCGAGCAGAACGTTCGGCTGCGCGAGTTGCTCAACTCTTCGGCACTGGTGAACGAAAAGGTCGAAGTGGCTGAGTTGATCGGCATGGACCCCAACCCATTCACCCATCGCATCATCATCAACAAGGGTGAACGCGACGGCGTGGTGCTCGGGCAGCCGGTGCTCGATGCCCGTGGCCTGATGGGCCAGGTGGTCGAGTTGATGCCCTACACCTCCCGGGTCCTGCTGCTGACCGATTCCACCCACAGCATTCCGGTGCAGGTCAACCGCAACGGCCTGCGCGCCATTGCCAGCGGCACCGGCAACCCGGAACGCCTCGAATTGCGCCACGTGGCCGATACCGCCGATATCAAGGAAGGCGACCTGTTGGTCAGCTCCGGCCTGGGCCAGCGTTTCCCGGCAGGTTACCCGGTGGCGACGGTCAAGGAAGTGATCCATGACTCCGGCCAGCCGTTCGCCATTGTTCGCGCCGTACCGACCGCCGCCTTGAACCGCAGCCGTTATTTGCTGCTGGTGTTCAGCGACACTCGCACTGCCGAGGAGCGCGCCAACGACGCTGCCCAGGCCCAGGAAAGCCTGGATGCGCAGGGTGGGGGGCCGATCATTCCGGCGACCGTGCCGAGACCGGCGGTTGTACCGGCAGCAGTCGCGGCTCCGGCTGTTCCGGCGACGCCAGCGGCTACTCCGGCGGTCACGACCCCGGCCAAGCCTGCCGCCAAACCCACCACGACTGCACCCGCCAAGCCACCGGCGACACAACCCGCTGTCGTCAAGCCCGTTGCTGTCAAGCCTGCTGCCAAACCGCCTGTCTCCGCACCGGCTACCACTGGGGGACGAGAATAATGGTCGGTGTCACAGCTTCTCGAAACGGCTGGATCGTCTGGCTGACATTTGCCGTCGGCATGTTGCTCAGCGTATCGCCGCTGCCGCAATTCATGGAGATCCTGCGCCCCCTGTGGCTGGCCTTGCTGCTGGCGTTCTGGGCACTGGCGCTGCCGCAGAAAGTCGGGATGGTCACCGCCTGGTGCCTGGGCTTGGCCGAGGACGTGCTGTACGGCACGCTGCTGGGCCAGAATGCATTGATCCTGACGCTCATCACCTACCTGGTGCTGGCGCTGCAACAACGCCTGCGAATGTTCCCGATGTGGCAGCAGAGCCTGGTGATCCTGGTGATCTTCGGCCTCGCCCAGCTGGTGCAACTATGGCTCAGCGCCTTGACTGGCAATCGTCAGCCAACCCTGGCCCTGGTATTGCCGGCACTGGTCAGCGCGTTGCTCTGGCCCTGGGTCAGCTTCGGTTTGCGCGGATTGCGTCGACGCTACAAAATCAATTAATTCGTTCGGGCATTAGACAGGGAGAGGTCTTGATGAAACGGTTGTACCTCGCCTCTGGCTCACCGCGTCGGCGTGAACTGCTCACGCAGATCGGCGTGCCGTTCACCGCCATCAGCGCGGATATCGATGAAACCCCTTTGAATCATGAATCCCCGTCGGCCTATGTCGAGCGCTTGGCGCGTGGCAAGGCCGAGGCCGGACGCGGCGCAGTCGCGTCTGATGCGTCCTGCTGCGTGCTCGGTGCAGATACCGCCGTGGTGCTTGATGGAAAAATTCTTGGCAAACCGGTTGATGAAGGCGACGCGTGCGCCATGCTGAAGATGTTGTCCGGGCGCGAGCATCAGGTCCTGACCGCGATAGCGCTGCTCGATTTTGATCGTTGCGAGTCGTTGGTGGTCACCAGTCACGTACGTTTTCGTGAAATCAGCCCAGATGAAGCGGCGGCCTACTGGGCCAGCGGTGAACCTCGGGACAAGGCCGGTGGCTACGGCATTCAAGGGCTGGGCGCAGTGTTTGTCGCCGGGCTCACTGGGAGTTACTCGGCGGTGGTTGGACTGCCGCTGTGCGAAACCGCGCAACTGCTCGGCCATTTCGGCATACCCTGTTGGCAACCCAATAACGCACGCTAAGCGTCGTACCCGGCCATTATTGTGAACATGCCTGAACGAGACCCTGCCATGAGTGAAGAGATCCTGATCAACATCACGCCGATGGAATCGCGCGTGGCGGTGGTCGAAAACGGTGTCCTGCAAGAAGTTCATGTCGAGCGCACGCAAAAGCGCGGGATCGTCGGCAACATCTACAAAGGCAAGGTCGTGCGGGTATTGCCCGGCATGCAGGCGGCGTTCGTCGATATCGGCCTGGACCGCGCCGCGTTCATTCATGCATCCGAAATCTCCTTGCGTGAAGGTCCGGCCGTCGAGAGCATCAGCGCGTTGGTGCACGAAGGCCAGAGCCTGGTGGTGCAAGTCACCAAGGACCCCATCGGCTCCAAAGGTGCGCGCCTGACCACGCAGCTGTCGATTCCTTCTCGTTACCTGGTGTACATGCCGCGCACCGCCCACGTCGGTATTTCGCTGAAAATCGAAGACGAGGCCGAGCGCGATCGCCTCAAGCAAGTGGTCACCGATTGCGTGGCCAAGGAAGGCATCAAGGAAGCGGGCGGGTTCATCCTGCGCACGGCCGCCGAAGGGGCCGGTGCCGATGAAATCCTCATGGACATCCGCTACCTGCGCAGGCTATGGGACCAGATCAGCGAGCAGATCAAGACCATCAGCGCGCCGAGTGTGATCTATGAGGACCTCGGCTTGGCGCTGCGCACGCTGCGCGACCTGGTGAGCCCGAAGATCGAGAAGATTCGCATCGACTCCCGGGAAACTTTCCAGAAAACCACGCAGTTCGTCGCCGAATTGATGCCAGAGATCGCAGATCGTCTGGAGCACTATCCGGGCGAGCGACCGATTTTCGACCTGTACGGTGTCGAAGATGAAATCCAGAAGGCCCTTGAGCGCAAAGTCCCGTTGAAGTCCGGCGGTTATCTGGTGGTCGACCCGGCGGAAGCCATGAGCACCATCGACGTCAACACCGGTGCGTTCGTCGGGCATCGCAATCTTGAAGAAACCATCTTCAAGACCAACCTCGAAGCGGCGACCGCCATTGCCCGACAATTGAGGCTGCGCAACCTGGGCGGGATCATCATCATCGACTTCATCGACATGGAGGATGAAGAACACCAGCGCCAGGTCCTGCGCACGCTCGAGAAGCAACTGGAGCGCGACCACGCCAAGACCAACATCATCGGCATCACCGAGTTGGGCCTGGTGCAGATGACTCGCAAGCGCACCCGCGAAAGCCTCGAACAGGTCCTGTGCGAGCCGTGCACCAGTTGCCAGGGGCGCGGCAAGCTGAAAACCCCGGAAACCATTTGCTATGAAATCTTCCGCGAAATCCTGCGTGAGGCTCGCGCCTATCAGGCGGAAGGCTATCGTGTATTGGCGAACCAGCGGGTTGTCGATCGTCTGCTCGATGAGGAGTCGGGTAACGTCGCCGAACTTGAAGTATTTATCGGGCGCACCATCCGATTCCAGGTCGAAACCATGTATTCCCAGGAACAATACGACGTCGTGCTGCTCTGAACTGCTTCGTCCTGAATTTTCCTGAATGGCTGGCCTCAGCTTTCTGCAGAACTTTTGCCATGGGAGCCACCTGACATGGAGCGTCTGACACGCATATTGGCCGCACTGACCCGCTGGGGTCTGGGCCTGTGCGCGTTGGTTTTGGTGGTGATGGCGTTGTACGTCAGCCTGGGCCGGGAACTGGCGCCGTTGGTGGCCGAGTACCGTGGCGAAGTCGAAACCAAGGCCAGCGAGGCCTTGGGCATGCCCCTGCAAATCGGCGAGCTGAAAGGCAGCTGGAGTGGCTTCGCGCCCATTCTGTCGGCTCACGACGTGACCGTAGGCGAGGGGGCCAACGCCCTGCACCTGGAAAACGTGCGGGCTGTCCCGGACCTGTGGGAGAGTCTGCTGGCCCGCGAGGTGCGCATCGCCAATCTGGAACTCAATGGCCTGAAGATCAGCCTCAAGCAAGGCGATGACGGCGCGTGGGCGCTGGAAGGCTTGCCGGTCAAGGACGATCAGCCATTTGAGCCGGAGCAGCTACTCAATCGCATGCAAATGATCCAGCAACTGTCGGTACTCGACAGCCAGGTCACGTTGCAGCCTTGGGGAGAATCGCCGCTGACCCTGACGTACGTTGGCGCGACGCTGAAAACCGGCGCATCCCGCCAACGACTCGATGCCCGCTTGACCCTGCCCGATGGCCAGCCATTGGCCTTGAGTGTGCGTACCCGTATTCGAGCCAGCCAGTGGCAGGACGGCGAGGCGCAAGTCTATGTGAGCTTGCCGCAAAGCGACTGGTCGAAATGGTTGCCCGAAACCCTGACCCAGCAGTGGAATTTCTCCGAACTCAAGGCGGGTGGCGAGCTGTGGGCAACCTGGGGCAAAGGCGCCTTGCAAAGCGGCGCCGTGCGGTTGAATGCGCCGCAATTCAAAGGGGCCTATGCCGAACGCAAGCCGATCCAGATCAACAACCTGGCGCTTAACGGTTATTTCCAGCGCAGCGCCGAGGGCATGCTGGTAACGGTTGACTCCCTGGCCATGAACCTTGGCGAGACCCGCTGGGAATCACGACTGCAATTGAAGCAGGTCACGGCCTCGGACCAGACGCAAAACATCTGGCATCTGCAAGCCGACCGTCTCGACCTGACACCACTCACGCCGGTGCTCAACGCCCTGGCGCCATTGCCGGAAGGGGTCGCCACGGTGGTCGAGCGGCTCAAGGTCACCGGTGGGTTGCGCAACGTGCTGATCGACGTGAAGCCCAATGCCACCGATGACAGCCGGTTCAGCTTCGCAGCCAACCTTGATCGCGTCGGCTTTGACGCGTATCACGGTGCCCCAGCGGCACGTAATGTCACGGGCAGCATCAGCGGCGACCTTGGCCATGGCGAGTTGCGCATGGACAGCAAGGATTTCATGCTGCACCTGGACCCGATTTTCGCCAAGCCATGGCAATACATCCAGGCCAACGCGACCTTGACCTGGAAGCTCGACAAGGAAAGTTTCACGCTGATCGCGCCGTACCTGAAGGTGTTGGGCGAGGAAGGCAAGATTGCCGGCGACTTCTTGATCCGCCTGTTTTTCGATGAGGCACGGGAAGACTACATGGACCTGCGGGTTGGTCTGGTGGACGGCGACGGTCGCTACACCGCCAAATACCTGCCGACCGTCCTCAGCCCGACGCTGGACGAATGGCTGCGCACGGCGATTCTCAAAGGTGCGGTGGATCAGGGATTCTTCCAGTACCAAGGCTCGTTGAACCACGGCGCAGAGGAAACGGCACGCAGCATCAGCCTGTTTTTCAAGGTCCACGATGCCGAGCTGGCGTTCCAGCCTGGCTGGCCGCATGTCAGCAAGGTCACGGGTGACGTATTCGTTGAAGACAGTGGCGTACGGATTCTGGCCAGCAAGGGGCAATTGCTCGACACCCAGGTCCGCGATATCTACGTCAACATTCCCCATGTGCCCGCCGGGCAAAACAGTCACCTGTTTCTCGACGGTGCGTTCGCCGGTGGATTGGGTGATGGCCTGAAAATCCTCAAGGAAGCGCCGATAGGCACTGCCGAGACTTTCGCGGGTTGGGAAGGCGAGGGCGATCTGCAAGGCAAACTGAAGCTGGATATTCCGCTGGCCAAGGGCGAACAGCCCAAGATCCTGGTTGACTTCAAGACGGCAAAGGCCCGTTTGAAACTGCCCGAGCCCCCCCTCGAGCTGACTCAGCTCAAGGGTGACTTCCGTTTTGACAGCAGCAAAGGCTTGAGTGGGCAGAACATCAGTGCGCGCGCCTTCGATAAGCCGGTCACTGCGCAAATTTTCGCCGACGGTCGTGAAGGCAAGCTCAACACCCGGGTCACCGCTTCCGGGCAGGTCGAAGTCAAGAAGCTCAAGGATTGGCTGGGCGTGACCCAGCCGTTGCCAGTGAGTGG
Organism: Pseudomonas sp. GW823-FHT06B06; assembly: GCF_058795195.1. Taxonomy (NCBI): domain Bacteria; kingdom Pseudomonadati; phylum Pseudomonadota; class Gammaproteobacteria; order Pseudomonadales; family Pseudomonadaceae; genus Pseudomonas; species Pseudomonas sp. GW823-FHT06B06. Next base: position 128,833 of record NZ_JBXAHO010000002.1, on the reverse strand, counting down.
CGTTATCCCGTACCAACTGCAACTGACCCTGGATGGTGCCGATAGCCAATTGATGGTCAATTCCAGTCTCAAGGGTGTGGCGGTCGATCTGCCGGCGCCCTTTGGCCTGGCGGCGGATGTCGGGCGCGACACTTCGTTTCGCATGACCCTGCAAGGAGCGGAGCGGCGCTACTGGGCAAATTACGGGGAGCTGGCGAGCTTCACGTTTGCTGCACCGGCCGGCAATTTTGCCGGCGGTCGCGGTGAATTGTTTCTCGGCAATGGCACGGCCGCGCTGCCCGGGGCCAAGGGTTTGCGCATTCGTGGCGTGCTCTCGGAACTGGATGTCGGCCCCTGGCAGGACCTGGTGAGCAAGTATGCCGGCCAAGACCCCGGTGGCAACGCCAAGCAGTTGCTCAGCGGAGCGGACATCAAGGTCGGCAAGCTCAGCGCCTTGGGTACCACCCTGGATCAGGCGGTGGTGCAGCTGACGCGCAAACCGTCCTCGTGGGCCCTGCAACTCGACAGCCAGCAGGTCAAGGGCGCCGCCAGCATCCCCGATGCCAAGGCTGCGCCGATGGTGATCAACCTGCAAACGGTGCGCCTGCCCGCCCCGGACCCAAAGGTTCTGGCCGACGAAAACTCGCCGGATCCCCTGGCCTCGGTGGACCCGACCAAGATCCCGGCGTTGGATATCATCATCAATCAGTTGTATCAGGGCAACGACCTGGTGGGCGCCTGGTCGCTGAAGGTGCGTCCGACGGCCAGGGGTATCGCGCTCAACTCGCTGGACATGGGCCTCAAGGGCATGTTGTTGCAAGGCAGCGGCGGATGGGAAGGTCCACCTGGTGCCAGCACCAGTTGGTACAAGGGGCGGATCAGCGGCAAGAACCTGGCGGATGTCCTCAAGGGCTGGGGCTACGCGCCGAGCGTCACCAGCCAGGAATTTCACATGGATGTCGACGCCCGCTGGCCGGGCTCGCCGGCATGGATGGGGACCAAGCGTCTCTCTGGCACCCTCGATGCGTCGCTCAAGGAAGGCCAGTTTGTCGAGGTCGAAGGCAGTGCCCAGGCGTTGCGTGTATTTGGCCTGCTCAACTTCAACTCCATTGGCCGCCGCTTGCGCCTGGACTTCTCCGACCTGTTCGGCAAAGGCCTGAGCTATGACCGGGTCAAGGGCCTGCTGGTGGCGACCAACGGGGTGTACGTGACACGGGAGCCAATCCGCCTGACCGGTCCATCGAGCACCATTGAGCTCGACGGCACCCTGAATATGGTGGCCGATCAGATCGATGCGAAACTGCTGGTGACCCTGCCAGTGACCAACAACCTGCCCATCGCCGCGCTGATCGTCGGCGCACCGGCGATCGGTGGGGCACTGTTCCTGATCGACAAGTTGATCGGTGACCGTGTGGCGCGCTTCGCCAGCGTGAAGTACACCGTCAAGGGACCGTGGAAAGAACCGAAAATCACCTTCGACAAGGCTTTTTGACGCCATCCTCCAAACCTATGGAGTAGCATGGCCTTAACTCCACTGTAGGAGCTGCCGCAGGCTGCGATCTTTTGATCTTGATCTTAAAAGCAACATCAAAAGATCGCAGCCTGCGGCAGCTCCTACAGGTATGCGTTGGTATCCGATCAGGGAAAGGCCATGTCTGTAGCGGTAATTCAAATGGTCAGCCAGAGCGATGTGCTGGCCAACCTGGCCCGGGCGCGTCAGTTGCTGGAACAAGCGGCCGTGGGCGGTGCGAAATTGGCTGTGCTGCCGGAAAATTTCGCCGCCATGGGCCGGCGCGACATCGCCGACATCGGTCGCGCCGAGGCGTTGGGCGAAGGCCCGATCCTGCCCTGGTTGAAACAGACGGCCCGCGACCTCAAGTTATGGATTGTGGCGGGCACCTTGCCGTTGCCGCCGGTGGATCAACCGTCGGCCAAGGTGCATGCCTGCTCGTTGCTGGTTGACGACCAAGGCGAAACGGTCGCTCGCTACGACAAGCTGCACCTGTTTGACGTGGACGTGGCAGACAATCGCGGCCGTTATCGCGAATCCGATGACTATGCTTATGGCAGCGGGATAGTGGTTGCGGATACGCCGGTCGGCCGAGTCGGCCTGACGGTTTGTTATGACCTGCGCTTCCCGGAGCTCTACAGTGAATTGCGTGCTGCCGGCGCGGAACTGATTACCGCGCCGTCGGCTTTCACCGCCGTAACCGGCGCCGCGCACTGGGATGTGCTGATTCGTGCGCGAGCCATCGAAACCCAGTGTTATGTGCTCGCGGCCGCCCAGGGTGGAACGCATCCGGGGCCAAGGGAAACCTGGGGACACGCGGCAATCGTCGACCCATGGGGACGGGTGCTGGCACAACAGGGTCAAGGCGAGGCCGTGCTGCTGGCCGAACGCGATAGCAGCGAACAGGCGTCCATCCGGGCGCGGATGCCGGTGTCCAGTCACCGGCGCTTTTTCTCGCAGGGCGCCCAGCGGCCTGCCTCAGAACGATGAATTTAAGGCGTAAAGCATATGAGCGAGTTGTTGTCCTCAGTCAGTGAGCACCTCCTGGCACCCGGTGGCGTAACGATCGAAAGCCTGCAAGGTGTGCTTGGCGACCTGGCCGGCCCTGGCATCGATGCCGCCGACCTGTATTTCCAGGGGCAGATTTCCGAGTCCTGGGCGCTGGAAGACGGCATCGTCAAGGAAGGCAGCTTCAACCTCGACCAAGGGGTTGGTGTTCGCGCGCAATCCGGTGAGAAGACCGGTTTTGCCTACAGCAATGCCATCACCCTGGAAGCCTTGGGCGCGGCTGCCCGAGCCGCCCGGTCGATCTCCCGGGCCGGACAGAATGGCACCGTGCAAGCGTTCACCACCCAGGATGTGGCGCAGTTGTACGGGCCGGACAATCCGCTGGAAGTGCTGACCCGTGCCGAGAAAGTCGACCTGCTCAAGCGCATCGATGCCGCCACCCGTGCCCTTGATCCGCGTATCCAGCAAGTCACCGTGAGCATGGCCGGGGTCTGGGAGCGGATCCTGGTGGCGTCCACCGATGGCGGCCTGGCGGCGGATGTCCGGCCACTGGTGCGCTTCAACGTCAGTGTGATCGTCGAACAGAACGGCCGTCGCGAACGCGGTGGTCACGGCGGTGGCGGGCGTACCGATTACCGTTATTTCCTGGCTGAAGATCGCGCCATGGGTTATGCCCGTGAAGCGTTGCGCCAGGCGCTGGTCAACCTGGAAGCCATTCCGGCGCCGGCCGGAACCTTGCCGGTGGTGCTGGGCTCCGGCTGGTCGGGCGTGCTGCTGCATGAAGCGGTCGGCCACGGCCTGGAAGGCGACTTCAACCGCAAGGGCAGTTCGGCCTACAGCGGGCGCATGGGCGAGATGGTGGCGTCCAAGCTGTGCACCATCGTCGATGATGGCACCTTGGCCGGTCGTCGTGGCTCCTTGAGCGTTGACGACGAAGGCACGCCAACCGAGTGCACCACACTGATCGAAAACGGCGTACTCAAGGGCTACATGCAGGACAAGCTCAACGCCCGCCTGATGGGCGTAGCCCGCACCGGTAACGGTCGTCGCGAATCTTACGCGCACCTGCCGATGCCGCGCATGACCAACACCTACATGCTGGCCGGCGAAAGCGACCCGCAAGAAATCATCGCGTCGGTGAAGCGCGGCATCTACTGCGCCAACCTCGGCGGCGGCCAGGTGGACATCACCAGCGGCAAGTTCGTGTTCTCCACCAGCGAGGCGTACCTGATCGAAGACGGCAAGATCACCGCCCCGGTCAAAGGCGCGACGTTGATCGGCAACGGCCCGGAGGCCATGAGCAAGGTGTCGATGGTCGGCAATGACTTGGCGCTGGACAGCGGTGTGGGGACGTGTGGCAAGGATGGTCAGTCGGTGCCGGTGGGTGTCGGCCAGCCAACGCTGAAGATTGATGCGATCACCGTGGGTGGCACGGGCGCTTAGGCACATACATCCCCCTGTAGGAGCTGCCGCAGGCTGCGATCTTTTGCTTTTTAAAAGATCAAAAGATCGCAGCCTGCGGCAGCTCCTACAGGGGATGGACGAGAATCAACGCAGACCGCGTTGAGTTTCGTCCAGCTCACGGATGTACTTGAAGATTTTACGGCTGGATGCAGGAGGCTTGTTTTGCGCAACCTCGTGCTGCGCCTGACGGATCAGGGAACGCAATTGCTGGCGGTCCGCGTCCGGGTAGTCGACGACGAATTTTTCCAGTACGGCATCGTCGCCGGCGATCAGGCGATCGCGCCAACGTTCCAGGTTATGGAAGCGTTCGTTGTACTGGCGAGTGGAGGCATCGAGTTGATCGAGCAAAACCAGAATTGCGTCAGTGTCCTGATCGCGCATCAGTTTGCCGATGAACTGCAGGTGCCGTTTACGCGCGATGTTCGCGGTGTGCTTGGGCGCATCGGCCAGGGCCCGGCGCAAGGCGTCGGTCAACGGCAGTTTTGCCAGCAAGTCAGGCTTGAGCGTTGTAAGGCGCTCGCCGAGGTCAACCAGAGCATGCAGCTCGCGTTTAACCTGGGATTTGCTTTTTTCTCCCGTATCGAGGGAGTCGTCGTAAGAATCAACCATGGTGGCCGTCCGCAAAGAAACGCCGCCATGATAACCAGTCGGGGGCCGCTTGTCCGGCCCGGTCGCTCGATGACCGTTACCGAAAGCAGAATTTGAGTGGAGAACAGCATGAGTGCAGTTGAAAGCGTCGGCCCACAAGCGTTGCCGGCACTGCAAGAACAAGTCGAGCAAATCATCGCTGAAGCCAAGCGACAGGGCGCCAGTGCCTGTGAAGTGGCGGTGTCCCTTGAGCAGGGCCTGTCGACCACCGTTCGCCAGCGCGAAGTCGAAACCGTCGAGTTCAACCGCGACCAGGGTTTTGGCATCACCTTGTATGTCGGTCAGCGCAAGGGCTCGGCCAGTACGTCGGCCAGTGGGCCAGAGGCGATTCGCGAAACCGTTGCCGCTGCCCTGGCTATCGCCAAGCACACCTCTGAAGACGAAGCCTCGGGCCTGGCGGATGCCGCGCTGATGGCCAGGGATGTTCAGGACTTCGATTTGTTCCACCAATGGGACATTACCCCGGAACAGGCGATTGAGCAGGCGCTGGCCTGTGAGGCCGCAGCGTTTGCCGCCGACAGCCGGATCAGCAATGCCGATGGCACCACCCTGAGCACGCATCAGGGCTGCCGCGTCTACGGCAACAGCCACGGGTTTATCGGCGGTTATGCGTCGACCCGGCACAGTTTGAGTTGCGTGATGATCGCCGAGGCTGATGGCCAGATGCAGCGCGATTACTGGTATGACGTGAACCGCCAGGGCAATCTGCTGGCGGACCCGGTGAGCATCGGCCAGCGTGCTGCGCAACGCGCCGCAAGCCGTCTGGGTGCGCGTCCGGTGCCGACCTGTGAAGTGCCGGTACTGTTCTCCGCGGAACTGGCCGGCGGCTTGTTCGGCAGTTTCCTCTCGGCGATTTCCGGTGGCAGCCTGTACCGTAAATCCTCGTTCCTCGAAGGTACGCTGGGGCAGAAGCTGTTTCCGGAATGGCTGACCATCGACGAGCGGCCGCACCTGATGCGGGCCATGGGCAGTGCAGCGTTCGATGGGGATGGCCTGGCAACCTACGCCAAGCCGTTTGTCGAAAAGGGCGAGTTGGTGTCCTACATCCTCGGCACCTACTCAGGCCGCAAGCTTGGCATGCCGAGCACCGCCAATGCGGGTGGCGTGCACAACCTGTTCGTTACCCATGGCGATGAGGACCAGGCTGCCCTGCTGCGTCGTATGGGGCGCGGCCTGCTGGTCACCGAATTGATGGGCCAAGGCCTGAACATGGTCACCGGTGATTACTCCCGTGGAGCGGCGGGTTATTGGGTCGAGAACGGCGAAATCCAGTTCGCGGTCCAGGAAGTGACCATCGCCGGCAACATGCGAGACATGTTCAAGCAGATCGTTGCCGTGGGCAATGACCTGGAACTGCGCAGCAACATTCGAACGGGCTCGGTGTTGATCGAGCGGATGACGGTGGCGGGCAGCTAAGCTTCGCCCGTTGGACAAAAAGGCGCGCCACCCATTGGGTGGCGCGCCTTTTTTGTCGGGCTTTGGCAAAACCTGTGGTAGCTGGCTTACCAGCGATGGCGCCAGAAAGATCATCCTGATGTTCAAGGCCGCCTTCGCCAGCAAGCCCCGGCTCGAGCCGGGTTCGGACGGTCCTTGACCTTTACTCGCCTTCGTCGAAGTAGTTATTGATCAACGCCACCAGCGCATCCAGCGCTTCCTGTTCCTGCTCGCCTTCGGTGCTCAGATAAATCCTGGTGCCCTTGCCAGCGGCCAGCATCATCATTGCCATGATGCTTTTACCATCGATGGTGGTTTCTGGCGTGCGTCCTACCCTGATCGTGCAATCCTTGAATTGACCGGCAACCCCAACGAATTTTGCCGAAGCGCGGGCATGCAGGCCCAGCTTGTTGATGATTTCGATTTCCAGAGCAGGCATCGCGGTGTAAATCCTTTAGCTGAGGTCGCGGTGGCGAACCTGGACATTCTTCAGGGATTGCTGCAGGACCTGGCCAAGACGTTCAGTCAGGTAGACGGAGCGGTGATGGCCGCCGGTGCAGCCAATGGCTATGGTGACATAGGCACGGTTGCTGGCGGCAAAGCGTGGCAGCCATTTGAGCAAGTAGGTAGAAATGTCCTGGAACATTTCCTCGACATCGGGTTGCGCAGCCAGGTACTCGGCCACCGGTTGGTCGAGCCCGGACTGCTCGCGCAGTTCCGGCTTCCAGTAAGGGTTGGGTAGGCATCGCACATCGAATACCAGGTCGGCGTCGACCGGCATACCACGCTTGAACCCGAACGACTCCACGAGAAACGCCGTACCGGGTTCCGGTTGGTTTAGCAGGCGCAGCTTGATGGTATCGCGCAGTTGATACAAATTCAGACTGGTGGTGTTGAGCTTGAGATCGGCAAGGTCGGCAATCGGACCGAGCAGGGTGGTCTCGTCGTTGATCGCTTCGGCCAGCGAGCGGTTGGCGTTGCTCAGCGGGTGACGCCGACGGGTTTCCGAGAAACGTTTGAGCAGGGTTTCTTCGTCGGCATCCAGGTACAGGACATCGCACTGGATGTGGCGACTGCGCACTTCTGCCAGTAACTCGGGGAACCGCGACAAGTGGCTTGGCAGGTTGCGAGCATCGATGGACACGGCAACCAGTGGCTGTGCCAGTTCGGTGTGTATCAGCGCTCGCTCGGCCAGTTCAGGCAGCAACCCGGCAGGCAGGTTGTCAATGCAGTAGTAGCCGTTGTCCTCGAGGACGTCGAGGGCGGTACTTTTACCTGAGCCGGAGCGGCCGCTGACGATGATCAAGCGCATGATTACTGCCCGTTCTGCTCGTCCAGGACAACCTGATACAAGGCTTGATTGCTCGCAGCGTTGCGCAGTTTGTCGCGCACGTCCTTGCGGTCGAGCATGCTGGCAATCTGGCGCAACAACTCAAGGTGCGCATCGGTAGCGGCTTGCGGGACCAGTAGCACGAACAACAGGTCAACCGGAGCGCCGTCGATGGCGTCGAAATCGATAGGGGCGTCCAGGTGCATCAAGGCACTGATGGGCGCATCACAGCCCTTTAGACGGCAGTGGGGAATGGCGATGCCATTACCAAAGCCGGTGGAGCCGAGTTTTTCACGGGCGACCAGGCTCTCGAAAACATCCTGCATGGCCAGATCCGGCACTTCGCGATGGATGAGGTTGGCAATTTGCTCGAGGGCTTTCTTTTTACTGCCGCCCGGCACGTTCACCAGGGAACGGCCGGGGGTCAGGATGCTTTCAAGTCGGATCATGGGTTGGGAGTGTTAACGACCCGTAGCGCCCTGGAGGAGGCTCTGAGTCTTTTCCTTATGCTTTTTGAGTTGTTTATCCAGCTTGTCGGTCAGTGCGTCGATTGCCGCGTACATATCGGTATGTTCCGCGTTGGCGACGACCTCATTGCCGGGTATATGCAGCGTGGCTTCGATTTTCTGCTTCAACTTTTCGACGCACATCGTGACTTGCACGTTGGTGATCTTGTCGAAATGCCCCTCGAGCTTCTTGAACTTGAGCTCGACGTATTCACGCAGGGGCTTGGTCACTTCCAGTTGGTGTCCACTGATGTTGACTTGCATACAGCTTCTCCTTCGTTGCCAGTGCATAAAGCGGCAGATCCAGATGATCTGCCACTGGAACGCTGTGGCGTGGCCCTACATCAACCGCTTGCGTTCGCTCGAAGGCGCGATCCCGAGGGATTCGCGGTACTTGGCGACGGTGCGGCGAGCCACCTGAATGCCTTGTGCCTCCAGTAAACCAGCGATCTTGCTGTCACTCAACGGCTTTTTCTGATTTTCCGCCGCCACCAGTTTTTTGATGATCGCGCGAATCGCCGTGGACGAGCATTCTCCGCCCTCGGAGGTGCTGACGTGACTGGAGAAAAAGTATTTCAGTTCATAAATGCCCCGAGGGGTATGCATGAATTTCTGCGTGGTAACCCGCGAAATCGTCGACTCATGCATGCCGACCGCTTCGGCGATGTCATGCAGGACCAATGGCTTCATGGCTTCGTCGCCATACTCCAGGAAGCCGCGCTGATGCTCGACGATCTGCGTGGCCACTTTCATCAGGGTTTCGTTGCGGCTTTGCAGGCTCTTGATGAACCAGCGGGCTTCCTGCAGTTGATTGCGCATGAAGGTGTTGTCGGCGCTGGTGTCGGCACGACGAACGAAGCCCGCATACTGGGCGTTGACCCTCAGGCGGGGCACCGACTCCTGGTTGAGCTCCACCAGCCAGCGTTCGTTATCCTTGCGCACGATCACGTCCGGAACCACGTATTCGGCTTCGGTCGACTCGATTTGCGAGCCCGGGCGCGGGTTGAGGCTCTGGACCAGCTCGATCACCTGGCGCAGCTCATCTTCCTTGAGCTTCATGCGGCGCATCAGCTGGCTGTAGTCGCGGCTGCCGAGCAAGTCGATATAGTCAGTGACCAGGCGCTTGGCTTCGGCCAGCCAAGGCGTCTTGGCGGGCAGTTGGCGCAATTGCAACAGCAGGCATTCACCCAGGTTGCGTGCGCCGATGCCGGCAGGTTCGAATTGCTGGATGCGGTGCAGGACGGCTTCGATTTCGTCCAGTTCGATGTCCAGTTCCGGATCGAAGGCTTCGAGGATTTCCTCCAGCGTCTCGTCCAGGTAGCCCTGGTTGTTGATGCAGTCGATCAGGGTCACGGCGATCAGGCGATCGGTGTCGGACATCGGTGCCAGGTTCAATTGCCACAGCAGGTGGCTTTGCAGGCTCTCGCCGGCTGATGTGCGGGTGGTGAAATCCCACTCGTCGTCATCGTTGCTCGGCAGGCTGCTGGCGCTGGTCTGGTAGACGTCTTCCCAGGCGGTGTCGACAGGCAGTTCGTTGGGAATGCGCTCGTTCCAGTCGCCTTCCTCGATATTATCGACGGTCGTGGCGCTTTCCTGGTAGGAGGGTTCCTGGGTGTCGGTACTGGGTTTGTGTTCGGCGTTGTCGGCCAGCGGGTCGGAATTGTCGAAGTCGTCGCCTTCTTCCTGGCGCTCGAGCATCGGATTGGACTCCAGGGCCTCCTGGATTTCCTGTTGCAGGTCCAGGGTCGACAATTGGAGCAGGCGGATGGCCTGTTGCAGCTGCGGTGTCATCGTCAGCTGCTGGCCCATTCTCAAGACTAGCGATGGTTTCATGGCAGGGGCTTAACACCTTATTCGCCGGCGCACATGCGCCATCCACTACAGGGCGCCGGAGCGCCAAACATAAGCAAATTATATGCCCGAAACCGCGGCGTTTGCCTAGAGCGCTGTAACAATAAAAAAAGGTTGATTTTTTATTGCGCCAAGCGCTCTGCCGACTCGCCGGACACCGCGATGCTTACAGGCGGAATTCATGCCCCAGGTACACTTCTTTCACCAGGTCATTGGCCAGGATGGTTTCAGCGTCGCCTTCGGCGATCAGTTGACCATCGTTGACAATATAGGCGGTTTCGCAGATATCCAGGGTTTCGCGGACGTTGTGGTCGGTGATCAGTACGCCGATGCCCTTGGCCTTGAGGTGGTGGATGATCTGCTTGATGTCACCCACGGAGATCGGGTCAACGCCGGCGAACGGTTCGTCGAGCAGGATGAATTTCGGGTTGGTGGCCAGTGCCCGGGCGATTTCCACGCGACGGCGTTCGCCACCGGACAGGCTCATGCCGAGGTTGTCGCGGATGTGGCTGATGTGGAACTCCTGCAGCAGGCTTTCCAGTTCCTTGCGGCGACCGGCCTTGTCGAGTTCCTTGCGGGTCTCGAGGATGGCCATGATGTTGTCGGCCACGGAGAGTTTGCGGAAGATCGACGCTTCTTGCGGCAGATAACCGATACCCGCCTTGGCACGACCGTGCATCGGCTGGTGGCTGACATCGAGGTCATCAATCAGCACGCGCCCCTGATCAGCCTGTACCAGGCCGACGATCATGTAGAAGCAGGTGGTCTTGCCGGCGCCGTTGGGGCCGAGCAGGCCGACGATCTGGCCGCTGTCGATGGACAGGCTGACGTCTCGCACGACCTGGCGGCTCTTGTAGCTCTTGGCCAGGTGCTGGGCTTTCAGAGTTGCCATTAAGGGGCCTTTTGCTCGTCGGTTTTCTTTTTCGGCTGGATCACCATGTCGATGCGCGGACGCGACTCGGTCACCTTGCTGCCCGTTGCGCGACCGGCGCTGGCCAGCTTTTTCTCGGTGTCATAGACGATTTTCTCGCCTTGAGTGACGTTGCTGTCCTTGTCGATGACCTTGGCGCGGTCGATCAGCACGACACGATTTTGCTTGGCGAGGTACTGGATGGTCACGCCCCATCCCTGCACGGGCTTGGTGTCGCCTGCGGTCTGCAGTTGCTCGAAGTAGGCCAGGTTACCCACCGAGGTCACCACGTCGACGTCGCCATCGGGGGCGCGGGTCATGGTCACCTTGTTGCCCTTGACAATGATCGAGCCCTGGGTGATGACCACATCGCCCGTATAGGTGGCCACACCGTTCTTGTCGTCCAGTTGGGCGTCGTCGGCCTGGATGCGGATGGGTTGCTGCTGATCGTCCGGCAGAGCCCAGGCGCTCACGCTTCCCAGTGCTGCGCCCAGACTGAGCAAAATAGGGAGGGTTTTAACGAGCCTCATACTGTCCTCTTACGTTCGATAGCAGGTGTATCCTGCTTTCTTTCAAATACGCCTTCATGCCGACACCAGTCGATACACCGCCAGCGCCGTCGATTCTAACGGGTTGCTGGGTCTGCGCATATTGCTGCTGCGGGAACACGGTCATGCGAGTACTGGTGATCAGGGTGTCGCGGTTCTTTTCGTCGGTACGCTTGACGCGCACGTTGTCGATCAGTTCGACCTCGGTCCCGCCGGAGTTCACCTCACCGTGATCGCTGGTCACATGCCACGGAAAATCAGTGCCGCGGTACATGTTCAGGTCGGGTTTGGTCACCAGCGTGATGTCGGTTGCCTTGACGTGCTCGGCTTTTTCCGACGTCATTTCGTATTGCACCTTGCCGTCTTCGAGGTACTGCAAGGTGTGAGTGTTGGTCGCGTACCAGTCGATCGGGCTTTCTTCAGTCTTGGCCGGTGGCTTGTCGAGAAAGCGTTCCGGGCTGATGTTCCAGTAGCCGACCGCGGCGAAAATCGCCACGATGCAACTGACCACCAATGTCTTGCGAACTTTTTTGCTGAACATGATTTGGCTCACAGGTACGCGGCATTGGCCGCATCGAGGCGGCCCTGGGCGCGCAGGATCAATTCGCAGAACTCGCGGGCAGCACCTTCGCCGCCACGGGCCAGGGTGATGCCATGTGCGTGTTCGCGCACGAAGCTGGCGGCGTTGGCCACTGCCATGCCCAGGCCGACGCGGCGGATCACCGGCAGGTCCGGCAGGTCGTCACCGAGGTAGGCGACCTGTTCATAGCTTAGGCCGAGTTGCGCAAGAAGCTCGTCGAGTACCACCAGTTTGTCTTCGCGGCCCTGGTACAGGTGGGGAATGCCGAGGTTCTTCGCGCGTCGTTCGACTACCGGGGTTTTGCGGCCGCTGATGATCGCGGTCTGTACGCCGGCGGCCATCAGCATCTTGATGCCCTGGCCGTCGAGGGTGTTGAACGTCTTGAATTCGCTACCGTCTTCGAGGAAGTACAGGCGCCCGTCGGTCAGGACGCCGTCGACGTCGAACACCGCCAGTTTGATCTGTTGGCCGCGTTGCAGCAGGTCCGTGCTCATTACATTACTCCCGCACGCAGCAAGTCGTGCATGTTCAGGGCACCGACCGGGCGATCTTCGCTGTCGACCACGACCAGCGCGTTGATTTTGTGATCTTCCATTATTTTCAGGGCCTCGGCGGCGAGCATTTCGGAACGGGCCGTCTTGCCATGGGCCGTCATGACCTGATCAATAGTGGCGGTGTGGATGTCGATGCTGCGGTCCAGCGTGCGGCGTAAATCACCATCGGTGAAGATCCCGGCCAGCTTGCCGTCGGCCTCCATTATCACGGTCATGCCCAGGCCCTTGCGGGTCATTTCCATCAGCGCATCCTTGAGCAGGGTGCCGCGTTGTACCTGCGGCAGCTCTTGCCCGGCGTGCATGACGTCTTCCACTTTCAGCAGCAGGCGTCGGCCCAGCGCACCGCCCGGATGGGAAAAGGCGAAATCCTCAGCGGTAAAACCGCGAGCTTCCAGCAGCGCGACGGCGAGGGCGTCACCCATGACCAGTGCCGCGGTCGTCGACGAGGTGGGCGCCAGGTTCAATGGGCAGGCCTCGTGGTCGACCTGTACATTCAGGTTGACCTCTGCCGCCTTGGCCAGCGGCGAGTCGGGCTTGCCCGTCATGCTGATCAGCTGGATGCCCAGGCGCTTGATCAGCGGCAGCAGGGTGATGATTTCATTGGTCGAGCCGGAGTTCGACAGTGCCAGGATGATGTCATCACGGGTAATCATGCCCATGTCGCCATGGCTGGCTTCGGCCGGGTGCACGAAAAAGGCCGTGGTACCGGTACTGGCCAGGGTGGCGGCGATCTTGTTGCCGATGTGCCCCGATTTGCCCATGCCGACCACGACGACGCGGCCTTTGCTGGCCAGAATCATTTCGCAGGCGCGCACGAAATCCTTGTCGATACGGGGCAGCAAGCTTTTTACGGCTTCCAGTTCGAGGCGAATGGTGCGTTGTGCTGACTTGATCAGGTCGCTGGATTGGCTCATTTTGAAAATGTTTGGCCTGATGAAAAGGCGGCGATTATAGCCGGTATGGTTGAAACCCTCACGCAAGTTCGTTGCCCATCGTCATCTGTTGTTACCGAATCCCCTCTAGATGGAGCTTTCTGGCTGTCATGTCGCTGAACATGGTCTGGCATTGGCCTTGGGCGCGTGACGCTTGCAGTGATATAGTTCGCCGCCAGTTCGGCCCGCCCAGGAGTATGTGCTTTTGTCAGGAAGCCCGGCGTCCGAGTGTGAGGCTGCATCGCAAGGAGTTTAGATGAGTGCCGATAACGCCTACGCGGTCGAGCTGAAGGGACTGACCTTCAAGCGCGGTGCGCGCAGCATTTTCAATAACATTGATATCCGCATCCCGCGCGGCAAGGTCACCGGCATCATGGGGCCTTCCGGGTGTGGCAAGACCACGCTATTGCGCTTGATGGGCGCGCAGTTGCGGCCTGCCAGTGGCGAAGTATGGGTCAATGGTCAGAACCTGCCGGCGTTGTCGCGCAGTGATCTGTTCGATGCACGCAAGCACATGGGTGTGCTGTTTCAGAGTGGCGCACTGTTTACCGACCTCGATGTCTTCGAGAACGTCGCGTTTCCGTTGCGCGTTCACACCGAGCTGCCCGAAGAAATGATCCGCGACATCGTCCTGCTCAAATTGCAGGCCGTGGGATTGCGCGGTGCGATCGACCTGATGCCCGACGAACTGTCCGGCGGCATGAAGCGTCGTGTCGCACTGGCGCGGGCGATTGCGCTCGATCCGCAGATTCTCATGTATGACGAGCCCTTCGTCGGCCAGGACCCCATTGCCATGGGCGTGCTGGTGCGCCTGATCCGCTTGCTCAACGATGCGCTGGGCATTACCAGTATCGTGGTTTCCCATGACCTGGCCGAAACCGCCAGCATCGCCGACTACATCTATGTCGTGGGCGACGGGCAGGTGTTGGGGCAGGGCTCGCCCGACGAGCTGATGAACTCGGACGATCCGCGTATCCGTCAATTCATGACAGGCGAGCCCGACGGTCCGGTCCCCTATCACTTTCCAGCGACGGATTACCGCGCAGATCTCCTGGGGAAGCGTTGATGCGCAAGATTTCACTTTTGGAAAGGGTGCGCCGGTTCGGCCAGGGCGGCATCGACGTGCTGGCGGTGTTCGGGCGCTCTTCGCTGTTTCTGTTTCACGCACTGCTGGGGCGTGGTGGCATCGGTGGCGGGTTTGGCCTGCTGGTCAAGCAACTGCATTCGGTGGGCGTGATGTCCCTGGTGATCATCGTGGTCTCCGGGATATTCATCGGCATGGTGCTGGCGCTGCAAGGCTTCAACATCCTGTCCAGCTACGGTTCGGAGCAGGCGGTGGGGCAGATGGTGGCGCTGACGCTGCTGCGTGAGTTGGGGCCGGTGGTCACGGCATTGCTGTTCGCCGGGCGTGCCGGTTCGGCACTGACCGCGGAAATCGGCAACATGAAGTCCACCGAACAGCTCTCCAGCCTGGAGATGATCGGGGTGGACCCGCTCAAGTACATCATTGCCCCGCGCCTGTGGGCCGGCTTCATTTCCTTGCCGGTGCTGGCGATGATCTTCAGCGTGGTGGGTATCTGGGGCGGTTCCTGGGTGGCCGTCGACTGGCTGGGCGTGTATGAAGGCTCCTACTGGTCGAACATGCAGAACAGCGTGACCTTTGTCGACGATGTGCTCAACGGCATCATCAAAAGCATTGTCTTCGCCTTTGTCGTGACCTGGATCGCCGTATTCCAAGGCTATGACTGTGAACCCACTTCAGAGGGGATCAGTCGTGCCACTACCAAGACCGTGGTGTATGCCTCTTTGGCTGTGCTCGGCCTGGACTTTATTCTGACCGCCTTGATGTTTGGAGATTTCTGATGCAAAACCGCACCCTGGAAATCGGTGTCGGCCTTTTCTTGCTGGCTGGCATCCTGGCTTTGCTGTTGCTGGCGTTGCGGGTCAGTGGACTGTCCCCGAGCCCGAGCACCGAAACCTATAAACTTTATGCGTATTTCGACAATATCGCCGGTTTGACTGTCAGAGCTAAAGTGACCATGGCCGGTGTGACCATCGGCAAGGTCACGGCAATCGATCTGGATCGCGACAGTTTCACCGGTCGGGTAACCATGCAACTGGAGAAGCGCGTAGATAACCTACCGGCAGATTCCACTGCATCTATCCTGACCGCTGGCCTGTTGGGCGAGAAGTACATCGGCATCAGTGTGGGCGGGGAAGAGGCTCTGCTCAAGGATGGCGGGACCATCCACGACACCCAGTCGTCGCTGGTGCTCGAGGACCTGATCGGTAAATTCCTGCTCAATACCGTTAGCAAAGACGCCAAATGAGGAGCTTTTGAATGATCTCTACCTTGCGACGTGGCCTGTTGGTTTTGCTCGCGGCCTTGCCGATGATGGCCCATGCCGTGGCGGCGCCTAGCGCGCACGAGCTGGTCCAGGACACCACCAACCGGCTGCTGGCCGACCTGGCCGCCAACAAAGAGAAGTACAAGCAGGATCCGCAGGACTTCTACGCGGCGCTCAACAGCATTGTCGGGCCTGTAGTGGATGCCGAAGGTATTTCCAAGAGCATCATGACGGTCAAGTACTCGCGCAAGGCGACCCCTGCGCAAATGAAGACCTTTGAAGAAAACTTCAAGAAGGGTCTGTTCCAGTTCTATGGCAATGCCTTGCTTGAGTACAACAACCAAGGCATCACCGTTGATCCTGCCAAGGACGAGTCGGGCAACCGTACGAGCGTCGGCATGACAGTCAAGGGCAGCAACGGCGCTATCTATCCTGTGTCCTATACACTGGAAAAGATCGGCGGCGAGTGGAAGCTGCGCAACGTCATCATCAACGGTATCAACATTGGCAAGCTGTTCCGTGATCAGTTCGCTGATGCGATGCAGCGCAATGGCAACGACCTGGACAAAACCATCAATGGTTGGGCCGGGGAAGTCGCCAAGGCCAAGGAAACCGCTGAGCAATCCACCGAGAAACAGACCCAATGAGTGAGGCGGCGGTCCAGATGGACGACGCCGGCGAGCTGCGGCTCAGCGGTGTGCTGGATTATCGCACCGGCCCTCAATTGCGCGAGCAGGGGCAGGCGCTGATCAAGGCCAGCAAGGCTGCGGCCGTGGTAGTCGATTGTTCGGCGGTGGAGAAATCCAGCAGCGTCGGTCTGTCGTTGCTGTTGTGTTTCATGCGAGATGCCCAGGCGGCCGGCAAGGCGCTGAGCATCCGCGGGATGCCAGAAGACATGCGCGAAATCGCTCAGGTCAGTGAACTGACCGAGCTGTTGGCGCATCCCTAACCCGCATCTATAAAGAAGCCCCCCGTCAGAGTCCTGCTTCCCGGGGTTCGCAGGCGCGGGGCTTTTTTGTATGATGTCCGACCCGCGCGCACAGGGCGCCGATTGAGGTTGAGCATGCAGGCCAACGAAGTGAAGAGCTTTCTTGAAGGAAAGCTGCCCGGAACGAAGGTAGAAGTCGAGGGCGAAGGCTGCAATTTCCAGCTGAACGTGATTAGCGATGAACTGGCGGCGTTGAGCCCGGTGAAGCGTCAGCAGCAGGTCTATGCCCATTTGAACCCATGGATCACCGATGGCAGCATCCATGCGGTCACTATGAAATTTTTCAGCAGCGCGGCCTGGGCCGAGCGCACCTGAGCCCACGGGCGTAGAGATTCTTATGGATAAATTGATTATTACTGGCGGTGCTCGTCTTGACGGCGAGATCCGCATCTCCGGGGCAAAGAACTCTGCCCTGCCGATCCTGGCGGCTACCCTGCTGTGCGATGGTCCGGTGACCGTTGCCAACCTGCCACACCTGCACGACATCACCACCATGATCGAATTGTTCGGTCGCATGGGGATCGAGCCGGTGATCGACGAGAAACTGGCCGTCGAAATCGATCCGCGGACCATCAAGACCCTGATCGCTCCGTACGAACTGGTTAAGACCATGCGTGCGTCGATCCTGGTGCTGGGCCCGATGGTTGCCCGTTTCGGTGAAGCCGAAGTCGCGTTGCCTGGCGGTTGCGCCATCGGTTCGCGACCGGTGGACCTGCACATCCGTGGCCTGGAGGCCATGGGCGCGATCATCGACGTCGAAGGCGGCTACATCAAGGCCAAGGCGCCAGAAGGCGGCCTGCGCGGTGCGCATTTCTTCTTCGACACCGTCAGTGTGACCGGTACCGAAAACATCATGATGGCTGCAGCCCTGGCCAAGGGACGCAGTGTCCTGGCGAACGCCGCGCGCGAGCCTGAAGTCGTCGACCTGGCGAACTTCCTGAACGCGATGGGTGCCAAGGTTTCCGGCGCTGGTACCGACACCATCACCATCGATGGCGTTGAGCGTCTGCACACCACCACCTACAAGGTGATGCCGGACCGTATCGAAACCGGCACCTACCTGGTGGCCGCAGCCGTGACCGGCGGGCGTGTGAAGGTCAAGGACACCGATCCGACCATTCTCGAAGCCGTGCTGGAGAAACTCCGCGAAGCGGGCGCCGAAATCACCACCGGTGAAGACTGGATCGAGTTGAACATGCACGGCAAGCGGCCTAAAGCCGTGAACGTGCGAACCGCTCCGTACCCGGCGTTCCCGACCGACATGCAGGCGCAGTTCATCTCCCTCAACGCCATTGCCGAAGGCACGGGCGCTGTGATCGAGACGATCTTCGAAAACCGCTTCATGCACGTGTACGAACTGCACCGCATGGGCGCCAAGATCCAGGTCGAGGGCAACACCGCCATCGTTACCGGCACCGAGAAGCTCAAGGGCGCGCCAGTGATGGCCACCGACCTGCGGGCTTCGGCCAGCCTGGTGATTTCGGCGCTGATTGCCGACGGCGATACCCTGATCGACCGCATCTACCACATAGACCGTGGTTACGAGTGCATCGAAGAGAAACTGCAGATGCTGGGCGCCAAGATCCGCCGCGTTCCGGGCTAGTTTCTGCTGCATGGGCGCAGGGACGTGCCCGTTGAATTGTTGTAAGTCGAGCCGGTTTCCGGCTCGATGTGTGTCCGGCGCCATTTGCGACCGGACATGAGTACCTTGATAAGGACTGACGTTTCCCATGTTGACCATCGCACTGTCCAAGGGCCGCATCCTTGACGACACCCTGCCGCTTCTGGCTGAAGCGGGCATCGTGCCGACCGAGAATCCGGACAAGAGTCGCAAGCTGATCATTCCCACGACCCAGGAAGATGTACGCCTGTTGATCGTGCGTGCCACCGACGTGCCGACTTATGTCGAGCATGGTGCCGCCGACCTCGGTGTTGCTGGTAAAGACGTGCTGATGGAATACGGCGGTCAAGGCCTGTACGAGCCATTGGACTTGCAGATTGCCCAGTGCAAGTTGATGACCGCCGGCAAGGTCGGCGCGGTCGAGCCCAAGGGTCGCCTGCGTATCGCCACCAAGTTCGTCAACGTTGCCAAGCGCTACTATGCCGAGCAGGGCCGTCAGGTCGACATCATCAAGCTCTACGGCTCGATGGAGCTGGCGCCGCTGATCGGCTTGGCCGACAAGATTATCGACGTGGTCGACACCGGTAACACGCTGCGGGCCAACGGCCTGGAGCCACAGGATTTCATCGCGGCCATCAGCTCCCGGCTGATCGTCAACAAAGCTTCGATGAAAATGCAGCACGCCCGTATCCAGGCGTTGATCGACACCCTGCGCAAGGCAGTGGAGTCTCGACACCGCGGCTGATTCACCCGCGCGACTTTGAGTTGCGCCGTCTATCCGCCTCATAGCCAGAATTCTCAGGTGCCCAAGCGGATCGAATGTTAGCTTCGGGCGCCTGAGTTTTTTGCCAATCCTATGAGGCTCTCGCTATGACCGCACCGACTGCAATTCGCCGACTCAACGCTGCTGACCCGGATTTCGCACATCATCTGGATCATCTGCTGAGCTGGGAAAGTGTGTCTGACGACTCGGTCAATCAGCGGGTGCTGGACATCATCAAGGCCGTGCGCGAGCGTGGCGATGCCGCGTTGGTGGAGTTCACCCGACAGTTCGACGGGTTGGACGTCGCCTCCATGGCCGACCTGATCCTGCCGCGCGAGCGCCTGGAACTGGCGTTGACCCGCATTACCGTGCCACAGCGCGAGGCCCTGGAAAAAGCCGCGGCCCGCGTACGCAGCTACCACGAGAAGCAGAAACAGGACTCCTGGAGCTACACCGAAGCTGACGGCACCGTGCTGGGCCAGAAGGTCACGCCGCTCGATCGCGCCGGTCTGTACGTGCCGGGCGGCAAGGCGTCGTACCCTTCTTCCGTGTTGATGAACGCGATTCCGGCCAAGGTTGCCGGTGTGACCGAGGTGGTCATGGTGGTGCCGACCCCGCGCGGTGAAATCAACGAGCTGGTGCTGGCTGCTGCCTGCATCGCGGGCGTTGACCGTGTGTTCACCATCGGTGGCGCACAAGCTGTTGCCGCGCTGGCTTATGGCACCGAAAGCGTGCCGCAAGTCGACAAAGTGGTTGGCCCGGGCAACATCTATGTCGCCACCGCCAAGCGTCACGTGTTTGGCCAGGTCGGTATCGACATGATTGCCGGCCCGTCCGAGATCCTCGTGGTATGTGACGGCCTGACTGATCCTGACTGGATCGCCATGGACCTGTTCTCCCAGGCCGAGCATGACGAAGACGCCCAGGCGATCCTGGTCAGCCCGGATGCGGCCTTTCTCGATCAGGTCGCCGCGAGCATTGCCAAACTGATGCCGACCATGGAGCGCGCCGAGATCATCGAAACCTCGATCAACGGCCGTGGTGCGCTGATCCAGGTGCGTGACATGGAGCAAGCCATCGAAGTGGCCAACCGCATCGCGCCGGAGCACCTGGAGTTGTCGGTTGCCGATCCGCAAGCCTGGCTTCCACAGATCCGTCATGCCGGCGCCATCTTCATGGGTCGCCACACCAGCGAAGCACTGGGCGACTACTGCGCAGGCCCGAACCACGTATTGCCGACTTCCGGCACGGCGCGGTTCTCGTCGCCGCTGGGCGTATACGACTTCCAGAAACGTTCGTCGATCATTTTTTGCTCGGAACAGGGCGCGTCCGACCTGGGTAAAACCGCTTCCGTGCTGGCCCGTGGCGAGTCGCTGACTGCCCACGCCCGCAGTGCCGAATACCGCATCATCGACGACAAGCAGGGGAACTGAGATGAGTAAATTCTGGAGCCCGTTCGTCAAGAACCTGGTGCCTTACGTACCGGGCGAGCAGCCAAAGCTGGCGAAACTGGTGAAGCTCAACACCAACGAAAACCCGTACGGTCCATCGCCCAAGGCCTTGGCTGCGATGCAGGCCGAACTGAACGACAATCTGCGCCTGTACCCGGACCCGAACAGCGATCTGCTGAAAAATGCCGTGGCCAAGTACTACGGCGTGCAGAGTAACCAGGTATTTCTCGGCAACGGCTCCGACGAAGTGCTGGCGCACATCTTCCACGGGTTGCTGCAGCACGATCAGCCGCTGCTGTTCCCGGACATCAGCTACAGCTTCTATCCGGTCTATTGCGGGCTGTACGGCATCAAGTTCGATGCAGTGCCGCTGGACGAGCAGTTCCAGATCAATCCTGCGGACTACGCAAAACCGAACGGCGGGATCATTTTCCCCAACCCGAACGCACCGACCGGTTGCCTGTTGGCGCTGGAGGCGGTCGAGCAAATCCTCAAGGGCAGCCCGGACTCGGTGGTCGTGGTGGATGAGGCTTACATCGACTTCGGTGGCGAGACGGCAATCACGTTGGTAGACCGTTATCCGAACCTGCTGGTGACCCAGACCCTGTCAAAATCCCGCTCCCTGGCGGGCCTGCGGGTTGGCTTGGCGGTGGGGCATCCGGACCTGATCGAGGCGCTGGAGCGGATCAAGAACAGCTTTAACTCCTATCCGATCGATCGCATGGCGAACGTCGGCGCGGCGGCGGCGTTCGAAGATCGTGAGTACTTCGACAAGACGTGCCGATTGGTCATTGAGAGCCGCGACAAGGTGGTCGCGCAGTTGCAGGCTAAGGGCTTTGAAGTGCTGCCGTCGGCCGCGAACTTCATTTTTGCCCGTCACCCCAAGCACGATGCGGCAGGCCTGGCAGCTAAACTGCGCGAGCAAGGTGTGATCGTCCGGCACTTCAAGCAGGAGCGAATTGCCCAGTTCCTGCGGATTTCGATCGGCACGCCTGAGCAAAACCAGGCCCTGATCGACGGCCTCGGCGACCTCTGAACCACAGCCAACCCTGTAGGAGCGAGCATGCTCGCGATGGACTAGAGAACGCAGTGGGGTGTCAGGCTTCCAGCGTTATCGTTGACGACCATCGCGAGCATGTTCGCTCCTACAGGGGTTTTGTGTTGATCGCTTAGTTTTCTTCTTTCTCTTTGACCGGTGCCGGTGCCGGTGCCGGTGGCGGGCGCAAGCCGATTTCCGCCGTGAGCTTGAGTTCCTTGCCGTTGCGCATCACCTCGATCGTGACCTTATCGGTCGGCTTGATCCGCGCGACCTGGTTCATCGAGCGTCGGCCATCGCCAGCCGGTTCGCCGTCGATGCTGAGAATCACGTCGCCCAGTTGCAGGCCGGCTTTCTGCGCCGGACCGTCGCGGAAAATCCCGGCGACGACGATGCCCGGACGCCCCGACAGGCCAAACGACTCCGCCAGTTCCTGGGACAATGGCTGCACTTCAATACCGAGCCAGCCGCGAATCACCTGGCCGTGTTCGATGATCGATTTCATCACTTCCATGGCCAGCTTCACCGGAATCGCGAAGCCAATGCCTTGTGAACCTCCTGACTTGGAGAAGATCGCCGTGTTAATGCCGGTCAGGTTGCCGTTGGCGTCCACCAGCGCACCGCCGGAGTTGCCGGGGTTGATCGCGGCGTCGGTCTGGATGAAGTCTTCGTAGTTGTTCAGGCCCAGCTGATTACGCCCGGTGGCACTGATGATGCCCATGGTTACGGTCTGGCCGACGCCGAACGGGTTGCCGATGGCGAGGGCCACGTCGCCGATGCGGATGTTGTCCGAGCGGCCGACAGTGATCGAAGGCAGTTTCTTCAGGTCGATCTTGAGGACCGCGAGGTCAGTTTCCGGGTCGCTACCAATCACCCGAGCCAGGGTTTCACGGCCGTCCTTGAGCGCCACCACGATCTGGTCGGCACCGCTGGTCACGTGGTTGTTGGTCAGGATGTAGCCTTCCGGGCTCATGATCACGCCGGAGCCCAGGCTCGACTCCATGCGTTTCTGCTTGGGCGAGTTGTCGCCGAAGAATCGACGAAACTGCGGGTCCTCGAACAGCGGATGATTGGGTTTGTTGATGACTTTGGTGGTGTACAGGTTCACCACCGACGGCGCGGCGGTGGTTACCGCGTCGGAATAGGACACCGGGCCTTGCTGCATACTGGTGGTTTGCGGGGCCTGTTGCAGGTTGACGTCGAGGCTTGGAAGCCCGACCCACTGCGGGTAACGCTGGATGATTAACAGAGCGACAAGCACGCCGGCCAACAGCGGCCAGCCGGAAAAACGCAGCGCCTTGAGCATTAAGTACGTCCTGAGAGAGTTGCAGGCGGTATGAGACCGCTCATAATGACGCGCATTATACGAGGCCACGCGTGCCTCTGAACGGGATATTTAGGAGTCTTTTATGGCCGTCGCCCTGAGCACCCTGGTCGAAGAAGCCGACCGTTACCTCGCTAGTTCGAAAATTGCCGATTACTGCCCCAACGGCCTGCAGGTCGAGGGCCGGCCGCAGGTGATGCGCATCGTCAGCGGCGTCACCGCCAGCCAGGCCTTGCTCGATGCTGCGGTGGAGGCCAACGCGGATCTGGTGCTGGTGCATCACGGCTACTTCTGGAAAGGCGAGAACCCGTGCATCACCGGCATGAAGCAGCGCCGCCTCAAGACCCTGCTCAAGCACGACATCAGCCTGCTGTCCTATCACCTGCCGCTGGACCTGCACCCTGATGTTGGCAACAACGTGCAGTTGGCACGGCAACTGGACATCACCGTCGAAGGTCCGTTGGACCCTGACAACCTGAAGATCGTCGGCCTGGTCGGTTCGTTGAACGAGCCCGCCACCCCCCGGGATTTCGCCCGCCGTGTGCAAGAAGTCATGGGCCGCGAGCCATTGCTGATTGAAGGCAGCGCAATGATCCGCCGCGTTGGCTGGTGCACCGGTGGCGGTCAGGGCTACATCGACCAGGCGATACTGGCGGGCGTCGATCTGTACCTCAGCGGCGAAGCCTCGGAGCAAACCTTCCACAGCGCCCGTGAAAACGACATCAGCTTCATTGCTGCCGGGCACCACGCCACCGAGCGTTACGGCGTGCAGGCGCTGGGTGATTACCTGGCGAAACGGTTTGCCCTTGAGCACATCTTCATCGATTGCCCGAACCCCATCTGACACTCAACCCCGAACCCTGTAGGAGCGAGCCCGCTCGCGATGGTCGTCAACGATAACGCTGGAAGCCTGACACCCCGTGGTGTTCTCAGGTACATCGCGAGCATGCTCGCTCCTACAGGCGACGGGTTTCGCCCAAACAGGCGGGCATATTCATATGCTCTTTCGATCTAGTTCGCGTCCTCATTAGAAGGGGGCGCTGTGCTAGGATTCCCCGCTCGAACACGGCCCGCTGGCCGTTCATAAGAATGTTTTCGTGAGTAGCCATGGTCGACAAACTGACGCATCTGAAACAGCTGGAGGCGGAAAGCATCCACATCATCCGCGAGGTGGCCGCCGAGTTCGACAACCCGGTGATGCTGTACTCCATCGGTAAAGACTCCGCCGTGATGCTGCACCTGGCACGCAAGGCGTTCTTCCCCGGCAAGCTGCCGTTCCCGGTGATGCACGTCGACACCCAGTGGAAATTCCAGGAGATGTACAGGTTCCGCGACAAGATGGTCGCCGAGCTGGGCCTGGACCTGATCACCCATGTGAACCCCGACGGCGTGGCACAAGGCATCAATCCGTTCACCCACGGCAGTGCCAAGCATACCGACATCATGAAGACCGAAGGCCTGAAGCAGGCCTTGGACAAATATGGTTTCGACGCCGCCTTCGGTGGTGCCCGCCGCGACGAAGAGAAGTCCCGCGCCAAAGAGCGTGTGTACTCGTTCCGCGACAGCAAGCACCGCTGGGACCCGAAAAACCAGCGCCCCGAGCTGTGGAACGTCTACAACGGCAAGGTCAACAAGGGCGAATCCATCCGCGTATTCCCGTTGTCGAACTGGACCGAGCTGGACATCTGGCAGTACATCTATCTGGAAGGCATCCCGATCGTCCCGCTGTACTTCGCCGCCGAGCGTGAAGTCATCGAGAAGAACGGCACCCTGATCATGATCGACGACGAGCGCATCCTCGAACACCTGAGCGATGAAGACAAAGCGCGCATCGTCAAGAAGAAAGTGCGGTTCCGTACCCTTGGCTGCTATCCGTTGACGGGCGCGGTGGAGTCCGAGGCCGAAAGCCTCACGGACATCATTCAGGAAATGCTCCTGACGCGAACTTCCGAGCGCCAGGGCCGTGTCATCGACCACGATGGCGCAGGCTCGATGGAAGACAAAAAACGTCAAGGTTATTTCTAAGGGGCTGTCATGTCGCACGCATCTGATTTGATCAGCGAGGACATCCTCGCCTACCTGGGCCAGCACGAACGTAAAGAGCTGCTGCGCTTCCTGACTTGCGGTAACGTCGACGACGGCAAGAGCACCCTGATCGGGCGCCTGCTGCACGACTCCAAGATGATCTACGAAGATCACCTGGAAGCGATTACCCGCGACTCGAAAAAAGTCGGCACCACCGGTGAAGACATCGACCTGGCACTGCTGGTCGATGGCCTGCAGGCCGAGCGTGAGCAAGGCATCACCATCGATGTCGCGTACCGCTATTTCTCCACCGCCAAACGCAAATTCATCATTGCCGACACCCCCGGCCATGAGCAGTACACCCGCAACATGGCCACCGGTGCCTCCACCTGTGACCTGGCGATCATCCTGGTCGACGCCCGCTACGGCGTGCAGACCCAGACCCGTCGCCACAGCTTCATCGCCTCGTTGCTGGGCATCAAGCATATCGTCGTTGCCATCAACAAGATGGACCTCAAGGACTTCGACCAGGGCGTGTTCGAGTCGATCAAGGCTGACTACCTGCAGTTCGCCGAAGGCTTGAAGATGAAGCCCACCACGATGCACTTCGTGCCGATGTCTGCGCTCAAAGGCGACAACGTGGTGAACAAATCCGAGCGCTCGCCGTGGTACACCGGCCAGTCGCTGATGGAAATCCTCGAGACCGTGGAAGTGGCGGGCGACCGCAACTTCACCGACCTGCGTTTCCCGGTGCAATACGTCAACCGTCCAAACCTGAACTTCCGCGGTTTCGCCGGCACCCTGGCCAGCGGCATCGTCAAGAAGGGCGACGAAGTCGTGGTGCTGCCGTCGGGCAAGAGTAGCCGCGTGAAATCCATCGTCACCTTCGAAGGTGAACTGGAGCACGCAGGTCCAGGTCAGGCGGTAACCCTGACCATGGAAGACGAGATTGACATCTCCCGTGGCGACCTGTTGGTGCATGCCGACAACGTGCCGCCGGTCACCGACAGCTTCGAAGCGATGCTGGTGTGGATGGCTGAAGAGCCGATGCTGCCGGGCAAGAAATACGACATCAAGCGCGCCACCAGTTACGTGCCGGGCTCCATCGCCAGCATCGTCAACAAGGTCGACGTGAACACCCTGGAAGAAGGCCCGGCCAGTGCGCTGCAGCTGAACGAAATCGGTAAGGTCAAGATCGCGCTCGACGCGCCGATTGCCCTCGACGGTTACGACAGCAACCGCACCACCGGCGCATTCATCATTATCGATCGCCTGACCAACGGCACCGTCGGTGCCGGCATGATCGTCGCGCAGCCGTTGGCGCATGGCACCAGCACCCACCACGGCAAGCTGGCCCACGTCGCTACCGAAGAGCGCGCGCAGCGCTTTGGCCAGCAACCCGCCACCGTGCTGTTCAGTGGCTTGTCGGGCGCGGGCAAAAGCACCCTGGCTTATGCAGTCGAGCGCAAACTGTTCGACCTGGGTCGTGCGGTGTACGTGCTCGATGGCCAGAACCTGCGTCACGACCTGAACAAAGGTCTGCCGCAGGATCGCGCCGGGCGCACCGAGAACTGGCGTCGTGCCGCGCACGTGGCGCGTCAGTTCAACGAAGCCGGTCTGCTGACCCTGGCAGCGTTCGTTGCTCCGAGTGCCGAAGGTCGTGAACAGGCTCGGGAGCTGATCGGCAAAGAACGCCTGCTGACGGTCTACGTCCAGGCCTCGCCGACGGTCTGTGCCGAACGTGACCCGCAGGGCCTGTACGCGGCGGCCGGGGATAACATCCCGGGCGAGTCCTTCCCGTACGACGTGCCGCTGGATGCCGATCTGGTGATCGACACCCAGTCCGTGTCGCTGGAAGACGGCGTGAAGCAGGTGCTGGAATTGCTGCGCAAGCGCGGCGCGATCTAAGCGCTGGCCGCAAATAAAAAACCCGCCGATGAGTGATCATCGGCGGGTTTTTTATTTCTGGGAGGCCCCCTTCGCGAGCAGGCTCGCTCCCACAGTTGATCTTCGGTGAACATTAACCTTGTGGGAGCGAGCCTGCTCGCGAAGAGGGCAGAACATTCACCGAACTACTTCGATGGATACTCGCGGTGCATCTGCGCAAGCAGAGCATCCTTGTCCTGCCACATCTGGTTGATCCAGCCCTGGAACTGCAGGCGATACTCACCGTCCTGGTCGTAGTTCTTGCCTATGAACTGCGGCGGAATCTTCAGCTCTTCAAAGTGCACCACCACATCCGCAACATTCCCGCACAGCAAATCCCGGAAACCCGGGCGCCCGGCTGGATAATGGATCGTCACGTTGACGATGGATTCCAGTTGTTCACCCATGGCATCTAGCACAAACGCAATCCCACCGGCCTTGGGTTTCAGCAGGTACTTGAACGGCGATTTCTGCTGGGCATGCTTGCCTTCGGTGAAGCGCGTGCCTTCAACGAAATTGAAAATACCCACCGGGTTGTTGCGAAACTTCGCACAAGTCTTGCGCGTGGTTTCCAGGTCCTTGCCTTTCTTCTCCGGGTGCTTTTCCAGGTAGGCCTTGGAGTAGCGCTTCATGAACGGAAAGCCCAGTGCCCACCAGGCCAGGCCGATCACCGGTACCCAGATCAACTCCTGCTTGAGAAAGAACTTCAGCGGCTGGATACGTCGATTGAGCACATATTGCAGCACCAGGATGTCGACCCAGCTCTGGTGATTGCTGGTGACCAGGTACGAGTGTTGATAGTCCAGGCCTTGCAGGCCGCTGACGTGCCAGCGCGTGCGACGGACCAGGTTCATCCAGCCTTTATTGACGCTGATCCAGGCTTCGTGGGTATGGCTCATCAACCAGTGTGCAATGCGTTGGGTGAATGCGAACGGCAGGACCTTGATCAGCGCCACACAGAACAGGAACGAGCACAGCAAAATCGTGTTCAGCGCCAGCAGCAGCGCGGCGATCACGCCGCGCGCCGGGGCAGGTAGAAAATCCAGCATTTACACATCCATAGGTCGGTTGGCCGCCTGAATCGCGGTCAGGGCAATCGTGTAGACGATGTCGTCGACCTGCGCGCCGCGCGGCAGATCGTTCACCGGTTTGCGCAGTCCCTGCAGCATCGGGCCGAGGCTGACGCAGTCGGCGCTGCGCTGTACGGCTTTGTGGGTGGTGTTGCCGGTGTTCAGGTCGGGGAATACGAACACAGTGGCGCGACCGGCCACCTGGCTGTTCGGTGCCAGTTGCCGGGCCACGGTTTCGTTGGCGGCGGCGTCATACTGCAACGGGCCGTCGATCAGCAACGAGTTTTGTTGTTCATGGGCAAGCAACGTCGCCTCGCGTACTTTCTCGACTTCCTCGCCACTGGCTGATTCACCGCTGGAATAACTGATCATCGCCACACGCGGAGTGATGCCGAATGCCGCCGCCGAGTCGGCGCTTTGCAGGGCAATCTCGGCCAGTTCGACGGCGCTCGGGTGCGGGTTCATCACGCAGTCGCCATAGACCAGCACTTCTTCGGGAAACAGCATGAAGAACACCGACGACACCAAGGTGCAGCCCGGTGCGGTCTTGATCAGTTGCAGTGCCGGGCGGATGGTATTGGCGGTGGAGTGAATGACGCCCGACACCAGGCCGTCGACTTCATCCAGCGCCAGCATCATGGTGCCGATCACCACGGTGTCTTCCAGTTGCTGCTCGGCCATCGGGGCGTTGAGGCTTTTGCTCTTGCGCAGGGCGACCATCGGCTCGACGTAGCGTTCGCGAATCAGGTCAGGGTCGAGAATTTCCAACCCCGGCGGCAGTTCGATGCCTTGCGCGCGGGCCACCGCTTCGACATCTGCAGGCTTGGCCAGCAATACGCATCGCGCAATGCCTCGGGCCTGGCAGATGGCGGCGGCTTGTACGGTCAGCGGTTCGCTGCCTTCCGGCAGGACGATGCGCTTGTTGGCGGACTGGGCGCGCTGGATCAATTGATAACGGAACACCGCTGGCGACAGGCGCATTTCCCGAGGCGTACCGCAACGCTGGTGCAGCCAGTTGGCGTCCAGGTGGCTGGCGACGAAATCGGTGATGATTTCTGCGCGCTCGCGGTCGTCGATCGGGATTTCCTTGTTCAAGCCATTGAGCTGGTTGGCGGTGTCATAGGACCCGGTGCTCACCGACAACACGGGCAAGCCCGCCTGCAGGGCGCCGCGACACAAGTCCATGATGCGCGGGTCGGGCAGGGTGTCGCTGGTCAGCAGCAGGCCGGCCAGGGGTACGCCGTTCATGGCCGCGAGGCTCACGGCGAGGATGATGTCGTCACGATCGCCCGGGGTTACCACCAGCACGCCGGGCTTGAGCAGTTCCACGGTGTTGCGCATGGTCCGCGCGCAAATGATGATCTTGGTCATGCGCCGGGTTTCGTAGTCGCCGGCGTTGAGTACCTGTGCGCCCATCAAGTCCGCTACGTCTCGAGTGCGCGGCGCATTCAGTTCCGGCTGATATGGAATACAACCGAGCAGACGGAAGTCGCCACTGCGCAACAGCGGCGAGTGTTCGTTCAGACGTGCGGCGAAGGCCTCCATGCTTTCCTCGGTCTTGACCTTGTTGAGGATCACGCCGAGGACTTTCGGATCCTTGGGGCCGCCGAACAATTGCGCTTGCAGTTCCACTCGGCCAGACAATTCGGTCAGTACTTCGTTTTCCGGTGCCGAAACCAGGATCACCTCGGCATCGAGGCTCTTGGCCAGGTGCAAGTTGACCCGCGCGGCATAGCTGGCGCTGCGGGTCGGGACCATGCCTTCGACGATCAACACATCCTTGCCGATGGCGGCCTGCTGATAAAGGGTGATGATTTCTTCCAGCAACTCATCGAGCTGGCCGTCGCCGAGCATGCGCTCGACATGGGCCAGGCCCAAGGGTTTTGGCGGTTTCAGGCCGTGGGTGCGCGCCACCAGCTCGGTGGAGCGTTCAGGGCCGGTGTCACCTGGATGGGGCTGGGCAATCGGCTTGAAAAAGCCAACCTTGAGGCCGGCCCGCTCGAGAGTGCGCACCAGCCCGAGGCTGATGGAGGTCAGGCCCACGCCAAAATCGGTGGGTGCGATAAAAAAAGTTTGCATGCGGATTCTCTAAAGGTGCATGGCAATGGTGCCGGCCTATAACTGGCCAACTACCGAAATTCAGTCGCCAAGGTTATCGCTAACCGAGCCTTGTGCGCACCAACCGCAATCAAAGGGCTGGCCTATTTTTTCCTGGCGCTGCGCAGGGTCCATGACCCAGGCCCGCAATTGCCAGGGTGGCTGATGGCGCAGGTGTTGGGTATGGCCGCACGAAAGCTCGGCCACCCAGTGGCCGTCCTCGTCCTGATGGAAGCCTGTGATCGTCGCACCCCGTCTGTCCGGGTTGTGTTCGCTTTCGGGCGATTGCTTCGCTAAACTGGGTCTTTCTATATTCTTATGCAAAAGGTCTCGCCCCATGCTGATCGCCGCCAATAAGGCTGTCTCCATCGACTATACCCTGACCAACGACGCTGGTGAGGTCATCGACAGCTCCGCCGGCGGCGCGCCGCTGGTCTACCTGCAAGGCGCAGGCAACATCATCCCGGGCCTGGAAAAGGCGCTGGAAGGCAAAGCAGTCGGCGACGAGCTGACCGTAGCCGTTGAACCGGAAGATGCCTATGGCGAGTACGCTGCCGAACTGGTCAGCACCCTGAGCCGCAGCATGTTCGAAGGTGTCGACGAGCTGGAAGTGGGCATGCAGTTCCATGCTTCCGCTCCGGACGGCCAAATGCAGATCGTGACCATCCGCGATCTGGACGGCGACGACGTCACCGTAGACGGCAACCACCCATTGGCGGGTCAGCGCCTGAATTTCCAGGTCAAGATCATCAACATCCGTGATGCCAGCCAGGAAGAAATCGCTCATGGCCACGTCCATGGCGAAGGTGGCCATCACCACTGATTTCTGCGCTAAGCTCAGATAGCTGGAGAGGCGCCCCGAGGGCGCCTTTTTAGTCTGCGGCTGTTCCAGGCGACACCACCAAGTGGCTGTTTCGAGAAGAACACGGGAATCTGGAGTACGTCATGAGTGCTTTTCACGAACTTAATTTGACAGCCCTGGATGGCCAGGTGCTGCCTCTGGCACCTTTCAAGGGGCAAGTCGTGCTGGTGGTCAACGTGGCCTCCAAATGTGGCTTGACGCCACAGTACGCGGCGCTGGAAAACCTCTACCAGCAATACAAAGGTAAAGGCTTCAGCGTGCTGGGCTTGCCATGCAACCAGTTTGCCGGTCAGGAACCCGGTACCGAGCAGGAAATAAAGAACTTCTGCAGCCTCAACTATGGCGTGACCTTTCCGTTGTCCAGCAAGCTGGAAGTCAACGGTCACGAGCGTCACCAGCTGTACAAGTTGCTGGCAGGCGAGGGCGCGGAGTTTCCTGGTGACATCACCTGGAACTTCGAGAAGTTCCTGCTGGGTAAAGATGGTCGTGTGCTGGCGCGGTTTTCACCGCGTACGGCGCCGGATGATCCGAGTGTTGTTCAGGCAATCGAGAAAGCGTTGGCCTGACATATCCCTTCGTAGGAGCCGGCTTGCTGGCGATGGTCGTCAACGATGACGCGCATCGCCTGACACCACGCAGTGTTTTCGAGTCCATCGCCAACAAGCCGGCTCCTACAACGTCCCCCTTTTGATGTTTAATCACCCATATCAATAGTGCTGTTCAGCGCGTGCAAGCCTCCATATTATAGCCGTCATAAAGACTATTCCCGTGGAGCGTCCCCATGCCCGTCAAAGCCTTGTTCAAACCGTTCCACCTCGGCACCCTCGAACTGCCGACCCGCGTCGTCATGGCGCCGATGACCCGTTCGTTTTCGCCGGGCGGCGTACCGAATTCCAAAGTGATCGAGTATTACCGCCGTCGCGCTGCGGCCGGCGTGGGCTTGATCATCACCGAAGGCACCACTGTCGGGCACAAGGCTTCCAACGGCTACCCGAACGTTCCGCAGTTCTACGGCGAAGCGGCGCTGACGGGCTGGAAAAAAGTCGTCGATGCGGTGCATGCCGAGGGTGGCAAGATCGTTCCGCAGCTGTGGCACGTCGGCAGTGTGCGCCGTATTGGCACCGAGCCGGACGCCAGCGTGCCGGGTTATGGTCCGTCGGAAAAAGTGAAGGACGGTCAGGTCGTGGTTCACGGTATGACCAAGCAGGACATTCAGGACGTGATCGCCGCGTTCGCCCAGGCGGCAAAGGATGCCCAGAGCATTGGCATGGACGGCGTGGAAATCCATGGTGCCCACGGCTACCTGATCGACCAGTTCTTCTGGGAAGGCAGCAACCAGCGCACCGACGAATACGGCGGTAGCCTGGCCAACCGTTCGCGTTTCGCCATTGAATTGATTCAGGCCACGCGTGCAGCGGTCGGCGAAGGTTTCCCGATCATCTTCCGTTTCTCCCAGTGGAAGCAGCAGGACTACACCGCGCGCCTGGTGCAAACACCTGAGGCGTTGGGCGAATTCCTCAAGCCATTGTCCGATGCCGGGGTGGATATTTTCCACTGTTCGACACGCCGTTTCTGGGAGCCGGAGTTCGACGGTTCCGAGCTGAACCTGGCGGGCTGGGCCCGCAAGCTCACTGGCAAGCCGACCATCACCGTAGGCAGCGTAGGCCTGGACGGTGAGTTCCTGCAGTTCATGGTCAACACCGACAAGGTGGCGCAGCCGGCCAGCCTGGAAAAACTGCTGGAGCGCCTGAACAACGACGAGTTCGATCTGGTGGCGGTCGGCCGTGCACTGTTGGTGGACCCCGACTGGGCGCAGAAAGTACGTGACGGTCGCGAGGAAGACATCCTGCCGTTCAGTCGTGAGGCGTTGATGACGCTGGTTTAAGCGGCGTCTGGAAGAATGCTTTCACGAGCAGGCTCGCTCCCACAGTGGTTATGCGTTGTACACAAAACCTGTGGGAGCGAGCCTGCTCGCGAAGACTGACTGAATGGCACCCAATATCTCAGGGCAGAGTCGGTGCATTCGGCACCACCACCTCCCCAACACAGGCCCCCCGCAACTGCCCCTCGAACTGCTCGACAATCGCCGCCCACCCCTGCCGACTGGCATGCTGGCGCGCATTGAGCCGCACACAGCGCAAGGTTTCGCGCTTCTCCAGCAACCACGTCGCGGCGTCACAAAATGCCTCTTCATCCCCCGGCATTGCCAGCACGCCGTTGTAGCCATGACGAATATGTTGCGCCGCTGCCGCCTGGTCGTAAGCCACCACCCCCAGTCCAGAGGCCAATGCCTCAAGCACCACATTGCCGAAGGTCTCGGTCAGGCTTGGGAACAGAAACACATCCCCGGACGCATAGTGACTGGCCAGGGCTTCACCGCGTTGTGTCCCGCAGAAAATCGCCTCGGGTAACTCGCTTTCCATCAGCTGTCGTTGCGGACCATCGCCCACCACGATCAGTTTCAGAATGCGCTGTGGATAAGTGCCCTTGAGCGTGTCGAAACAGCGTTTGAGCAAACCGAGGTTTTTCTCCGGTGCCAAACGGCCTACATGGATAACGGCAATGTCCTTCTCGCCCAGTCCCCATTGCTCGCGTAGCGCATTCAAGCGTTTGCTTGGGTGAAACAGCTGGCTGTCGACGCCGCGGGACAGCAATGCCAGGCGCTCGAAATGCCGACGTTCCAGCTCCATGCGCTGGCTGACACTGGGCACCAACGTCAGGTTCGAGCGATTATGGAACCAACGCAGGTAATGGGTCAGCAATCGAGTCAGCATGCCGAATCCATACTGGCTGGAGTACTGCTGGAAGTTGGTGTGAAAGCCGCTCACCACTGAAATACCCAGGCGTCGTGCCGCGCGCAATGCCGACAATCCCAAAGGACCCTCGGTGGCGATGTACAGCACATCCGGGCGATGACGCTTCCAGCGCCGCAGCAGCTTGTGCATCGACGACTGCCCCCATTGCAATCCGGGATAGCCCGGCAGCGGCCAGCCCCGGCACAGCAACAACTCATCGTCACTGCTCGCCGATTGATCGCAGCCCTGGCGTGGTCGCACCAATTCCACCTGGTGCCCGCGCGCGCGCAAACCGTCGCACAGGCGGCCAAGGGTATTGGCCACGCCATTGATTTCCGGAGGGAAGGTTTCGGTGATCAGGGTGATATGCAGGGCTGTCGTCATGGCCCCAGTGTCGGCTGAGGCCATGTCGGCGTTGTGACGACGAGATGATGGATTTGTGACCGATCTAGCGTTGGGTCACCAGATTCTCCGCCCCACGCTCGCGCACCCAGAACAAAGTCGCCCCGGCCACCGCCGCCGGCATCATCAGGATGTTGACCACCGGAATCAGCAACACCAGGTAAACACTCCCGCCGAAACTCATGCTCTGCCAGCGCTTTTCGCGCAACCAGGCGAGCATCTCGTTCCACCCAAGCTTGTGGTTGTCCGCCGGGTAGTCGATGTACTGGATCGCCATCATCCACACGCCGAACACCAGCCACAGCGGTGCCGCGATGATGTTCACCACCGGGATGAACGAAAGAATGAACAACCCGAGCGCCCGGGGCAGGAAATACCCGAGCTTGCGCATTTCCCGTGCGAGGGTACGGGGGATCATGGCGATCAGCTCACCCCAGCTGAAGGCCGGGAAGTCGTCGGTGCCGCGCACCACCACTTCGACTTTCTCTGCGAGAAAACCATTGAACGGCGCAGCGATGACGTTGGCCAGCATGGTGAAGGTGAAGAACACCATCAACACCACCAGCACGACGAAAATCGGCCACAGGATGTAACTGAGAAAACTCAGCCACTCGGGCAGGGACGGCATCAGTGTATCGACCCACAGGCTGAACTGATGGCCGGCCAGGTAGATCAATCCGACGAACAGCACCAGGTTGATTGCCAGCGGTAACAATACGAACAAACGCAAACTGGGGCTCAGGACCAGCTTGAGGCCTTCGCGCAAGTATTGCGGGCCGGACAGAACGGGGGCGGGCATAACAGGCTCCGGGCAGTGGGAAACGCGCCGACCTTACCGGCTTTGCCTGACCGGCGAAAGCGCGACAGCGACATCGACATTAACTGTAACAAAGGCGTCCTGGGAAACACTCTGTGGGGATAGAGACCACCTATGAGCTGGATTGTTAAACCGTATTTCCTTAATCTTCGCCCCCTCGATACGCTGCACCCAATCTTTTTACAGGACTGTCGAGTTCAAGCCTTCCCCAAGTGCTTTCAATGGTCCTTTTTTATTCCCGCCGGTCAGCCGGCGTTCCGCGCCAGGTATTCCGGGCCGGTCAACAGGAGCAGGTCATGTCTGAAGTTCGTCATTCGCGAGTGATTATTCTCGGTTCCGGCCCTGCCGGTTACAGCGCCGCCGTCTATGCCGCCCGTGCCAACCTCAAGCCACTTTTGATCACCGGCATGCAGGCCGGCGGTCAACTGACCACCACCACTGAAGTCGACAACTGGCCGGGTGATGTCCACGGCCTGACCGGCCCGGCGTTGATGGAGCGGATGCGTGAGCACGCCGAGCGCTTTGAAACCGAGATCGTTTTCGATCACATCAATGCCGTGGACTTCGCCGCCAAGCCTTACACCCTGACCGGCGACAGCGCGACCTACACCTGCGACGCCCTGATCATTGCCACCGGCGCCAGCGCTCGCTACCTGGGCCTGCCATCGGAAGAAGCGTTCATGGGCAAAGGCGTTTCGGCCTGCGCGACCTGCGACGGTTTCTTCTACCGCAACAAGCCCGTGGCTGTGGTCGGTGGCGGTAACACCGCTGTCGAAGAAGCCCTGTACCTGGCCAACATCGCCAGCACCGTGACCCTGATCCATCGTCGCGAAACCTTCCGCGCCGAGAAGATCCTGATCGACAAGCTCAACGCTCGCGTGGCCGAAGGCAAGATCATCCTGAAGCTGAACGCGACCCTGGACGAAGTCCTGGGCGACAACATGGGCGTGACCGGTGCCCGCCTGAAGAACAACGACGGCAGCTTCGACGAAGTGAAAGTCGATGGCGTGTTCATCGCCATCGGCCACACCCCGAACACTTCGTTGTTCGAAGGGCAGTTGACGCTGAAAGACGGCTACCTGGTCGTACACGGCGGCCGTGACGGCAACGCCACTGCGACCAACCTCGAAGGCATCTTCGCCGCCGGTGACGTGGCTGACCACGTCTACCGCCAGGCGATTACCTCCGCTGGCGCCGGTTGCATGGCGGCACTGGATGCCGAGCGTTACCTGGACAACCTGCAGAACGCTTGATCCTGTAGAAAAGAAAAAACCGGCTTCTGCCGGTTTTTTTGTGGGCAACACAAATGCCCCCCTGTAGGAGCTGCCGAAGGCTGCGATCTTTTGATCTTGATCTTATACAAAGCAAGATCAAAAGATCGCAGCCTTCGGCAGCTCCTACAGGGGACCGTATGTTCAGGTTAACTTCTGCAGGCACGCCTCAAGGATGTCGAGGCCTTCTTCAAGCACAGCCGCTTCAATCGTCAACGGCGCCAACAGCCGAATGATGTGCCGCGATTTTCCGCTGGGCATCAGCAACAACCCGGCGTCCCGGGCCAGGGCCAGCAGTTGCGTCAACTGCGCCGAAGCGGGTGTGCCGTCGGTCTTGATCAGCTCAATGCCGCGCATCGTGCCCACGCCGGTCAGGCGACCCAGGTACGGCGACAGCTTGTTCGCGTGCCAGGTTTCAACGCGACTGACTATCGCTTCCTCCTGTTGTGAGCCCCAGGCTCGCAGATTGGCGTCCGTCATTTCATCCAGGGTCGCGAGCGCTGCGGCACAGGCGATCGGGTTGCCGGAATATGTACCGCCAAGCCCACCCTTGGGCAAGTTATCCAGCAGCGACTTACGCCCGACCACCGCACCCAGCGGCATGCCGCCGGCGATGCTTTTGCCCAACAGGATCAGGTCCGGTTCGATGCCCAGGCGCGAGAACGCAAACCGCTGGCCAGTGCGGCCAAAACCAGACTGGATTTCATCGGCAATCAGTACGATGCCTTTTTCGTCGCAAAACGTGCGCAGCGCCTGGGCGAACTCGACATCCATGGCCAGGAAACCCGCTTCGCCCTGCACGGGTTCGACGATAAAGCAGGCCACGTCCTCGACGTCGATCTCGACGCTGAACAGGCGCTCCATGGCCTTGAGCGCCTCGACACAGGTCACGCCGTTGTCCCGGCTGGGGAACGGCAAGTGATACACCGGCCCCGGCAACACGCCGACTTTCTGTTTGTAGGGGGCAACCTTGCCGTTGAGGTTGAGAGTGGCCAGCGTGCGGCCATGAAAGGCGCCATCGAAGGCAATCACGGCTGTGCGACCAGTCGCGCCACGGACGATCTTCAGTGCATTCTCCGCTGCTTCGGCGCCGCTGTTGGTGAGCATGCCGCTGACCGGGTAATCCACCGGAATGAACGCCGCCAGGCGATCCATGAGCTCAAGGTAGGGGGTATGGGGCGCGGCGTTGAAGGCGTAGTGGGTCAGCCGCGTGGCCTGTTCGCGAATGGCTTCGACGATACGGGGATGGCAGTGACCTAGATTCAGTACGCCGATGCCGCCGACAAAGTCGATGTAACGTTTGCCGTCGGTGTCCCAGACCTCGGCATTTTTGCCGTGGCTGAGCGTGACAGGGTGGACGATATTGATCGACTGGCTGATGGTTTCGCTGCGCATGGCTGACCGGCTCGGAAGAAGGAAGATTGTTTTTATCTAAGCCGGGAGCAGCGGTGCCCGGCAAACGAAATAAAGTCGCCGGGTTAATCTTTAAAGTCGGGATGTGCAAAAGATCAAAAGATCGCAGCCTTCGGCAGCTCCTACGGGCGCACCGCCATGTTGCGAATGAACTAGATCCTGTAGGAGCTGCCGCAGGCTGCGATCTTTTGCGTCTGAATCAGCGGCG
Organism: Pseudomonas sp. GW823-FHT06B06; assembly: GCF_058795195.1. Lineage (NCBI taxonomy): Bacteria > Pseudomonadati > Pseudomonadota > Gammaproteobacteria > Pseudomonadales > Pseudomonadaceae > Pseudomonas > Pseudomonas sp. GW823-FHT06B06. Next base: position 91,162 of record NZ_JBXAHO010000002.1, on the reverse strand, counting down.
GGTCAGCGGCCGTCGGGTGAATTTCACACCGGCCAGGCCATGCTCGATCAACGCACGGATATTGCCGTGATCGCTGCCCTCGGGTGTCGCCAGCACCGAGCGGTAATGCTCGCCGAACGCCAGCAGCGCTTCTTCATCGCTCAGGCCTTCCAGCAGGGCCAGGCCCAGCGTCTTGCACGAACCTTCGTTCTGCCCGGCGGCGTTTTCCACGCCGCCATTGGTGAAGGCCTGGGGCTGGTAATCGTAGCCGGCGGCAATGAATGCCAGCGTATCGGCGAAAGCGTGTTCGCCACTCTTGAGGCTGGCGCGCAGGGTGTTCAAATCACTCATTGGGTTTTCCTTTGGCGAACGCCGCTTGTTGTTCGGCGCTGGCTTCTTGCTGATATTGGGCTTTCCACTCGGCGTACGGCATGCCGTAGACCACTTCGCGGGCTTGATCGAGGCTGACCTCGATCTGGCGTTCATCGGCCGCTGCCTTGTACCACTTGGACAGGCAGTTGCGACAGAAGCCCGAGAGGTTCATCAGGTCGATGTTCTGCACATCCTTGCGGCTGTCCAGGTGGGCCACCAGCCGGCGGAAGGCGGCGGCTTCGAGCTCAAGGCGTTCTTGATCGGTCATAGGGGGGTCTCTTCGAGACAGCTTCAAGCGGCAAGCTTCAAGCTGCAAGATGGATGGCGGTGGCTTGTAGCTTACCGCTTGAAGCTTGAAGCTTGAAGCTTAGCGGCTTGCCGCGAGCGTTATCGACACCGACTCGGCGAAGCGCAAGGCGTGGGGCTTGTCGACTTCGACCTCGGCGTACAGCACCGACGCGTTGGCCATGACCAGGTCCAGCAGCTCCTGGGTCAGGCGTTCGAGCAGGGCAAAGCGATTGCCTTCCACGTGGGCGATGATCGCCTTGGTGATGGTGCGGTAGTTCAGCGCGTGATCGATATCGTTGTCGCGCACCGCTTCCTGGGCTGCATAGAGGATGGTCAGGTTGATCAACACATCCTGCTTGTTGAGGATCTCGTCTTCGTTGATGCCAATGTAGGTGCGCAGGCACAGGTCCTTGACCCGGATGCGCGCCATGCCTGGTTGAAGTTGTGGCATTGCTACTTGCTCCGTCCAATCAATTGCAGGAACTCCTGGCGGGTATTGCTCGACTCGCGGAAGGCGCCGAGCATCACCGAGGTGTTCATGGTCGAATTCTGTTTCTCGACGCCGCGCATCATCATGCACATGTGCTGTGCTTCGATGACCACGGCAACGCCTGCCGCGCCGGTTACCTGTTGCACGGCGTCGGCGATTTGCCGGGTGAGGTTTTCCTGGATCTGCAGGCGACGGGCGAACATGTCCACCAGCCGGGCAATCTTCGACAGACCCAGCACCTTGCCCGTTGGAATATAAGCCACATGCGCCTTGCCGATGAAGGGCAGCAGGTGATGTTCGCAGAGGGAATAGAGTTCGATGTTGTCGACGATCACCATTTCATCGTTGTCGGAGGCGAACAGGGCGCCGTTGATGATTTCCTCGACACTTTGCCCGTAACCGTGACACAGGTACTGCATGGCCTTGGCCGCGCGCAGCGGGGTGTCACGCAGGCCTTCGCGCTCGGGGTTTTCACCGAGGCCGATGAGGATCTCGCGATAGCTCTGTGACAGGCAGTTCTGATGTAGGGAAAGCGTCATGGAAGATCCTCGGGACACTTATTTGATGTGCCTTCCGCCGTTGACGGTCAGGGTCGTGCCGGTGACATAAGGGTTATCGAGCAGATAACGCAAGCTCTGGTAGATCACTTCGCTGCCAGGTTCGATGCCCAGCGCGGATTTGGCCAGTGCCTTGGCGCGATAGTCGGCATCGTCGTCGGCATTGAACAGTAGCAGGGCGGGTGCGATCGTGTTGACCTTGATGCCGGGCGCGTATCGGGCGGCGAAGGACAGGGTCAGGCTGTCGAGCCCGGCTTTGCTGGCGCAGTAGCCGATGTGCTTGCTGCTGCCCTTGCGGGTCACATCATCGCTGATGTGCACGATGTCGGCGGGGCTTGAGCGTTCGAGCAGGTCGGCGCAATGCAGGTTGATCAGGTAGGGCGCCAGCATGTGCACGTTGAACATGCGGGTGAATGCGGCGGCATCGGTGTCCGCCGTCTCGGCCAGCCATTCTGAAGCGTTATGGATGATTGCCCGCAAGCTGTCGGTGTGTGTTTTCAGTTGACTGATGAAGGTGACGATCCCGGCTTCGCTGGAGAAATCCGCGAACAGCCCGATCGCGCCCAAATCGCGCAGGATTTGTACGCCGGGACGTTCGCTGCGATAACTGAAAATCACGCGATGGCCATCATCGAGCAATCGCTGCGCGCAATGCAGGCCTACACGCTGGCCGGCACCGGTGATCAGAATGGGGGCTGCAGAAGAGGTCATGAACGGCTCGCATCGCGGTAAGAGCAAAACTATACCAGCGACGAGCCGTGAACCTACAGGTTTCGGGTCTTCGGTTGCGCAGGCGCAACGCCGTGGTGGCGGCTGTATTTTGGGGCAAGCAAGTACTATTCCTGATTTCCCTTCCAGGCCGGTGACCTTGGTAACAATCTATTTCTTGAATGATTGAGGTGTAGGGGAGGTAGAATGGGCCCAGATAATTACATGGACGTAGGCCTATAAATGCCTGTCTTGACCGACGTTGCCCCGGGTGTGTCGCCAGCGCTCTCCCTGGAACGGGAAGAGCTTTTCCCGATTCGCGAAGTGGCGCGCCTGACCGGTGTGAACCCGGTCACGCTTCGCGCATGGGAGCGTCGTTATGGCCTGATCGTACCCACTCGCACCGAAAGCGGGCATCGCCTGTATTCGATGCAGGACATTGAGCGGGTCCGAAGCATCCTCAACTGGATCGAACGCGGTGTGGCGGTCAGCAAGATCGGCAAGATCCTGGCCAAGGCAGAGCCGTTACAGGTATTGGCTCACATCATCCCCAGCGATCTGGTGCAGGCGGATTACGCACAGTGGCAGCAACAGCTTGCAGCCGCGGTCAGTGCGTTTGATGACATCCGGCTGGAGCAGGTCTACGGGCAGATTTTTTCCAGCTACTCCCAACCGGTGGTTTTCCAGGACATTATTCTTCCACTGTGGAGGCAATTGCTGCAGCGCCAGGATACGTTCGGCCGGGCCAGCGAATGGCTGTTCCTCGATGGCTTTCTGCGCTCGCGGGTGGTACAGCGCCTGCTGCTAATCCGTGACCGGCACCCCCGGCGAGTCATTGTCAGCGCCTTGGCGGGCCAATGTCGCGAGCTTGAGTTGCTGATCGCCGCCCTGTTCCTCGGCAACGATCAAATGGGGGTGCGGGTGCTGACCACCGGCCAACCGTTCGACGAACTGACGCTGGTCTGCGAGCGGATCAAGCCAAGGGCGCTGGTGCTGGTTTCCAATCATGTCCCCACCCCCGACTTGCCCCGGAGCCTGAATCGCCTGGCGATGAGCCTGGATTGCCCCTTGCTCCTGGCTGGGGATGCCAGTGACCTGGCGCAGGAAAGCCTCGCCGGGTCATCGATCGGATGCCTGGGCAACGAAGGTATGGTGATGCGCCAGCGCCTGAACCAATTTCTGGCCGGCAGCCTGGATACCTGAAGGTCAGAGGTGCAGGGTTGGATGCGCCAGGCGATGCTGTTGCAGAATGAATTGACGCAGGCGCTCGGTTTCGTCCAGGTCGTTCTGGCTCAACTGGTAGGCATAGAAACCCTGTTCGGTTTCTTTTTCGAGGGTCCCGCGCAAGGCGATGCGCTCATAGCCTGAGGGGCTGAACCACAGGGCGAAGTGCTTGGGTGCCTTGGTCTTGTTGCGAATCTCCAGCAAAACCCCTTTGAACGATACTTCGTGCACCCACAAGGTGCCGGGTTGACCCTTGGCGTTTTCCAGCGCAACCGGCTCGTCGAGCACCAGTCGCCACGGCCGGACCGATGGCCCGCCTTCATAAATACTCGGCACGCCCAGGCGCAGGTGCATGGCATGAAACTCGTCTTCCACCAAGTGCAGGGGGAAGGTCATTTGCTGGTTTTCGAAGTTGGCTTGAAGGGTAACCTGTTCATGCGCGGCCAGGCGCGTGAGCAGGTCACGGATCTGCGATCCACCATTAACGAGCAGACTCGACGTCGCATCCCGCACGTTCAGTTGCGGGTTGTGTTGCATGGTCTGGATAAAATCCAGCTCATCCTGGGTCAGGAGCGCGTCGCGTTGCATGGTTAGGCTCGAAAAATTTAGTTACAGAGGCTCTGGTGATTGTAGTTAATGACAATTAATTCACCGTTTAGTTTTTGCCGTTCGTCGCTTTGAGCGCAGCAAGCTCCGCCTGGACTTCTGCCAGTTGTGCTTCAAGCAGTGTCACTCGCTGTTGCGCCTTGACCTGCAGGGTGACGTCCTTCTGCACTCCGATAAAATAAACCTGCCCGTCATTCGGATTTTTCACCGTCGAAAGCGACAGCTCGTTCCAGAATGGGGTGCCATCCTTGCGATAATTGCGCAGGATTTCCCGGCAGGAGCCTTCACTGTTCAATGCGTCACGAATTTTCGGCAGGGCGTCCTGATCACGGTCGCCCGACTGCAGGAAGCGGCAATCCTGGTAGAGGATTTCTTCTCTGGTGTAACCGGTCAGGCGTTCGAAGGCCGGGTTGACGTAGATCAGGATCTTGTCTTGATCGCCTTCTTTCTCAGCAATCACGATACCGTCGTTGGAGGCATTGATCGCCAACTGCAGCAGTTTCGCGTTGATCATCGGTGATACCCTTCCTTGTTGGTTGTCTGTGGGATTCTAAAAGAACAATGCAGACCGTGCTGTTAATATCCCGGTCTTTTATTCAGCGTCAGGATCAGATTGATGAAAGTCGCCATCATTTCCGGCTCGGTATACGGCACGGCTGAAGAAGTTGCCCGCCACGCCGCCAGTATTTTGAAAAACGCCGGTTTCGAAACCTTCCACAACCCGCGGGCAAGCCTCGCCGATATTCAGGCCTTCGCTCCCGAAGCCTTTCTGGCTGTAACGTCGACCACCGGCATGGGCGAGCTACCGGACAACCTGCAACCCCTGTACTCGACGATTCGAGACCAGTTGCCCGCCGCCTGGCGAGGCTTGCCAGGGGCCGTCATCGGCCTGGGCGACGCAAGCTATGGCGATACCTTTTGCGGCGGTGGCGAGCTAATGCGGGAGTTGTTCGGTGAGCTGGGCATTCGCGAAATCCTGCCGATGCTGCGCCTGGACGCCAGTGAAAGCGTGACCCCTGAAGCGGATGCCGAGCCTTGGCTGGCGGAACTGATCGACGCGCTGCGGGGCTGATCGGTAACGCGGGTGCACCGGCAGCCAGGCCATGGATCCAAACTCTTCGAGCCGCTGACTCGCTCGGCCATCAAGCTGGCTGCCAATGCAACTACGCGAAGCTCGGAGGGTGACTAGACTCGGTAGTTATTGGAAACACTCCATAATAAGAACCGAGGTTCCTTGCCGTGAGCGTAGCCCCCGTCCAGTCGTCCTCCTCCTGTGTCAAAGACCAGGTCAGCGCTGCCGAGTGGCAGGCCCGCGTCGACCTCGCTGCCTGCTATCGCCTGGTCGCCCAGCATGGCTGGGATGATCTGATTTTCACGCACATCTCCGCCAAGGTGCCGGGCACCGAAGATTTCCTGATCAACCCATACGGTCTGATGTTTCACGAAATTACTGCGTCGAGCCTGGTCAAGGTCGATCAGTCCGGCAACAAGTTGATGGACAGCCCCTACGAGATCAATCCGGCGGGGTACACCATCCATAGCGCGGTGCATGAGGTTCGTCACGATGTCGTGTGCGTGCTGCATACCCATACCGCTTCGGGCGTGGCGGTGTCGGCGCAGCGACAAGGCATTTTGCCGATCAGCCAACAGTCGCTGTTCGTTCTTTCCAGCCTGGCGTATCACGCCTACGAAGGTGTTGCGCTCAATCACGAGGAAAAAGCGCGGCTGCAAGCCGACCTCGGAGAAAACAACTTCCTGATGTTACACAACCACGGTCTGCTGACCTGTGGGCCCAGCATCGCCGACACCTTCCTGATGATGTTTATCTTTCAACGTGCCTGCGACATCCAGGTCATGGCGCAGAACGGTGGGGCTGAATTGATTGCCATCGAACCGCAGATTCTGGCGGGTGCCAAGGCGATGATCGCCGGTGTCACCAAAAGTGCTCAAGGAATGGGCGGAGCGCTGGCTTGGCCGGCGTTGCTGCGCAAGCTCGATAAACTGGACCCGGGGTACAAACTCTAATGCAACTCGCCGAGATTCCCCTGAGTGTCTGGCGCAAGCGCGGCCAGACTTTCATGTTCCATGGCCAAGCTATCCGTTACTGGACGGCGGGGCAGGGTGAGCCGTTGTTGCTCATCCATGGCTTTCCCAGCGCCAGTTGGGACTGGCATTACCTTTGGCAACCACTGGCCCAGCGCTATCGGGTAATTGCCTGTGACATGCTCGGATTCGGCGACTCGGCCAAACCGGTGGATCACGAGTACAGTTTGCTGGAACAGGCCGATTTGCAGCAGGCGCTGCTGGCTCATCTCAACGTCGAGCAACCGCTGCACCTGCTTGCCCATGACTACGGCGACAGCGTGGCCCAGGAGCTGTTGGCCCGGCATTACGAAGCGCGCATCGACCTCGCCAGTTGCGTATTCCTCAATGGCGGGTTGTTCCCCGAAACCCATCGCCCGGTGCTGGTGCAAAAACTCCTGCTCAGCCCGTTGGGATGGATGATCGGCCGTGCTTTTAGCCGTGATGGCCTGGTGAAGAGTTTCCGTCAGATCTTCGGCCCGCAAACTCGTCCCAGCGAGAGCCAGATGGACGATTTCTGGAGCCTCGTCGAAAGCAATCACGGGCCACGGGTCATGCATAAATTGATTGCCTACATCCCCGAGCGGCGAACCCAGCGCGAGCGTTGGGTCGGCGCGATGCAGCGCGGCGAGGTGCCGCTGCGGGTGATCGATGGCGAGGTCGACCCGATCTCCGGTGCCCACATGATCGCGCGCTACCGTGAGCTGATACCCAACCCGGACACGGTCCTGCTCAGCGACATCGGTCATTACCCGCAGATCGAGGCGCCCTGCCAGGTGCTCAAGCACTACCTGGCATTCCGCGACCGGACGACCTCACCGCCGCTCAAGGTGGCTTGTTCGTAGCAACCGGCTTGCCGGCGAAGGCGCCCTTGAGCACGGCGCCGCCTTTCCGGGCGCTCTCACCCCCGTAGGAGCGAGCATGCTCGCGAAAAACCTGAGAGCACCTGGGGGTGTCAGGCTCCCCGCGTCATTGTTGGCTACCATCGCGAGCATGCTCGCTCCTACAGGTTCCCACCCGCCGCGAAGCCATAGGTGGCCGTTACCGCAGCAATGGATATCTACGCGGTCGACAAACAACAGGTCGGCCGCCAGGCCGCCTCGTGTTCATCATCCCCCTACCTTATCGCACACCATTCAGCCTCCCCCCTGTTCATTGTGACCCGTAGCGCCGTGCCTGAAACTCCAAGGCAATGTCCTGGCCTGCTGGAGTTCCCCATGAATGAGTCTGTGCGTTTCGAAGATAAAGTCGTGATCATCACCGGTGCGGGTGGCGGCCTGGGACGGGCGCACGCACTGCTGTTCGCCAAGCAGGGCGCCAAGGTACTGGTCAACGACCTCGGCGGTTCGACCCAGGGCGAAGGCGCCAACGCCTCGGCGGCAGACCGCGTGGTCAACGAAATCCGCGACGCGGGCGGCACCGCCGAGGCCAACCACGACTCGGTCACCGACGGCGACAAAATCGTCCAACACGCCCTCGACGCCTTTGGCCGCGTCGATGTAGTGGTCAACAATGCCGGCATCCTGCGGGACAAGACCTTCCACAAAATGGAAGACGCCGACTGGGACCTGGTTTACCGCGTCCATGTCGAAGGCGCCTACAAAGTCACCCGCGCCGCCTGGCCGCACCTGCGCCAGCAAAACTACGGGCGAGTGATCTTCACAGCGTCCACCTCGGGCATCTACGGCAACTTCGGCCAGTCCAACTACGGCATGGCCAAACTCGGCCTCTACGGCCTGACCCGTACCCTGGCCATCGAAGGTCGCAAGAACAACATCCTGGTCAACGCTATCGCTCCCACCGGCGGCACCCGCATGACCGAAGGCCTGATCCCGCCGCAAGTGTTCGAACAACTCAAACCGGAACTCGTCAGCCCGCTGGTGGTGTACCTGGCCAGCGAAAACTGCCAGGAAACCTCCGGGCTGTTCGAAGTGGGCGGCGGCTGGATGGGCAAGGTGCGCTGGGAACGCAGCCTCGGCGCCGGTTTCGATCCGCGGGTGGGGTTCTCCCCGGAAGACGTGGCGGCGCATTGGCAGCAGATTTGTGATTTCGAAGGGGCGGCGCATCCGAAGGACAACATTGAGGCGCTGAAGGAGATGATGGGGAATTTGCAGAAGTATTCGTTGTAATAAATTGAAAAAGGGGGCAAGTGTGAGTGCTTGCTCCCCTTTTTTACGCGTGTTATCCGGCTTTGAATCCGGTTTTTCCGTTATCTAGTCGCCACTGTTTTATTGCATTTATCACACCTTTCGGGCTGTCCTCAATGCCCTCTCTAGGGTCATACAAAATTCCTGTGCCATCGGGATGCTCTGAGGTGGTAACAATGTTCTCAACAATTGCATCGTGTTCTTCTTCAGAAGCGTAAGTACCTTCGAACAAACGTTCGACCAGAGCCATGTATTCGGCTTCTGTGTATTCTTCCAGTTTGCCCTTAAGAGTCATTCTTTCACTCCTTTTGCCTTTGTGTGAGTTTGGATGTGCGATTTAGGTGTCATTATTTGAAGATTATCCATGTCGTAGACTTCGCCGCCTTGCGCGATTGGGATGATATGGTGGACTTCATACTTGATTCTCTTACCCACTTGATCTTGAGGAAAGGCAGCTGGGGCGAGCCCCTGCTTCATGTCCATTTGCCTCAGTTTTGTAAACTGGCCGTTCAATAGCTCATCGTTACTCACAGCTTTCCAAAATTCGCTGCGGAAACTGTTAAATGTCGAAAATCTCCGTCCTCGGAGTTTATCCGCAATCTGCGCGGGAATCGGTGCACCTTCGGGCATTGAGGCAGTCCCCATCCAATTTCCAGATACTAACTGTCCTGCACCGCTAGTTACGCCGGGCTCGCTCCGCCGATCCCTGAACACCACAAACTGCGGCGGAATCCCCGATTCGACCGGGAATACGTAAATGAAACCTCCAAAGCTATAGAGATCCAGCTCCGGGTTTTCGTCGATCCTTCCTTCGAGGTCGGTTGCGGTAGCTCCGGTGTAGGGGGCAGCGTCCGGTTGTGCCGCAGGAAGAGCTGTTGATACATCGCCCGGGCTGACAAGTGGCGTCCATGTCATGCCGGGCGACTGGGCGGTTGCGCTCTCGCTCCTGTAAACATTCAGAGCCGGATCGTAGGTCGCGAAACGCACCGGTACTTTGCGCGACACCGAGGTGCCATTCGTGGCAGCGACGGAAAACTCTGTGGTGTTATCCACAGACCGGGAGCCGATCGCGACCGGCAGTTCGATGTCTCCATTGGCCTGGGCGATGGCATTCAGTGCGCCGGCGTCGTAGGTCGTTAAATCCGAGAGCGGCAGGCTCAAGGCGTACGGTTCTTTGTTGTCCCGCAGTGCGTAATAAACAAGCGCTGCGACGCCAACAACTATCACGACGCCTGACGCTGTCCCGACGGCTGCTGCCAACGCCGTGATTGCAGTGGCTGCGGCCGATCGCAGAGCAGTCCTGATCGCGAGGTTGGTGACCGCATCGACTGCCAGGGTTCCTGCTGCAACGGTGAACACCGGACCGCTTGCCGCCGCCGCGCCCGATACTCGAAACGGACGACTGCCCTTTGCGGCATCAAGAGCCGCCATTGCATCCCGGAGCGCTTGCTCCTCCGCTTTCCGTTGATTTTCGAGCCGCAACTGCTCGGCTTGCCGTTGAACATCGGCCTCGGCTTCCAGACGAGCCTGTTCAGCTGCGATGTAGCGTGCGGCAGCTTCAGCGGCAAGCCGCGCTTGCTCGGCAGCCACTCGTTCGGCTTCTGCCAATGCTGCTAATCGGACCTGCTCTTGAGCATGGGCGAGTGCTTCAGCTTCTGCCCTGATGCGTGACTGTTCGGCAGCGACGCGTTGTGCTTGCTGCTCCGCGGCAACCCGGCGTTCTTCAGCTTGCGCACCGGCAAGTAGATTCTGTACGTGTACCTGCTGACTATTCAAAAGTTGAATGTGCTCTGTCAGCAGCTTTGCGGAGTAGCCAGCTTTAAAAGACGCAACCCATTTTGAATAGGCAGGACCATAGGGCGTTACTGCCCCATCCAAAGCTTGAGCTCTGGCAAGGTAATCACCAATGGTTGAGTTGAGTGGGCTGAGCCCGTAAAAGGAGTCGGCGAGTGACGTCTGCGTGTGCAGTTGAGTCGTCTTCTGCTGAGTTAAAATGTTTCTGATGTTCAGTTCGTGCTGGTATGCCTGTGCGGTTGTCGATACTGCGGCCGGGAATTGGGCTCTCAGGTTCGCCAGGTCAGCCTCGATTGCTACTCCTGAATTTGCGGAATTAACCGTATAGTCAGCTTTAACGGCGTTTTCCGTAGCTTTAATATTGTCCCGGGTTTCGCGCCTTAGTCCTTCTGTGTTTGTAATGCCAGAGCCCATTCCTCCAGCTCGTGTTGGTGGAATTCGAAAACCACCACCTTGAGGGTTTTTCCCTGGTTTTGGTTGTGCTCCTACATGAGTTGTTTCTAAATAAACTGTGCGATCTTCTCCTCGGATATCAATTGGCGGCAGGGGCAACGGTGGTCCTTGTTTCTCTGACATTGGTTATTCTTTCTTGTGCGTGATTAATCGATGCTGCCGAATAATGCTACGCCAGGAATGTTTGGGACGGGTCTGAGGTGGTTGTGAGCTATTACATATAAAATTGAAAGGGGTTTCGCGGTATTAGATGCGCAAGCAGGAAACTCCCGCGCATTAAAAGAAATTTCTTATGCAGTTATAGGAAGTATTTTGTAGGACGTGTTTTCAACTATAAGGTTGGACGGTACCGCAAAAACCGCCACCCATAAAAAGGTTCTTTACTCAAGCTTGGGAAACATAAAAAACAAGAACGCCGATCCGTTGAGATCGTTTATATCCCGGTAGGAGCGAGCATGCTCGCGATGGTCGTCAACGATGACGCTGGAAGTCTGACACCCAGCGGCGTCTTTGAATTCATCGCGAGCATGCTCGCTCCTACAGGGGAAAAAAGCCCGAAAATAAAAAAGGCCGCTGCAAACGCAGCGGCCAAAGAAGACGTTGGATCCAGGAGCTACAAATCAACGTCGATGTACACGGGGTGATGACTCGATACGTTCAAATCATCTGAAATCTGTCGCGAACGGCGGGAGGGGAACACCTTCCGTTGCTTCGCGCTTTGCGGCTGTTGTCCCCAAAGCGCAGGGCAAGGATAAGTCTTTGCCGGCAAGGGAAAAATAGCGATCAGGGAGATGCACCGTTACCGCTGGCGCAACAGTCCTGCCTGGCAGCAGCCTAGACCATATTTTCAATTGATGCCGCCACATCCAGTGCATCTATGCCCCCGCCTGATCCCCCGTGCCATGCAACCAGTCATCCTTTCGAGCGACACCACGAATACCTCCTTGGTGCGCTTATCGCTCCCGGCGTGCGGCAGTAGGGTGTGGCCTTCTGTCACTCACCGGGGAAGACGCATGACAAAAACAACAATGCGCGCCATCTTCACTCCGCAGGCGCTGGCCGCTGCGGTGGCCTTGGGGTGCTGTGCCCAGGCGCAGGCTCTTTCATTCAACATTGGCGAAATCGAGGGCACGTTCGACTCTTCGCTGTCGGTCGGTGCGAGCTGGGGCATGCGCGATGCCGATGATGCGCTGGTCGGTATCGTCAACGGTGGCAGCGGGCAGGCGTCGACCGGTGACGACGGGCGACAGAATTTCAAGAAGGGTGAAACCTTCTCGAAGATCTTCAAGGGCATTCACGACCTCGAACTTAAATACGGCGACACCGGCGTGTTCGTCCGGGGTAAGTACTGGTACGACTTCGAATTGAAGGACGAAGACCGGCCGTTCAAGCCGATCAGCGATCACAATCGTAAGGAAGGTTCCAAATCGTCCGGTGGGCAAATCCTCGATGCCTTCGTCTATCACAACTACTCCATCGCCGACTTGCCAGGAACGGTGCGCGCCGGTAAGCAGGTGGTCAGTTGGGGCGAAAGCACCTTCATCGGCAACTCGATCAACAGCATCAACCCGGTCGACGTGTCCGCTTTTCGCCGTCCCGGTGCCGAGATCAAGGAGGGCCTGATTCCGGTCAACATGCTGTTCGCCTCCCAAGGCCTGACCGACAAGTTGACGGTGGAAGGCTTCTATCAACTGGAGTGGGACCAGACCGTCGTCGATAACTGCGGCACCTTCTTCGGCGTCGACGTGGTGGCCGATGGTTGCAACAAGGGCTACACCGTGGCCAGCCCGGCGATTGCGCCATTGCAGCCGATTGCCGCCGCCTTTGGCCAGGGCTTCGAGGTTACCCGCGAAGGGGTGGTCGTTCCTCGCGGCCAAGACCGCGATGCCCGGGATTCCGGGCAGTGGGGCACGGCGTTGCGCTGGCTGGGGGACGACACCGAGTACGGTCTGTACTTCATGAACTATCACAGTCGCACGCCCAACGTCGGTACCACCACGGCTGGCCTGTCCACCCTGGCGAGCATTCCGGCAATTGTCGCGACCGCCAACCGTATCGCTCCCGGTAGCGGTTCGGGCCTGGCGCAAAGCGTGATGCTCGGTCGCGGCCAGTATTACCTTGAGTACCCAGAAGACATTCGCCTGTATGGCGCGAGTTTTTCCACCACCTTGCCCACTGGTACGGCGTGGACCGGCGAGATCAGCTATCGCCCCAACGCGCCGGTGCAGGTCAACACCAATGACCTGACACTGGCGATGCTCAACCCTATCGCCGGTGGCGCGGCGTCACCGATTGCGACCTCGCCTGGGGCCGATAACAAAGGCTATCGACGCAAGGAAGTGACCCAGGTCCAGAGCACTCTGACGCACTTCGTCGATCAGGTCGCAGGCGCGGATCGCCTGACCCTGGTTGGTGAAGCCGCGGTGGTTCACGTCGGTGGCCTGGAGTCGCGCAGCAAGTTGCGCTACGGCCGCGACTCGGTGTACGGGCAATACGGTTTTGGCGGCGACACCGATGGTTTCGTGACCTCGACCTCCTGGGGTTATCGTGCCCGCGCCATCCTCGATTACAACAACGTCATCGCCGGGATCAATTTTCGGCCCAACCTGTCGTGGTCCCACGACGTCGCCGGCTACGGCCCCAACGGGCTGTTCAACGAAGGTGCCAAGGCCGTCAGCCTCGGCGTCGATGCGGACTACCGCAACACCTATACCGCAAGCCTCAGTTACACCGACTTTTTCGGGGGTGACTACAACGTGCTCGAAGACCGCGATTTCGTGGCGTTGAGCTTTGGCGTGAACTTCTGACCTGGCTGAAAAAGGATGAATTCGATGCGCAAGATGATTCTGCAATTGGGCTCCGCCCTGGCCTTGAGTTTGCTGGCCGTCAACGTGATGGCGGCGGTATCGGTGGAGGAAGCGAACAAGCTTGGTACCAGCCTCACACCGCTGGGCGCCGAGAAGGTCGGCAATGCCGCTGGATCGATTCCAGCGTGGACCGGCGGCATTGCTAAAAATGCGGGCGCAGTGGACAGCAAGGGCTTTTTGGCCGATCCGTTCGCCAACGAAAAGCCCTTGTTCATCATCACCGCAGCCACGGTCGACCAGTACAAGGACAAGCTGTCCGATGGCCAGGTCGCGATGTTCAAGCGTTACCCGGAGACCTACCGGATCCCGGTCTATCCGAGCCATCGCACGGCAGCGCTGCCACCGGAAGTGTATGAAGCGGCCAAACGCAGCGCACTGAATGTGACACCCACCAACGACGGCAACGGCCTGGCCAACTTCACCGGCAATCGCTACTACGCCTTTCCGATTCCGAAGAACGGGGTCGAGGTGATCTGGAACCACATCACCCGTTATCACGGCGGTAACCTGCGTCGCACCATTACCCAGGCAACGCCGCAGTCCAATGGCGATTTCACGGTCATCCGCTTCAAGGACGAAGTGGCAGTGCCGTCGCTGCTGGGTGACCTCAAGCCAGGCAGCGATGAAAACGTCCTCAACTATTTCAAGCAGGAAGTCACCGCGCCGGCCCGTCTGGCGGGCAACGTGCTGCTGGTTCACGAAACCCTTGACCAGGTCCAGGAACCCCGTAAGGCCTGGATCTACAACGCAGGTCAGCGCCGTGTTCGACGGGCGCCGCAAGTGGCCTACGACGGTGTGGGCACCTCTTCCGACGGTTTGCGCACCACCGACAACTTCGACATGTTTTCCGGCGCGCCGGATCGTTATGACTGGAAGCTGATCGGCAAGAAAGAGATGTACATACCCTACAACAGCTACAAACTTGACTCGCCCGACCTCAAGTACACGGATGTGATCAAGGCCGGGCACATCAATCAGGACCTCACCCGTTATGAACTGCATCGGGTCTGGGAGGTCGTCGCCACGGTCAAGCCCAATGAGCGGCACGTGTACGCCAAGCGTCACATGTACATCGACGAAGACACCTGGCAGGTTGCCCTGGCTGACCACTACGACGGTCGTGGCCAGCTCTGGCGAGTGGCAGAAGGGCACGCGCAGTTCTACTACGATCATCAGGTCCCGGCCTACACGGTCGAAGCGCTGTACGACCTGATCGCCGGTCGCTACATAGCCTTGGGGATGAAGAATGAGGAGAAACGCAGTTTCGAATTCAACATTGCTGCAAAAGCTGGGGACTACACGCCAGCGGCGCTACGGAGCACAGGTGTGAGGTAGATTTCCTACAGCTGTTACACAAAAAGGTGACCTTTTGGTCACCTTTTTTATAGGGCTTGATCAGTGTGTTGAATACTTCTTCAACAAGCGCTCAACAGAGGACTAGGGTGGCGCCACAAAAATAAAAAAGGCGCACCACTATGACTGCCATGACGACGTGTCTGGACCGTCCTGGACTCCTGCCCCGATTGTCTCCCCATCACTTGTATCGCGCGCGCCTGGTTGAACCGTTGCTGGCCTCGACGGCGCGGGTGAAATTGCTCTGTGCACCGCCCGGCAGCGGCAAGAGTGCACTGCTCGCAGAATGCATGTTGAGCGCGCCGGCAACCTGTGAGGTGCGCTGGCTGCCCTTGGCGGGTGAGGCGATCAGTGTGGGTGGCTTTTGCCAGCGCCTGGCGCGAACGCTGGGACTGAAAACCTCGGATGAGTCCGAATTGTTGGAATATCTGGCTCGATTACCGACAGCCACCTGGTTGTTTATCGATGACTATTGCCGTGTCCCTGACCCGGAGCTGGACCTGTTGCTCGACCGGTTGTTGGCCAGCAGCAGCCCGATGGTCACCTGGTGGCTGAGTGGGCGGCGGCGTCCGCAGTGCAACTGGCCACGGTTACTGCTCGATGATGAATTGTACGATGGCGATCGCGCTGCGCTGGCGTTCAATCAAGGGGAAATCGAAAAGCTGTTGCATCACCTGGAACCGGCCCAGGCCGCGAAAGGTGCCGAGAGGATTTTGCGTCACAGCGGTGGCTGGTGCGCCGGGGTGCGGATCGCGCTGCTGCAAAAATGCGACTGGACGCGTCACGACACCCTCTGCGGTCGACCGGACACCCTGCACGACTACCTCGAGCATGAGCTCTTCGCCAACCTGACACCGGAATTTGCCGAGGCTTGGCGGGTGCTGGCGCTGTTGCCGCGATTCAACGCCCGGCTCAGCGATCACCTGTTCGGTGCGGGCGAGGGCGCGCAATACTTGAGTGTGTTGCAGGCGCTGGGCTGTTTCATCGAACCCTGGCAAGACTCGACAGACTGGTTGCAGGTTTTCGCCCCCCTGGCCCTGTTGATGCGCGATGAACCATGGCCGGCCGCCCGCTTCTGGCATCGTCGTGCCTGTCAGTGGTTCGTCGCTGAACAGGACTGGAAGGCCGCGTTCGAACAGGCTTTGCTGGCGCAAGAATTCGAGGTTGCGGTCAGCCTGTTGCAGCATTTCAGTTTCGAGCAGTTGTTCGAAGAACAGACCGTGGTACTGCTGCTGCGTTTGCACGAGCAACGCGGTGATGAACTGCTGTTCGGCTCGCCGCAACTGGTCGGCCTGATCACCGCGGCCCTGTTGTTTGCCGGGCGTTTCGAGCAGGCGGCCGAATGCATCGAACAGTTGTCACGCTTCACGCCACAGCCGTCGGCAACCCTGCAAAGGCAATTGATCGCCCGTTGGCAGGCTCAACAGGGTTGGCTCCTGCATTTGCTGGGGCGCATGGAAGCGTCACGGGCACACTTTCTCGAGGCACTGGGCGAGCTCGACCTGGAGTGCTGGCCTGCTCGGCTGATGTGCCTGTCCGGCTTGACGCAACAGGCCTTGCTGCGGGGCGAACTCGACGTCGCACAGGCGCTCAACCGCGAGGCGTTGTGCCTGGCCCGGGCGCAAGGTTCACTGGTATTCGAAGGGTTGCTGGAACTCGATCACGCTCAATTGCTCGAGCAGCGGGGCGCGTCCTGCAGGGCTGATGACCTGCTCGCCAACATGCACGGCCTGCTTTGCCAGCAGCATGCGAACGCCGAACCCTTGTTGGGACGGATCGCCCTGCGTCGTGGCCGATTGAACTTGAGTCTGGGCCGGGCGCAACAAGCTGCCACTTACTTCGAGAGCGGCCTGCAGATCTGTCTGCGCAGCCAGGACAAACGAGCGCTTTATGGTTTTCTGGGGCTGGCGCAACTGGCGGCCAATCGCCTGGATTACGCCCAGGCTTTCGACCTGCTGCGTGACGCCGAGCGGATGATGCAGCAACGGCGGATTCCCGAAACGGTGTATCGCAGTGCCTTGCTGCACACCAGTATCCAGTTCTGGCTGCAACAAGGGCGATCGGAACTGGCTCATGAGGCCCTGATACGGGTGCTGCGTCACTATCGCGGGCCTTGTGCACGCCAGGCTCCACCGGCAACGCTGGAGCTGGTTGACAGCCTGGAGTATCTGCTGGTCCTGGCCGAGGTTTACCTGGGGCGGGCACAAGCGCCTCTGGAGCGGCTTGAAGCCCAACTGCAACGGGTCAGTCAGCGGGGAATGGTGGCACTGCAAGCGCAATTGCACCTTGCCGTGGCTGAAGTCGCCTGGCTCAAGGGCGATCCGGACGCTGCCCGGCAATCGCTGGCGCAAGGATTGGCATTGGTTGAACGGTGCAACCTGCAACAGGCCTTGTGCGATTTGCAGTTGCGCCAGCCGCTACTGCCGCAAGCCATTGGGTTGACCGGGTTAGGCGATGATCACCAGGCGCCGGGTGCACCGCAAAACCGTTTGAGCCAACGGGAAATACAGGTGCTGCGGTTAGTGGCGCAGGGCAACTCCAATCAACAGATTGCTGATCTGTTGTTCATTTCCTTGCACACGGTCAAGACCCATGCGCGACGTATCAATGGGAAGTTGGGTGTGGAGCGCAGGACGCAAGCCGTGGCCAAGGCGAAAGTATTGGGTATTGTTACTTGATGTACGAATTCTAAGGCGTTTTGTTTGTTCATGAATGCACACAAGTTTCGGGGTGTGCTTCCATGGCTGTAGTGTTTATATGTCTGGAATCGCCCCGATAGTTTCAGTTTCTCAGTTTAATTTTTATACGAGTTAATAGGGGCGCAATAACGACCAACATAATAATTTATGCAAAAAGGACAGTGCATGGAAATTAATGGATTAACCAATGAGTCCGCGTACAAGCTTCAAGAAGAAGTTTTACGCCCCTCCAGGAAAACACCACAGCTGCCGGATTGGCTGCAACGTGCAAGTGAGGAGGATCGCCAGTACTACTTTGATGCTGAGCAGTCCCTGACTGAAAGCGAACAGGCGCTGGATGCACTGCTTGGAGAAGTTAAGTCGCTGAAGGCGTTCGCCAGGTTTCAAGCGCGGGAAGTTGTTCGACTACTCAGCGGTGAAGTGGTGGACCCGGACTATATTTTCGTCCGCACTCACTACACTTTCTTCGTCGGCGAGCGAAAGGTTGTGCAGAGCAATCGCTTGACGCTTCCCGAATTCATGCTCAACGATTTGTACGGCTCCACCACCATTGCGCTGGAGATCAAACTGGAAGGGGACGCGCTGCCGTCCGGCGTGACCGCAGACGATATTCTGGAGGTGATGGTCGGCGCGAGCATGCGCAAATTCCATGCGGAAAAATTCGAAAAGAAGTACACGGACGAAGCGGTGCTTCAAGCGCAACAAATTCTGTTGAGTAGTCGTATAGGTCTGAGTTCATTCAGCGCGAAGCTGCAGGGCCATATCAGTGACGAGAGCCTGCAGATCGTCGCTATCTCCTCGCAAGGTGATGAGCGTTGTTCCATGGGAGCGCTCTCGTTGGGTGATGCGAAAGGCGCTTTCGAGGGGATGATTGTCTGCTGCGGGCCGCAGGGCGAAGAAGGGCTTTGTGTGCTGTATGCACCGCAGGCTCCGGGTGGCAGGAGCTGGTATGAGTTCGCGAGCTTCAGGCAGTTGAATTTCCATTTGTTCGATTGGACCGCAAAACCCGAAGGGCGCAGTTATTTGAGCCGCCAGACATTGGCCAGTGAACGCGCCAGCCTGGACGCGTACATGAGACGTCTCCAGGACCTGCCGAGCCAGTGGTGTGGTATCCAGCGCAGCCCTTGGCCAAACAGCGCAGAGGGTGCATTGCGCCAGGGGGTTATGCTGCATGTCGATTGGTTGCGCGGGGAAATGCAAGCGGTCGTTCCTGCCGGGTATCGCTCGGCCACCACCGCCCAGCGACAATGTTTTGCGCGGTTGAACATTGAGCTCAAGGGTTTAACCAAACTTGCAGGGCGCGAGGCAGCGTTGATCAGTTACGAGGACTTCGCCTGCAAGCTGATCAAGAAGCGTGCAGAGGAAGTCCTGGCGCAACACGGCGAAACCGTCGACATAGATCCTGACCTGATTGTGGTGAGGCTTGATGATTCCAAAGAGATGACCTTGTCCCGGATGATCATCGATGAACATCACATTACCGAAGAAAGTGGTCCGACTCATAACCGCGGAATTTACCCGTCCATTCGTCTATCACCCGGCCATCCACCTGTTTCCGATCTGCTGATCAAATATGTGCCAGGCTGGTCAAGAACGTTGCGCCCAGGTGAGCAGTATCTCGCCATGTTAAAGGCCGATTACCTGGACCAGGATGCCCCGGACTATGCCTTGAAACGTGACGTCTACGTCGATCTGCGGCGCCATGAAATGCATCGTTCAGCGTTGGAAGCGCTGTTCTGTGGTCATATTGAACGCAAGCAATATGAGCAGATTGAACAGCTCATTGAGCAGTCGCGCGAAGTGGAACCTGATCCAATCTCGCATGTTGAAGATCCCGAGTCTCCTCAACGCGAGGGTCTCTACAGGTTTTATCTTCAAAACTGCCGGGTTGACGGCATTTATGTGTTCCGCCTCATGCGCAATGGCGCTGCGGATGATTTGCTGTATACCCCACATGCGCCGGATTGCCGATCGTTCAGACCCTTGGCCGAGTTTGCCAGATCGGTGAAAACGGCAGAACTTGGCAGTTATTACAGCAAGCGAGTCAAGTTCACGCAGCAGAAAGTTGTCAGTGCATACCTTGAGAAAGTGAAGCTGCGTAGTATCGAGGACATTCCTCATTTGCAGTCCGATAGCCGAGTCCGCGATTTCTCCCGTTGCTACACCGATGCAATGGCTCAGATCGTTGACGACGTGGATGCCAAGACCACCAGTCTTGGGGAGATTGTCAGCAAGCTGATCTACGATAATGCAATCGTGGCAGTCACCGTTTTTAGCCTCCCTTTCGCACCTATCGGACTCGCCTTGAGTGCTGTGGTGATGACCAACGCGGTGTTTGAGGGGGCGAAGGCGTACATGGAAGGGGACCACGAGAAGATGTTCTCGAGTTACCTCGATTGCCTGTTGGAGCTGGCTACGATGCGCATCGGAAAGCTAGGTTTTTCAATGGCGCAGAAGGCCATTGCCAAGCAGGTCGGCAATGTTAATACCTGCATGGGCGTAATCTCTGCGTGCACCGGCAAAACGGTGGACCTGGCCGTCGTCAGCGAACTGATAAAGCAGTCGCTCGCCGAGCCTGACTCCAGCGAGCAAACGATTTTGATGTAATCCGGCTAGCCGGTGATCGTGGGCGGTTCATAGCCCATCCGCCAACTTACGGCCCGTGTCGCCGCCAGCAAGCGCTGCGCCGCCGGGCCGTTTTCGTCGGCATGAAACAACGAGGTCGGGCCGACAATGGTAATGACTGCCACCACATGCCCGGCGGCGTTGAACACCGGTGCCGACAATGCATCGACACCAGGCATCAGTAAACCGTGCACGTGATGCAAGCCGCGGCCGCGGATCTGCCCACATAGCGTTTCATAGACTTGATCATCGCTGAGGGCGTGAGCGCCGGCCGACAGCAGTTCCTGCTCACGCAACTCCACGGTTTCACGCTTGGGCAGGTACGCGCCAAACACCAGGCCCGTGGAGGAGCTGAGCAAGGGCAACACCGACCCCAACTGTGTCACCACCGTCACCGCCCGCACCGCCGGTTCGATGTGCACCACGGTCGCTCCCTGATTGCCCCACACCGCCACGAAACAGGTTTCGTTCAAGTCGTCGCGCAACTCGGCCAACGGTAGGGCGGCGACTTTCAGCACGTCCATACTGTTGAGTGCCGCCAATCCGACGCGCAAGGCTTCACGGCCCAGGCCGTAATGATTGGTCGCCGCATTCTGTTCGGCAAAGCCACTGGCGATCAACGCCTGTAGGTAGCGGTGAACCTTGCTCGCTGGCATTTGCACGTGCTCGGCCAGGCGCGAGAGTGAAGTCGAGGGCGACAACTCGGCCAAGGCCTTGAGGATGTCAGTACCCACCTCGGCCGAGCGGACTTTCTGTTTACCGTTGCTGTCAGGCTTTTCCATGGAGGCGTTGTGATCCCGGGACGAATGGGCGTCTTTATAGCTTGACGGTCAATCCCAATCAAATTACGTTAAGCGTAATTGAATTACGATAAAAATAACCCCGACGTGCCACGAACTCTGCAACAGAGCGACCGGCCACTGTCGACTCCCTGTTCAGGAGGCTCCATGAACTCCGATTCAACGACGCCAGCGCTGGCCTATCAGTCAGGCTTCGGCAACGAATTTTGCAGTGAGGCATTGCCTGGGGCACTTCCCGTTGGCCAGAACTCCCCGCAAAAAGCGCCTTACGGCCTCTACACCGAACTGTTCTCCGGCACTGCGTTCACGATGGCACGCAGCGAAGCACGGCGGACGTGGATGTACCGGATTCAGCCTTCGGCCAATCACCCGGCATTTATCAAGCTCGATCGGCAATTGGCCGGCGGCCCATTAGGTGAAGTGACCCCCAATCGCCTGCGCTGGAACGCGTTGGACATTCCCGCCGAGCCAACCGATTTCATCGATGGCCTGGTGAGCATGGCGGCCAACTCCAGCGCGGATAAACCGGCGGGGATCAGCATCTACCAGTACCGCGCCAACCGTTCCATGGAGCGCGTATTCTTCAATGCCGACGGCGAAATGCTGCTGGTGCCGCAACAGGGGCGTCTGCGCATCGCCACCGAACTGGGCGTACTGGAAGTGGAGCCGCTGGAAATCGCGGTATTACCTCGCGGGCTGAAATGGCGCATCGAACTACTCGACCCACAAGCGCGCGGTTACATCGCCGAGAACCACGGTGCGCCGTTGCGCCTGCCGGATCTGGGGCCGATCGGCAGCAACGGCCTGGCGAATCCGCGTGATTTCCTGACGCCGGTGGCTTGCTACGAAAACCTTCAACAGCCCACGACGCTGGTGCAGAAGTTCCTAGGCCAGTTGTGGGGATGCGAGCTCGACCACTCACCGTTGAACGTGGTCGCCTGGCACGGTAACAACGTGCCTTATAAATATGACCTGCGCCGTTTCAACACCATCGGCTCGGTCAGCTTCGACCACCCGGACCCGTCGATCTTCACGGTGCTGACCTCGCCGACCAGCGTCCACGGCTTGGCCAACCTCGATTTCGTGATCTTTCCGCCACGCTGGATGGTCGCTGAGAAAACCTTCCGTCCACCGTGGTTCCACCGCAACCTGATGAATGAATTCATGGGCCTGATCCAGGGCGAATACGACGCCAAGGCCGAAGGTTTTGTGCCCGGTGGCGCTTCTCTGCACAGCTGCATGAGCGCTCATGGGCCAGATGGTGAGACCTGCACCAAAGCGATCAACGTCGACCTGAAACCTTCGAAAATCGACAACACCATGGCCTTCATGTTCGAGACC
Source organism: Pseudomonas sp. GW823-FHT06B06 (assembly GCF_058795195.1). NCBI lineage: Bacteria > Pseudomonadati > Pseudomonadota > Gammaproteobacteria > Pseudomonadales > Pseudomonadaceae > Pseudomonas > Pseudomonas sp. GW823-FHT06B06. The sequence continues at coordinate 68,777 of NZ_JBXAHO010000002.1, read as the reverse complement.
AGCCAGGTGCTGCGCCCGAGCACGTTCGCCCTCGATTGCCCGCAACTGCAAGACAACTACGATGCCTGCTGGGCTACCTTCCCAGCCACTTTCGACCCGACCCGGAGATAACCCATGACGCAAACTTCCATTACTCGCAGCTGGGTTGCTTCGGCCAACGGCCACGAGGATTTCCCGCTGCAAAACCTGCCGCTGGGCGTGTTCAGCGTGAAGGGGGCAGCGCCCCGTAGTGGCGTGGCCATTGGCGAGCATATCTTCGATCTGGAAGCGGCACTCGATGCCGGCCTGTTCGATGGCGCTGCAAAGGCTGCGGTCGAAGCCACCCGTGGCGGTCAGTTGAATGCGTTCTTCGAATTGGGTCGCGAAGCTCGCGTAGCCTTGCGTGAGCGTTTGATAGAATTGCTCAAGGAGGGCAGCACCCTGCGCGGCAAGATCGAAGCACAGGGCGCGAAGTTGCTGCCTCTGGCTGCCGATTGCCAGATGCATCTGCCAGCGAAAATCAATGATTACACCGACTTTTACGTCGGCATCGAGCACGCTCAAAACGTTGGCAAACTGTTCCGCCCGGACAACCCGTTGCTGCCCAACTACAAGTATGTGCCGATCGGCTATCACGGCCGCGCCTCGACCATCCGCCCGTCGGGCACCGACGTGCGCCGTCCCAAGGGCCAGACGCTGCCAGCCGGTCAGACTGAACCGACATTCGGTCCCTGTGCACGCTTGGACTACGAATTGGAACTGGGCATCTGGATCGGCCAGGGCAACGACATGGGCGACTCCATAGCCATTGGTGACGCCGCTGATCACATCGCCGGTTTCTGCCTGCTCAATGACTGGTCGGCACGTGACATCCAGGCTTGGGAATACCAGCCGTTGGGGCCATTCCTGTCGAAGAGTTTCATCACTAGCATTTCTCCGTGGGTCGTGACGGCCGAAGCGCTTGAGCCGTTCCGTCTTGCCCAGCCGGCACGTCCGGAAGGCGATCCACAGCCGCTGCCGTACCTGTTCGATAAACGCGATCAAGCCGCTGGCGCATTCGACATCGAACTGGAAGTCCTGCTGCTCACCGAAGCCATGCGCGAGCAGAACCTGCCGGCCCATCGCCTGACCCTGAGCAACTCGAAACACATGTATTGGACCGTGGCGCAAATGGTGGCGCATCACAGCGTCAATGGCTGCCAGTTGCAGGCCGGTGATCTGTTCGGTTCGGGCACCTTGTCCGGTCCTCAAAGCGGCCAGTTCGGCAGCTTGCTGGAGATCACCGAAGGCGGTAAGAAGCCGATCGAACTGGCCTCGGGCGAAGTGCGTAAATTCCTCGAGGACGGCGACGAGATCATTTTGCGTGGCCGTTGCAGCCGCGAAGGGTTTGCCTCCATCGGCTTCGGTGAATGCCGCGGCAAAGTGTTGCCGGCTCGCTAAGGGGATCGGTTCATGGAACTCTATACCTACTACCGCTCAACGTCGTCCTATCGGGTGCGTATCGCGTTGGCGCTCAAGGGCCTGGATTACCAGGCGCTGCCAATCAACCTGATTGCGCCACCGGGTGGAGAGCATCGCCAGCCAGCGTACCTGGGCATCAATCCGCAAGGCCGCGTGCCGGCATTGCGCACCGACGAAGGCGAGCTGCTGATTCAGTCACCGGCGATCATCGAGTACCTGGAGGAGCGTTATCCACAGGTACCGCTGCTGTCCAAGGATCTCGTTGCCCGCGCCCATGAGCGTGGCGTGGCGGCGCTGATCGGCTGCGATGTACATCCGCTGCACAATGTCAGCGTGCTCAATCGGCTGCGCCAGTTGGGCTTTGATGAACCGCAGGTTCTTGAGTGGATTGCGCACTGGATCAACCAGGGGCTGGCGACCGTGGAGCAGCTGATTGGTGATGAGGGTTACTGCTTTGGTTCGCAGCCCGGGTTGGCGGATGTGTACTTGATTCCACAGTTGTATGCCGCCGAACGCTTCAACATTTCCCTTGAGGCTTATCCGCGAATCCGCCGGGTAGCGACGCTGGTCGCCAGCCACCCGGCGTTCATCAAGGCGCATCCAGCTAACCAGCCTGACACGCCTTGATTTGCATATACCCGTAGGAGCGAGGCTTGCCCGCGAAGAACGATAACGCGGTGCTGTAGGGTTCAGTGGACGATGGAATTAGGAGGCAAATGCCCAAGTCGCTCGGTCAGGCGAATCCGCTGGATCGGATCGTCGCTGAGCAGCAATGCATGTTCCAGGTCGAAGCGCTCGGCATTCGGGCAGTCCAGCCGTTGGTACAGGCTGGCCCGGGCCAAGTAGTCGGAGGCGCTGGCGTTGCCCAGTTCCAGTACGCGTTCGGCGTCGATCAACGCGCCAATGTAATCGTCGTGGGAAAGATGTAGCTGGCGCAGGTTGCGTGACAGGCGTTGAAGCATTTGCGCGGGTGTGGCCGTGACCAGTTGCTCAGCGTTGAGTTGCATGTTCGGGCCATACTGGCGATGCAGCAGCTCCCGGCAATCGTTGGGATAAAGGCGCCGGCCGCCACAGGGGTCGAGCAGATGATCGGCACCTGGCACCCGCAGCAGGAAATGCCCCGGGAAATTGACGCCGACCAGCGGAATCTCCAGGCCTCTGGCCAGTTCCAGGGCTATCATCGCCAAGGCTAATGGCTGCCCGCGGCGACGCACCAGGACCTTATCGAGCAATGCCACTTGCGGCCGCAAGGGGGCGAAGTCATCCTGGGCGAACCCCAATTCGACCATGCGCCTGAGCAACGGTTGCGCCAACTCGCTCACGGGTAACATCGGCAAGCCGCTACTGACCCGCAGTTGCAGCTCCTTGAAGTGCGCCAACACTGCCTCGGGGTTAACCTGCTTGTCATGTTCGACGGCGATCCACAGCGCCGCCTCGAACAGCGCAGGCGGTGATCGTTGCAGGCAGGCGAAAAAAGATTGGCGCGGCGTCATGAAAATCTCCGGGCTATGCCTCGTTTTAGACCGGTCTTTGCCATTCGTCCAGTACCGCACAGGGGCTAGTTTCGGTTATTTCCTAAAGCTTGCATGGCGCTTTTGCTTATTCCGGTGCGCTTCTGCAATTTTTGTGCACAAGCCTATACTGGCGACTACAAGAAGTGATTCGGGAGCCTTACGATGTTCGCTCTCATGCAAAGCACTCGCCTTGAATCGCTGCATCTGAGCGTCGACCCGGCCACCGGGTTGAAGGCGGTGATTGCCATTCATAACAGCCGTTTGGGGCCTGCTCTGGGCGGTTGCCGTTACCTTGCCTATCCCAGCGACGAGTCTGCAGTCGAGGATGCGGTGCGCCTTGCCCAAGGCATGAGTTACAAGGCGGCCTTGGCCGGTCTGGCCCAGGGCGGCGGCGTGGCGGTGATCATTCGCCCCGTTCACGTGGCCAATCGCGCTGCACTGTTTGAAGCGTTCGGGCGTTGTATCAATCAACTCGACGGGCGCTACATTACCGCCATCGACAGTGGCACCTCGGTGGCGGACATGGATTGCATTGCCCAACAGACCCAACACGTCACCAGCACCACATCGGCCGGCGACCCCGCGCCTCACGCGGCGATGGGCGTGTTTACCGGCATCCGCGCCACGGCGATGGCCCGGTTGGGCAGCGATAACCTCGAAGGCCTACGCGTCGCCATCCAAGGCCTGGGCAACGTTGGATTTGCCCTGGCAGAGCAGCTGCACGCCGCCGGCGCCGAGCTGCTGGTCAGCGACATCGACCACGGCAAGGTACAACTGGCGATGGAGCAACTTGGCGCGCACCCGATAGCCAACGACGCATTGCTAAGCACACCTTGCGACATTCTCGCGCCGTGCGGTCTGGGCGGGGTGCTGAACAGCCACAGCGTGACGCAACTACGCTGCTCGGCAGTGGCCGGTTCGGCGAACAATCAACTGACCCATCTGGACGTCGCCGACCAGCTGGAAAGGCGGGGCATCCTGTATGCGCCCGACTACGTGATCAATGCCGGCGGATTGATCTATGTTTCGCTCAAGCATCGTGGCGAAGACTTGGGGACCATCACCGCGCACCTGTCGAAAATCAGCTCGCGGCTCACCGAAGTCTTCGCCCACGCCCAGGCGGAAAAACGCTCTCCGGCTCGCGTGGCAGACGAGTTGGCGGAGAAGGTGCTGTATCGATAAAAAATCAAAAGATCGCAGCCTGCGGCAGCTCCTACGGGGGCTGCTTACTTCGGGGTTTTCGCGGCTTTGGCAGGCTTCGTCGGGGCCACCGGCTCAGCGATTGCCTCTTCAACGGGTATTGCCTCTTTAACCGACTCTACGACTTGCGCTGGCGCTGTGAGCAGTTCGGACAAGGCGTCCGGCTGGCTCTTGAACGCCTTGGCGAACACGTCGCGGTTTTTCGCCATGTAGATCCCGACTTCTTCCACTTGCTGTTCGGTCAAGGACGGAACAGCTTTTTGCAATACGTCAGCCAGCAACTCCGCCAGCTCGAGCATTTTGTCATGACGGTCAGCTTCGGCTTTATCCATGATTTATCTGACCTCAAAGTGCCTAGATAGCGGGGGGATGAGAGCTCCGCAGCCCCGCGTCCCGTCAGACCTGCGACGTAAGGTCTTGATTAGTCCAGTCAACTGGTTTACGTTAAAAATGTGCCAATGTAGCACCGTAGGTTGTTAGATAGTTGGCAGACGACGGAGTTATCCGCGGCCCAGCATCTGTACCTTTAAGACATAAACTAATGTCAAGGTGCGGATATATGGGCGGCAAAAATATATTTATACGTTTTTTGTTTGAAATTCTCACCGGTTATCAATTGCTGTCCGTGCTAGTTGATTATAAGTCAACTAGCTGTCTTAAGTTAAGATCAAACTACTCGATTGGGGATGGCTTATTAAAGTCGCTTTGGTCGCAGGCTGATAAAATTCATTCGAAGACAACTTCTGCAACTGATGCTGAAGGAGATGTCTCATGCCTGGACTAACTAGAAGAACTAAATCAGTTAGGACTGTAGGGTTAGAGTACAAGGTTCTTAAGTTTTCACATCAACACGTAGCTAGGTACCAGTTGGTGGCAGTAGAAACGTTTGTACCTTGTCTTAGCGCTAGTCTGTACGAAGTAGCGTATTCAATGGGTAATCGTCGCTATAAGGCGAGTATTCGTACAGTGCTCTACCACGTTGCCTTTTTATTCACATGGGGAAACATAACTGGGCTCGATATCGAGCGCATGCTGCTTGAGGGGAAAGGACTAGATTTTAGATGTGTAAGAAAATTTGCCAATTGGCTTGAGAAGATTATATCGCCGCCGGTTGATGGGACCCAGATAAACAAATATGTTTGTAAGATCTTACAAAGCTGCAGCACTTTCTCAATTTGGTTTGTTGAGAACTATACACCTTTGTTTGCTACCGGTATTGACGTCAATGTTAGCTATATTCGTTTAATTGAAAGCCATAAGAAAGTTTGGTCTAGTGTAATGGTGAGCGGCAGAAAAGAGCTAATCGCGCATGACCTGACGGACGATGAATTGAAAAAAATAGAGGGGTTTTTAGTAGGGCAGCTTTCAAGTGCGAACGTGACTCGCGGCTTGAATCTAAGAAACTACATCATGTGGCGCTTAGTTAGAAGGTTTGGATTAAGGCTAGGCGAGTTGTTAGCATTACGCCTAGTGGATATTGATCTGACTGGTTTATATCCTTTTTTGGAAATTATCCGCATAGAGGATAGAGGGGCAGATTATTCTGATCCGCGAGCTCCCAATAATCCACTTGTTAAAACTTTTGGTAGGCGGCTTTATTTTAGTCCTGGTGATGAGGGGATGATTAGAGCCATTGAGGAGTATGTAGATACATATAGAGTTAAAAGAAAAATAAAAGGAGGGTTTACAGCTTATCTAGACCACGAATTCCTGTTGATCTCTCACGGTAACGCCTCGCTGGGTAATCCACTATCCTGTTCAGCGGCAAATAAAGTCGCTGGCATGATTAGCAATGAGTGTGTCAAAGCTTTTCATTGGCATCTCGTACGCCACGCTGTGTTCAATAGGCTTTACGAAGCTGCAAGTTTGCTAGAGAACAATTCTACGGAAATAGATCACGTAGTTTACATGGGAGGATGGAGTAGTCCTGACTCATTAAAAGGTTATGCTCGGCGCGCGATTCGGGATAAGGCAAGAAGGGAGTTGATGAGGTTAAATTTTGAGGGGTAAGCAATGGGTATTGAAGTCAATGATTCTGGTGAATTTGAAGATGAAGTCGGGCGGCTATATGTAAGATGTAATGCTGATCCGAGTAGTCCATTTTTCATTGATGTGACGACAGATTATGTTGAAGCGGTGTGGAGAAGGGCTAGATATTCTATTGATCTAAGCAGATACCAGCTCCCAGTAGTAATTATTGAGGTGGTCAAAAAGTACCTAGTGCACAAGCTTGAGTCGGTTTGCCCTAGAATCCTGAGCTCAGTGCACGCGGGGATCTCTTGCTTGGAAAGGCACTGGCAACCTTCATGGAAGGACTTTTCAGATATGTCTCTCGGGAAATTGTTGAGCGTTATGACATCATCCCATGCGGAGGCGACCGAGTTTCGAAGGTTCTACATTTACGCTGCTTTTCAGGGGTTGGCAGGTGCGGACGAGATTCATGCATTGGAGTTAGAGGCTATAAGGCTTAAAAAGCCTCACCCAACTTTAAGGATACTGGAATGGCACGAGACGCGCGGGGCGCTAACAAGCTCCGAAATTGAAGTGGTTCGAAAAGCAATGATCATTTCTGCAGAGGGGGAATCCACGGCGGATTTCACCTCAAGGCTGTTTACTTGGATCTCGTTCGAAACATTAAAGAGACCTATCCAGTTGCATGAAATGTTCCGTGATGCATTGTGGGTACCCGATTCGATGGCAGAAGGGGGCCAATATTTCCTTAGAATGCCTAAGGCAAAATATCAAACAGGACAGGCGTCAGAGCTTTGGCCCATAACTACTCAACTTGCTAATGCCATTCTCGAGTACTCCTCATCTCCTAAGGTTAAGGCGTTACAGGAAAGGACTGGGAGGTTGTTAGTGAGTTCAAGGGAGGGAGAATCATCAAATTTTGGACGGGCGATAACTGGCTGGTGTAGCAGATTAAAGCTGATCAGTCCGCGTACGAATAGGCCTCTAATCTTGACACCCTATAGAATCCGACATAGCGGAGCTACACAGATGGCCGCCCAAGGCGCGTCTAGGGACGAGATACAATATGTACTTGAGCATGACTCCGTGCATGCAGCTGATGCTTACATTGACTGTTTGGCTTCTGAGTTTTGCCCGTTGTTGGAGCGAGCAAACAGAAAATTAGGTGGGATATTCTCAGAGTTAAATGGTTTATTTTTCGCCGGTCAGCTTGGGCATAAGAGTTCGGGGATGCCTATATTGATACCGGTCGTAAATCAGCCAGCTATAGTAGGGGAATGTGGCAAGTCCGGATCTTGTGGGCATCATCCATTTTTTAATTGTTACAATGGTTGTAGGTATTTCATTGCCTGGCGCAACGCAGACCATAAAAAATCTTTAGATTACCTAGAGTCTGAATTAGAAAGATGGGGTAGAGCTGAGGGTGGAAAGGAAAGGAGTAAGATACTGAAAGAGCTGGAGCGCGTATACCAAGCGGTTAACGATGTTATGGCTAGGATCAATAGTGGGGAATGACGAAGATGGATATTCACTCAAAGTTGCGTGGTCATGGCCTCCCAGAGCCTTTGATAAATTTGGCAGCATCACTTGTTGAGGGGTTAAAGCCTTCAGTCGATTTTTTTTGTGATGAATGGAATATTCTCGACTGGGTTGAACGCCCTGGAAATCTGTCGCAATACAATTTGAGATTTTGCCGTATTAGAAATGACGAGCTTAGATTAGTTGCTAAAGTGTATATAGCAGCAAAGCGAGTCCAAGCGGGTGTAACCGCTGATGGTGCATTCGCCTCCATCGAGGCATTAGTTAGGCTTGATTTGGAAATGGGTAGTAAAGAAATCTCACGATTGAATCTATTGGATTTTAAAGCGGTTGAAAGGACCTACGCAGAGCGCGGGGTGACCGGGAAGATTTCAACTTTAACAACACTTCAGGGCTTTGCTAAATGGATGCAGAAGCGAATTGGTTTAAGGGTAATCTATGATGCTCCAAAAGGCAGATGTAAGTATGGCCGGCATGGAAGTGAAGAGGGAAGAGAGCGAAAGTTCCTACCTACAGAGGTGATTAGAGATTTATTCGGATTGGCCACTCATCCAGAACTTTCTTTTCGGGATAGATTTTATATTAGTGCGCTAGTGATTAACGCAGCTGTGGGCGGTAGAATCAATGAGCTGGCATGTCTTCCTGTAGATTGCTTGATACAGCAAGAGGGGAAATGGGTTATAAAAATATTTCCCGAAAAGGGAGGGCGATTGTACTTCCGACCATTTCCGCAAGATTTATACCCAGCAGTACGCGCAGCGGTAGAATTTATCACTGAACATACTGCGGAAGGGCGTCGTATTGTTAAGAAAATGAGATTGAATCCAGGGGTGAATTGGAAGGAAGTAAAAAAAACGCCTATTAGTTTGAAATATTATGCGCGTAAGTTTGTCGCGAAATGGGTGAGCGAATTCGATTTGTATACGCCGCGAGGGGTTTATTATCAATCTACAGGGCAATTTGTAGATGTAATTCAGTTGGTTGGACGCCTCGGGCGTGTGTCTGAGGTCGCGGCATTTCTGGGTGCCTCTACACGAACAGTTGTCAAGTTGCTTCAATGTCAGAAAGCTATGAATTCTAAGATATTTATGTATGAGAAAGCTTGGAATGAATATTTGCCTTTGACTTCAAATGTATATAAGTGGCGAAGCAGGTTGAGGCGCCACCCTCATGCTATATCGTTGCAGCGTCTTGAGGCATTTTGTGAAGTTACCTTCAATCCATCATGGATGCGTGAGATTGTTGACGATATCCTTGATGAGGCTTTGTTGTGTCAGCTTGAGAATAAAACTTTTCCATTTCAGCCTGATTTTGAGTTCGAATTAAACTTTGCTCGAAAAATTCTGCCTACGATCCAAAAGAATGGTGTGGCAATTCTAGAGCCGGAAAATTCATTATTCATTATCCCGCGGAATTTGTTGACATTTTCTAATGCTAAGAGTGATAGGGAATTTAGGAAGGTTTCGGTTGGTATGTTTCAAGGGTGGCTTGATGGTACATCAAGAACTGAAGAGTCATTATTTAAGAAATTTAATGTCCTCGATCCTCGTACCGGTGAAGTGGCTGAGTTTTACTGGCATGATATTAGGCATTGGCTCAATACTGTCTATAAGCAGGGAGGTTTATCTGATGTTCAGGTGAACCTGATCCTAGGACGTTCAGACCTCACGCAGGCTCAGGTTTATGATCATACACCAGCTTTAAGCAGATCATTGATTCTGCAGGATATGATTGAAAGTGTTAGGCAAGATAGAGCTGTGGGGGTTATTCAAACAACTTTCAATAAACTTAGAATTGAAAATCGTCAAGCCGCAGAGGAATATCTTTCAGCAGCCATTCGTGTGGTTAATCCAATGCCACATGGAGCGTGCGCTCACAACCTTGCGTTGAAACCATGCCAGCACAGTCTGTCATGTTTGGCGAAGGGGACAAATGGCAAGCCTTGCGAGGATTTAATAGTGAACGTTCAAGATGATGCGCAGCGTCTGGAAATTGAAAGATTGAGCCGAGACGCTAACTTAATAAAGAATCATATCTTAACTGCTGGAGGGGAGTTGAGTCCGCAATACCAACATTTCAAAAATATTGAACTGTCGGCTGATTTTCTGTTGAATGAGATTTTTAAAAAGAATTAATATATCGGGGGGCTTATGCAGCTCAGAGGTGAGCGTCTAAAGGGGTATCTCAATTCTAAGATTTTGGAATTGATAAGTGTTCGCCAAAAAGAAATTGGAGGATATGTTTATAGCCAAAAAGAATTTTCTAAATACGCAGGAGTTTCTAGAGAGACAATCAGGAAATATCAATCTGAAATTGACGCTTGCTTGCGGTCTTGTCTAGTTTCAAAGATTAATCATGATGGCGATGCTAAATACAGGAATCTTCAAGAAAAGAATCATAAGCTTCAGCGTGAAGTTGTTATGGTGCGGACTATGTATGAAGCGATTCGAGTTCAATACATTGACCTTATCGAGGCAATGCTAAGTCACTCGATTGATATTAGTATCTTGATGGTAAAACCTGTTGGCCCCGGAGAGCTAGATCGTACTGGTGGGAATTGCGTTTTATGTGGTGGATCTCTAGATTCCACTGTCTGATTGGTAGTTTTCCAATCGGCAACCCAGAGCGATTTTTGCGATTAATGGCTGGATTGTTGGCTTTCGTTGCCCCGTTCCGCCACGACCGTCCTATCAGTACTCTGAGTGGATTGCGTATCACTAAATTTCTCGTGGTCTGGTCTCCTTGACTCCGGGTCAATGGGTGGTGCTTGTTGGTTTGACATGCTTATTGCGAAGATAAGTGCTGTTGGAATTAAAATTTAACTGTCAATGTAGTAGGCGCTGGATAATCAGTCGAGCTGTTTCCAAGGCTAGGCGGTTGGTCGCTTACAGCTTCTCAAGAACATAGCCCACGCCTCGGAGCGTGTGGATAAGCTTCGTCTCGAAAGGATCATCGATCTTGGCTCTGAGCCTTCGAATCGACACCTCTACAACGTTTGTATCGCAGTCAAAGTTCATGTCCCAAACCTGTGAGATGATCTGCGTACGGCTCAGTACCACCCCCGTGTTGCGCATCAGGTAGTGCAACAGTGCAAACTCTTTTGTAGTCAAATCGATGCGCTGGCCATCCCTGAAGGCTCTGTGACGGCTCTGGTCGAGTTCGAGGTCAGCTACACGAATTATCTCGACGGATGCAGGGTGGTCAGACCTGCGCATCAAGGCGCGGACCCGGGCCAGCAGTTCTGGGAACTCAAATGGCTTGATTAGGTAGTCATCTGCACCGTTCTCCAGGCCCCGAACCTTATCTGCTAGGCGACTTCTAGCCGTCAGCATCATGATACGAGAAGGGCAGTTTTTACGTCGCAACAGTTCAAGCACCTGCCACCCATCCATCTCCGGCAGATTGATATCAAGGATGATCAACTCATATTCGTGCTGCTTGGCCAGGAATAATCCATCTGAACCGGTATGGACGCAATCTACAACATAACCGCATTCAGTAAGGCCTTGACGCACATACTCCGCAGTTTTTACTTCATCCTCAATTACCAGAATTCGCATGGGATTTTGTCTCGACATCACTGAGCAATTAACCGCGCACGCGCGCCGGCGTTATTGAAATGAATGGTAAATCAAAAAGAGTTGTCTGGGGGCTAAATTACGGATTTGTAATTTCTAGGTAATATATTTGATAGTCTGGCGTTATATCTTGTCGCGGTTTGGGTTTGACAGATGCGAGCCCTCTCTCCAATAGGTGATTTGACCTTATGAAGTACTGGGTTATTCTATTCTTTGTTCTGGTTTCATTCCGTTCAGATGACGGCGAAGTTCCCCTCATTGAGGAGGCTGGACATTGGTGTAGCCATGAGCTGCATCGACATGCGATGCATGAACTCGAACAACTGCTCGAATTTTAGATAAAAAAAGGCGCCCAAAGGGCGCCAAATATTCACCTTTTACCAAAGGAGCACTTAAGCCACTCAAGGTGAATGCGTAATGCACGTTTTTCTGAGGGGCCAGTTCATGGAAAACTGATCCGATCAGAGAATTACAGAATAGAAAGCGGGTATTCAATGATCACGCGAGTTTCATCAAGGTCCGATTCGAAAGCAGTGGCACGCGTGGTAGCTTGGCGCAACCGGAAGGACAAGTCTTTAGCCGGGCCGGTTTGAACGACATATTTCACCTCGACGTCACGCTCCCAACGTTTTTGATCGGTGAGCGGATTGCCGTTGTCGTCGGTACGCATGTAGAACTGGTTGGCGTTCGAGTAGTCTGCGCCCGAACCCCTTGCGTAGCGGGTCATGAACGTCAGACCAGGAATACCGTAGCTGGTGAAGTTAAGGTCATAACGCATCATCCAGGAGCGTTCTTTCGGCGAGTTGAAGTCGCTGTACTGGATCGAGTTGTCTACGAAGATTGAGTCCGACTGACGCAGGTAATCAAAATCGTCATCGCCATTGTTGCGCTGGTGTGACAGGGCCAAGGTGTGGGCGCCGTAGCGAACACCGACCTTGGCACTCCAGATATTGTTGTCGAACTCGCCCAGTCGGCGTTTACCTTCATCCACGGCTTTGTAGTAGTTGAACCCACCAATCAGCGCGAGGTCATCGCTCAGTGGGTAGGCGAAGCTGGTACCGGCGTAGTACTGGTTCCAGACATCTTTCAACTGGCTGCCGTAGACACTCACGGTCCAATTGTCGTTGATCGAGTAGTCACCGCCGCCGTAGCCGATCCAAGGCGAGTTGACCGGGCCGCCATAGAAGGTAACGAAATTGTCGTTCAGGTTACTGGAAACCGGTTGGCTCATTGCATGCAGTCGACCACCTTGCAGGGTGAGGCCCTGGATGCTGCTGTTCTCAACGGTCACGCCGCGGAAGCTTTCTGGCAGGAGGCGCGAGTCGCCCGCTGCGACGACCGGCGTCGATGGGAATACATCACCCACTTTCACCACGGTATCGAACAAGCGGATTTTGGCCGCTCCGCCAACCTTGGTGTATTCATCACGCGCCTCACCCTTGTTATCAACGGGCAGCACGTCGAAGGAGCTACGGCCGCCGTTGCGACCGTCGCCGGTATCAAGCTTGAGGCCGATCATTGCAAAGGCATCAACACCAAAACCGACGGTACCCTGGGTAAAACCAGAGTTGAATTTGGAAATGAGCGCGTGCGCCCAGGCTTCGGAGTAGCCGTTGGTGTTGCCCTTACCACTGTTGTAAGTGGGAGCCGAACTGTCGCGATTATCACGATTGAAGTAGAAGTTGCGGTTGAGCACTGTAAGGCTGCTGCCCTCAATGAAACCTTCTGGTTTGTCTTCAGCTTGAGCAGAAATTGCATAGCTTCCAGACAGCGCAGAAACTGCCGCCAAATACAGTGGTACTTTGATTTTCATCTGATGCTCCTTTGATTTACGGCAGTTTTTATTATGTGTACCGACGCGGGTGTCTTTATATGTTCTGACCCGGCGGCGCGCCTATGAAGAGCGCCGAGCTCATATTTGCAGGCCGAAGATAACGGGAGGGTGATAGGATAATTACAATTTCGTCATCTACAGGTTATCCGGGTGCCTAGCACCGTGTGTTAGCCATCTCTCTCGGTTGTAATCAAATCCTGGGTTCGACTGAATTTCTCAGTGTTTACGGGCATTACCCACTTTTCTTACGAAATTGTAATTTTCTAGCCACCCCTCTGATAGCTACCGCTCTTTAGAGTGCCATCACCTAATCCAGTGGGGCTTGGCAGCTGTTTCGGCGTTCTCGCCAAGCTTTATCGAAGTTTGTGCACGAGGACCATTAAAGTGCCCCGGTATATCCGCAATGTCTTTCCTAAGACCTCAATCTCACCCTGGAAGATAGCCGCACTCTGTGCGGTCATCTCCGGGCTGATGGCACCTGCTGCATTTGCCCAAAGCATCAGCTTGCCTCAAGCGCTTTCGACGGCGATGGATGCCAACCCTGACATGGCCGCCGCCCGTCAGGAGATTGGGATCGCAGATGGGGCACGCAAGCAGGCAGGGCTTATCCCCAACCCAACAATCTCGTACGACGTAGAAGACACCCGTCGCAGCACTAGCCAGACAACTGTGACGCTCAGCCAGACCCTGGAGCTGGGCGGAAAGCGGGGCGCACGTGTTGACGTCGCCACCTATGGCCAGACTGCTGCACAGCTGGAGTTGGACCGTCGAGTGAACGCTCTGCGCGCCGAGGTCGTTCAAGCCTTCTACGCAGCATTGCGAGCGCAGACTGGCCTAGATCTAGCCAAGCAATCTCTGGAGCTGACTGAGCGTGGTCTGCGCATTGTCGACGGCCGCGTTCGCGCAGGTAAATCCTCCCCAGTAGAGGCTACTCGTGCTCAAGTACAGTTGGCCGAAGCCAAGCTGCAGGTCAGACGCGCCGAAACGGAGAAAGCGACCGCTTACCAGCAGCTAGCTCAAATTACGGGGAGCTCGGTCACAGTATTCGATCGCCTGGATTCGCCGACCCTCTCCCCAGGTTTGCCTCCGGACGCTGAAGAGCTGTTGTCGAGGCTCGATCAAACTGCGGAAATGCGTCAGGCCGTGGTGCAGATCGACAAAAGCGATGCGTCCCTCGGCTCAGAGAAAGCTCAGCGAATCCCAGACCTCACTGTAAGCGTGGGTAGCCAGTACGACCGCTCCGTACGTGAACGGGTCAACACTGTAGGACTGTCCATGCCATTGCCGCTGTTTGATCGTAATCAGGGCAACATTCTTTCCGCTTCTCGACGCGCAGATCAAGCCCGAGACCAGCGCAACGCAGTTGAGCTGAGGCTGCGTAGCGAAACCCAAACCGCAGTAAACCAGTGGGCGACCGCCATGCAGGAGGTCGAGTCCTACGACAAGACCATTCTGCCGTCCGCACAGCAGGCTGTGGAGACCGCAACTCGCGGTTTCGAGATGGGCAAATTCGGCTTCATCGAAGTGCTGGATGCCCAGCGCACCTTGATCGTCGCTCGTGGCCAATACCTCGATTCGTTGGCAACAGCGACCAATGCGCGTGCGCAGGTGGAAAGGGTTTATGGCGATGTCGGTTCGACTGCCGGCGTTCGTTGAACGGGCCAGAAATTTTCTTCGGCGCTCGGCATAACACGTCGGTGCCTATGATCAGCAGGAGTAGCAATGGATAACAAACGCAAGATCGCCCTCGCGGTCGCCGCTGTGGCAGCCCTTGGATTTGGCAGCCTTGCCTGGAACAACAGTTCCGGAGAGCAGGCCGCCAGTACCGTCGAGCACGGCGCTAACGATGGCCATGGCGATGAGAAGACGACCGCATCAGCCGCCAAAGAGGAGGGTGATGAGGGTCATGGTGCAGAAGGCCATAGCGAAGAGGGTGGTGAGGAAGAGGGCAAGCTGACCCTGAGCGCTGAACAGATCAAGGCAGCTGGGGTAGTCCTGGAGTCTGCGGCCCCCCGTGACCTCGGCACCGTTGTGACTTTCCCGGGGGAGATTCGTTTCGACGAAGACCGGACTGCACATGTTGTCCCTCGGGTCCCTGGCGTTGTTGAAAGTGTCCAGGCCGACTTGGGCGAAGCCGTTAAGAAAGGCCAAGTCCTCGCAGTGATTGCCAGCCAACAGATTTCTGACCTGCGCAGCGAACAACAAGCCGCACAGCGACGCGTAGAGCTGGCCCGCGTTACCTTCGACCGTGAGAAGCAACTGTGGCAGGACAAGATCTCCGCCGAGCAGGATTACCTGCAGGCACGCCAAGCGCTGCAAGAAGCAGAGATATCTCTGGCCAATGCCAAGCAGAAGGTCGGTGCCATCGGCGCTTCGGTCAATTCCGTAGGCGGCAATCGTTACGAGCTTCGGGCACCCTTTGACGCCGTGGTGGTAGAGAAGCACCTGACCATGGGTGAAGTCGTCAGCGAGGCGACTAACGCTTTCATCTTGTCCGACCTGAATCAGGTGTGGGCCACCTTCGCTGTCCCTCCCACTGAACTGGGCAAGGTGGTGACGGGCCGTGCGGTAAAAGTTTCATCGCCCGACATGAACGTCGAGGTCGACGGCAAGGTGGGTTATGTAGGCAGCCTGCTGGGTGAGCAAAACCGTGCAGCGACCGTTCGCGTTACCTTGACCAACCCTCACGGCGCCTGGCGTCCAGGTCTGTTCGTGAACATCGCCGTCACTTCTCAGACCGATCGAGTGGCTGTGGCCGTTCCTGAAGGCGCCGTGCAGACCGTTGAAGACAAACCCTCGGTATTTGTGCGCACCAGGGAAGGCTTTGACACTCGGCCGGTAAAAACGGGCCGCCGTGACAATGGATACGTGGAAATCATCGACGGCATCCAAGCCGGCGCCCAAGTAGCAGCCAGTGGCAGCTTTACACTCAAGTCTGAGCTCGGCAAAGCGTCTGCCGAACACGGTCACTGATGCGAACTGACAGGATGATTTCTCATGTTTGAACGTATCATCAGATTCGCCATTGAGCAGCGCATCGTTGTAATGATCGCTGTTCTGATCATGGCCGGCATCGGTATCTACAGCTATCAGAAGCTGCCCATCGATGCGGTACCCGACATCACTAACGTCCAGGTGCAGATCAACGCTGCTGCGCCTGGCTATTCGCCATTGGAAACTGAACAGCGGATCACGTTTCCAGTTGAAACGGCCATGGCCGGTCTCCCGGGCCTTCAACAGACCCGTTCCTTGTCTCGCTCTGGCCTGTCTCAGGTCACCGTGATCTTCAAGGATGGCACTGACATCTTCTTTGCCCGCCAGTTGATCAACGAGCGGCTGCAAGTTGCGAAGGAGCAGTTGCCAGAGGGCGTTGAGGCTGTCATGGGTCCGGTATCCACTGGGCTTGGTGAAATTTTCTTGTGGACCGTTGAAGCTGAGGATGGTGCGGTCAAGGAAGACGGTACACCGTACACCCCAACCGACCTGCGTGTGATCCAGGACTGGATCATCAAGCCGCAGCTGCGGAACGTCCCAGGTGTGGCCGAGATCAACACCATCGGTGGTTACGCCAAGCAGTTCCTGGTCGCGCCGGATCCGAAGCGCCTAGCTACATACAAACTGACCCTCAATGATCTGGTCGCAGCGTTGGAAAGCAACAACGCCAACGTCGGCGCCGGTTACATCGAGCGTAATGGTGAGCAGCTCCTCATCCGTGCGCCAGGGCAGGTCGGTAACATCGAAGACATCGCCAACATTGTGATCACCAGTGTCGATGGCGCACCGATTCGAATCAGCAACGTCGCTGACGTTAGCATTGGCAAAGAGCTCCGGACGGGGGCTGCCACCGAGAACGGTCGCGAAGTCGTACTCGGCACCGTGTTCATGCTGATCGGTGAAAATAGCCGTACCGTGTCTCAGGCTGTTGCCGCCAAACTGGCTGACATCAACCGTACCCTTCCAGAAGGTGTGGTTGCCGTGACGGTCTACGACCGCACCAACCTGGTTGAAAAAGCTATTGCAACTGTGAAGAAGAACTTGGTGGAAGGCGCGATTCTAGTAATCGCCATTTTGTTCCTGTTCCTCGGTAACATCCGTGCTGCACTCATCACCGCGATGGTGATCCCGTTGTCCATGCTGTTCACCTTCACCGGTATGTTCAACAACAAGGTCAGCGCCAACCTAATGAGCTTAGGCGCACTCGACTTCGGAATCATCGTCGACGGTGCCGTGGTAATTGTAGAAAACGCGATCCGTCGACTGGCTCATGCGCAACACAAGCATGGCCGTATGCTCACCAAAGCTGAGCGCTTCCATGAGGTCTTCGCTGCTGCGGGTGAAGCTCGCCGGCCACTGATCTTCGGTCAGTTGATCATCATGGTGGTGTACCTGCCGATCTTCGCCCTGACCGGCGTCGAGGGCAAAATGTTCCACCCCATGGCCTTCACCGTTGTGATGGCGCTGCTGGGTGCAATGATCCTCTCCGTCACCTTCGTTCCGGCAGCCATCGCCATGTTCGTCACTGGCAAGGTCAAGGAAGAGGAAGGCGTGGTGATGCGCACTGCGCGGCTGCGTTATGAGCCGATTTTGAAGTGGGTCCTTGGGCATCGGAACATCGCGTTCTCGGCCGCTGTAGTCCTGGTCGTGCTCAGTGGTGTGCTTGCAAGTCGTATGGGTAGCGAGTTCATTCCAAGCCTCAGTGAAGGTGACTTTGCGATGCAGGCCATGCGCGTGCCAGGTACGAGCCTGACCCAATCCGTAGAAATGCAGCAACGCCTTGAAAAGGCTGTGATTGAGCAGGTCCCGGAAGTAGAGCGGATGTTTGCGCGCTCGGGTACAGCCGAAATCGCATCCGACCCGATGCCGCCTAACGCCTCCGACGCCTACATCATGCTCAAGCCTCAGGATCAGTGGCCCGACCCTAAGAAGCCTCGCGATGAGCTGATTGCTGAAGTGCAGAAAGCCGCAGCCGGTGTCCCAGGCAGCAACTATGAGCTGTCCCAGCCCATCCAGTTGCGTTTCAACGAGCTGATCTCGGGCGTACGGAGTGACGTCGCAGTGAAGGTGTTCGGCGATGACATGGACGTGCTCAACAACACGGCCAACAAGATCGCTGCAGCGCTCAAAGCGGTACCGGGCTCTTCGGAGGTCAAGGTTGAACAGACCACCGGCCTGCCGGTGCTGACCATCAACATCGACCGCGAGAAAGCCGCACGCTACGGCCTGAACATCGCGGATGTACAGAACTCGATCGCCATCGCTGTCGGCGGTCGTACGGCCGGCACGTTGTATGAAGGCGACCGTCGCTTCGACATGGTGGTGCGCCTGCCTGAGACCGTACGTACCGACGTAGCAGGTATGTCCAGCCTTCTGATCCCTGTACCGGCCAATGCATCTCAAGGTGCCAATCAGATCGGCTTCATCCCGCTGTCGCAGGTCGCTAACCTGGACCTGCAGCTGGGTCCGAACCAGATCAGCCGCGAGAACGGCAAGCGTCTGGTGATCGTCAGCGCCAACGTCCGGGGCCGCGACCTGGGGTCGTTCGTTCAAGAGGCAACCGCTTCGCTGGATGCCAAGGTGCAGATTCCTGCTGGTTACTGGACCACCTGGGGTGGCCAGTTCGAGCAGCTCCAATCGGCGGCCAAGCGTCTGCAGATCGTGGTTCCGGTTGCCTTGCTGCTGGTCATGACCCTGCTGTTCCTGATGTTCAACAACCTGAAAGACGGCATGCTGGTGTTCACCGGTATTCCATTCGCACTCACCGGTGGCGTCGTGGCGCTGTGGCTGCGGGACATCCCGCTGTCGATCTCGGCTGGGGTTGGCTTCATTGCACTGTCCGGCGTCGCGGTACTGAACGGCCTGGTGATGATTGCCTTCATCCGCGGATTGCGAGAGGAGGGACGAACGCTTAGGCAGGCCGTCGACGAAGGCGCGTTGACCCGACTGCGACCTGTGCTGATGACAGCCCTGGTGGCGTCCCTGGGCTTCATCCCGATGGCCTTGGCAACCGGTACCGGTGCAGAGGTTCAGCGGCCACTGGCGACAGTGGTGATTGGCGGGATCCTGTCCTCCACCGCGCTGACTTTGTTGGTGCTCCCTGCCCTGTATCAATGGGCACACCGCAAGGATGAAGACGGTGATGAGGCCGAAGTGGTTAGCTGATAGCCACTAAAGAGAAGCCCACAACACACGTTGTGGGCTTTTTTGTTTTATATGAGCCAGATGCACTTACCTTTCAAAATTGTAAGTTTCTCGTCATGCCAGTGATGCCTATGCGTTGCTAAAGTTACGCCCGAGAAGATTTGAATTTGAGAGGTTATTATGAAAAAGCTAATTATTGCTGCTGCACTTGTTGTTTTCTCGATGGCTTCGCAGGCCAACACTTTCTCAGAAAGCAAGCAGCTGCAATATATCAACGACCACCAGACCGCTGTGGCGAAGTATGCCGAGAAAAATGGCAAGCCGATGCCGGAAATTCAAGATTACAAATACGGCATGAAAATCGATGTGGCGAAATTCGTGCGCCAATCTCAAGACCCCCGCACCTGCCAGGTCTACCCACGGTTGATGAGCTTCGAGGACTCCCAGGGTACGCTCAAAACGGTTCGCTACTCCATGTACTCGCAATGCATCAACAATAAGTAGTGAGCGCTTTGAATAGAATAATTAATGAATTCATAAATGCCAGGCAGAGCCTGGCATTTTTTATTTCCCCTGCGTGCCTTGTTAAGAGCGTCACTCTTAATGATCAGCCCTCGGGCAAGCCGTGAAATAGATTTCAGCTAATCAATAGCGATACCCCAGAAGGTACGAGTTATGAAAAGTTTGCTTGAACGCCCCGACGACCAAGCGGGGCACGAAGGCCACAGCCATGAGCATGGGGGCATCTTCGGCATGAACACCGAGTTGGTCTTCGCACTGATCTGTGGTGCGCTGCTCGGTGCCGGAGTTCTGGCCGGAAAGCTCGGGCTGATCGACAGGCTGCCGCTAGTTCTGTACGTATCTGCCTACGTGTTCGGTGGATGGTTCACCACCAAGGAGGCGATCAGCAATATCCGCCAGAAGCGCTTCGAAATCGACACGCTGATGCTGCTCGCCGCAGCGGGGGCCGCGAGCATTGGCGCCTGGGCAGAAGGTGCACTGCTGTTGTTCCTGTTCAGCCTGGGGCATTCACTGGAAAGCTATGCGATGGGCAGAGCCAAGAAAGCCATCGAGGCACTTTCCAAGCTCGCCCCTGCCACCGCCATCGTGCGGAGCACAAACGGCACGAAGGAGTTGCCTGTAGAACTCCTCGTGCCTGGCGACATTGTCATCGTACGCCCCAATGACCGTTTGCCGGCCGATGGCTTTGTGGTCGTAGGCTCTTCAAGCATCAACCAGGCTCCCGTGACTGGTGAGAGCGTCCCGGTGGACAAGCAACCAGTCGCTGATGCCGCTCTTGCCCGCAGCAAGCCGGATGCCGTGGATGCTGTGTCGAAAGTCTTCGCCGGCACCATCAATGGCGAAACCCTGATTGAGGTCGAAGTAACGCGTCGCTCCACGGAAAGCACCCTGGCGCGGGTCATCAAAATGGTCAGTGAAGCCGAGGTCAGAAAGTCGCCGACTCAACGCTTCACAGACCGTTTCCAAAGGGTGTTCGTCCCCTTGGTCCTGCTTCTGGTGGTAGGGCTGATGTGTGCTGGCATTTTCATCGATGAGCCATTCCGTGATTCGTTCTACCGTGCCATGGCGGTCTTGGTCGCAGCCAGCCCGTGTGCGCTTGCGATTGCTACACCCAGCGCCATTCTTTCCGGCATCGCCAGGGCTGCCAGAGGCGGGGTACTGATCAAGGGCGGTGCTCCGCTCGAAGAACTCGGTTCTTTGAATGCCATGGCCTTCGACAAAACCGGCACCCTGACCGAGGGGCGTCCCCGCATCACCGATGTGATACCGCTAGCCGGTACCCAGGTTCCGGACCTGCTGGCCGTCGCTATCGCAGTGGAGTCTATGAGCGACCACCCACTCGCCGCAGCTATCGTGCGCGACGGCGAGGAGATGATTGGTAGCAGGGGCAAATACCAGGCCAGGAACCTGAAAAACCTGGTTGGCCGCGGCGTACGCGCTGAGCTGGATGATCAGTTCGTCTGGATTGGCAAAGTCGAGATGTTCGGTGCCGACGCCATTCCGGCCCTTAGCAAAGCCGCCCTAGAGGCAGCAGAGCGCCTGCGCCAGTCGGGCCGCACTACCATGGTGGTGCGCCGTGCTGACAAGGATCTGGGGGTGATCGGCTTGTTGGACACCCCCCGAGAAGGAGCGAAAGAGGCACTCCAGAAACTCAGGGAAATGGGCATCGACCGCATGATCATGATTTCCGGGGACCACAACCGCGTCGCCGAAGCAGTGGGCAGGCAAGTCGGCCTGGACGAAGCGTGGGGAGATCTGATGCCAGACGACAAGGTACAGGCGATCAAGAACCTTCGCCTCAGCTCCCAAGTCGCCATGGTGGGCGACGGCGTGAATGATGCGCCTGCCATGGCCCATTCGAGCGTAGGCATCGCAATGGGGGCGGCAGGCTCCGATGTCGCCTTGGAAACGGCCGATATCGCGCTGATGGCAGACGACATCCGGCAGCTTCCCTTTGCGGTCGGCCTCAGTCGTCACACCCGCTCGATCATTCGCCAGAACCTGTTCGTCAGCCTCGGAATCGTGGCCATCCTGGTTCCCTCCACCATCATGGGCTTGAGCATCGGCGCTGCCGTTGCCATTCATGAGGGTTCCACGCTCCTTGTCGTGTTCAATGCCCTTCGCCTGTTGGCTTATCGTAAAGACGCCTGATCATTGAACGAAGCGCACAAAAAAGCCGGGAGTGCACTGAGCGCTCCCGGCTTTTTTGTGTCACCTGATTGGGGAATCAGAACACGTATTGTAGGCGAGTGATGAAGGCGTTGCCTTTGTCGTCGCCGACAGTGTTTTCGTTGTTGTCTGTGCGCACGTTGATGTAGTTGGCACTGACTTTCACCGCCTCGTTGACGTACCAGTTCACGCCGACCGTGTGGCTCTTGGCCTTGCGTTCATCGGATTGGTCCGCGGTGGCAACCAGATTGCCATCCTCGACCTTGATATCGTCGAAGCGGTAGAAAACTTCCCAGGCGCCCAGATCTTTGTTCTGTGGCTTGATGGTGTCGAATTTCGCGCCGTCGAGCTTATAAATTCGCGGTTCGCCGGTCAGCGTGTACGCCATCTGTGCGTAGTAACCCGAAGCCTTCATGTCATTGGCGGACTGATCAGCCTTCAGCTTGCGGCGAAGGTACTCAGCTTGAACGGAGAATGG
This sequence comes from Pseudomonas sp. GW823-FHT06B06, assembly GCF_058795195.1. Taxonomy (NCBI): domain Bacteria; kingdom Pseudomonadati; phylum Pseudomonadota; class Gammaproteobacteria; order Pseudomonadales; family Pseudomonadaceae; genus Pseudomonas; species Pseudomonas sp. GW823-FHT06B06. The sequence continues at coordinate 46,394 of NZ_JBXAHO010000002.1, read as the reverse complement.
ACCCGTGGCCCAGGCGCCTTCAACGCCCCAGACCGAATCGTTGTCCCAAAGGCCTTCTTGCGCAGCAGCACCACCGAACAGCATGCGATTGCCGTTGGTTCCCGCATCGCCGCCGCCGTTGGTGTCTACACCGCGAACGCCCAGGCGCGAGCGTATACGGGTGTCGACGGCGCTGTCCTTGAGGTCGCGATAGGCATACTGGGCACCGACATGCAGGACATTACCGTCAGAGTGCAGCGGTGCGAAAACACCACGCACGTTGTAGCGCTTGGTGCTGTCACCGTCGGAGTCGTTGTTGGTTTCGCTGAAAACGCTACCCGACAGGTAGGCCATGTCAGCGATGGTGCTGGTCGCCTGAACACCCATGCCGGCGTTGTCGTTGATCCAGTCGGCTACGTCGTAGGAGAGGTTTCGCTCCATGGCAGTTGTCCACTTCGAGCTGGTTGCCTTCTCAAGACCGAAATCGGTGTAGAAGCGGCCGAAACGCAGCTGGACTGGGGCGAAGCCGGTGTACGTCAGGCTGGCCTCATCAAAGTAGCCATCGGAGTCGTTACCAGTGTTGCGGGACAGGTCATAGTTGACCTGGTATTTCCAGTCTCGGTACAGAGTGCCGCCGAACTCGATGTAGGCGCGACGGAAGTAGGCCGCATCTGCGGTATCGCCGTTCTTGGTGAAGACACCGTCGAATCGGCCATAGTCGGCCTGAACGCGACCGCCCAATTTGAAGCTGAATTCCTTGTCGGTGGTAGAAAGTTCAAGACCGCCCTTGGTTTTTAGAACTAGGTCAGCTCCGTCGGTAGTGACTGTTCCGGAAAATGCTTGCGAGGAAAATGTGCCTACTATTGCAGCGACCAACAGCTTTTCCCGCATGTTCGAAGAACGGATCATTGCTTGCCTCTCGTGTGTTAAGTGCTAGCAGCCGACAGATTGTTTCGCCCTGTGCCGGCCGTTATAGATCTTGAAGATAGGAGCAGGTCACGTTCGTCACCCGCTGTAACAAGATGCCTTTGTTCTAAGCACTCTGACTAGTTTGCAAGCAAAAATGACAGTTGTGTTGCTGGAGTGTTAAGGGGAGATTTTGTAACCTAACAAAATTGTCACCGAACAAGCCAATCCTTCTTATCAAAAAAGCTCTTTTTTATCAATCTGCGGATCTCCAATACCTGTGGGTTACGAATGCATGTCGATTTGATAACAAGATAGATATCTTTCTCCACTAGGTCATCCAGGAAACCCGGTATAGGAATGATGTTCCTTTCCATTTTTCTACTGTAGTCCGGCAGCACACCGATGCAAGCGCCTCCGACGACGAGGCCGCGTGACAAGTTATAGTTTTTTACCCGTGTTGTGCCTCCCTGATGCTCGGCCATTATCGAAGCCCATTTTTGTGAGTCTGCCAAGATCTCATCATCCCAAGGGACAACGAGCATGAAGTTATGCAGATCCACGTTCTCAACTGGCAGCGTGACGCTTCGTGAGTAGCGACTGGAAATAAACAGCGAATGCCCAATTCGACCAAGCCTTTCAAACCTATAGGTAGGGTTTCGATCGAGCTCGCCGTCATCATCCGGGGTGACGAAAATTATGCCTACATCAACTTCACACTCAGAGAGCATTCTCGCTGTGCACTCAGAGTGGATTTCTAGTTGCATTTCGGCATGATCCCGCACATATGCGACCAGATCGCGGTTCACGATGTCGCTGAGCACCGGCTCCGTGATCGCGATGGTAAGCCTGGGCACTTCCTTCTCGCCGGCCTTGCCGAGGCCGTCTGGGCCGAAGAGCTGGCTCAGGTAATGACTGACCCTTTCGCCTGTGCGCGTCAGAGCAAGCTTGTTGTGCTTATAGACAAATACTGGAGCACCGATGTGCTCCTCAAGCTTTTCTAGGCGTTTCCGCAAGCCTACCACCGGTACATTGAGCCCTCGGGCAGCCTGTTTGAAACTCGCACAACGTGCTGTTGCGAAAAATTCTAGCGCTAGCTGATCATCAATTGGCAGATCATCCAATATGTCAGGACTGTAAGAAACAGAGCCGCTTGTATATGTTTCATTTTGTGTAACCATTAGGTCCCCCTTGATGCGGGGAATTTATCTCAACGCCGCCCGGCATTCCTTATATTGTCAACATTGTAATGTGTAGGTCATGCGTGCGTTATTGGAGGCCCTTCATTGCCAAAGCGTAATTTTCAAGCAATCCTGCTGATATTATAGCCTGCTAGCCTAGCATCCCGTTTTTTTGTTCCTCGAAACATGTGTGTTTAGGTAGCGGTGCTTTTACATTTGATTCACCATTTTTTCACCTTTGCCTCCATAGGCTTCGGACATGGAAAATAAAAGCCCACCTCTTTATAGGTTACTGATTCGTTATCTAGGGATCGGATTCATAGCCACTGCAATCCATTATTTTGTGTTCCTGTTGCTGGTAGCTACAGAGATGTCTACGCCATTTCTAGCCAGTATTTTCGGCGGCCTGGTAGGCGCTATTGCAAGCTTCATAGGTAATAGGGCGTACTGTTTTAAGGCGGATGGCTTTCGGAAATTTCAGCCTCTTCGGTTTGCACTGGTCGCGCTAGCAACAAACATCGGCAACGGCGTGGGTATGTGGTTGCTCATCAAGTCGAATCTGTCACCGCTCATCTCCCAGGTCCTAGTGACTGTGACGCTCACTGCACTTGGATTCATTGCACACCGTTTCTGGACATTCAATCATGCAGACATTACATCGCTTTCCCGAGCGCCCTGATCCCTTATTAACCATAGTCGTTCCATGCTTTCAGGAAGAGGAGAGCATTCCAGAGTTCCATCAGCGCATCACCCGCGTCGTAAAGCGCCTACCTGTCTCTTGTGAGATTCTCTACATTGATGATGGAAGCAACGATCGAACTGCAAATTTGCTACGCGATTATCAGGATGGATCGGCTGTTCGTAGTCTGTTCCTCAGCCGCAACTTCGGCAAAGAGGCAGCACTGAGCGCCGGGATAGATCATGCCCGTGGCAGCGCATTAATCTTCATTGACGTCGACCTGCAGGACCCACCTGAGCTCATCCCGGCCATGGTGGATTTCTGGCAGCGTGGCTACGATGTAGTAAACATGCAGCGCAACCTTAGAACCGGTGATTCATGGTTCAAGCGTGTGAGTGCCCGGGCTTACTACTGGGTCATGCAGCGCCTGGTTGAAAAGGTTGATCTGCCCGCCGATGTCAGCGATTTCCGCCTGATCGGACCTGCTCCACTGGCGGCACTTCGAGCGCTGGATGAGCGTTCCAGAATACTCAAGGGGATGATCGGCTGGGTAGGTTTTCGCACCGTCGAGCTGCCTTACGATCGTACTGTGCGCCATGCCGGTAGCACCAAGTGGAACGCCGCTGGCCTCTTCAATTTGGCCATTGAGAGCATCGTCAGTTTCTCTCGCAAACCGCTACGCATATTCAGTCTAATCAGCTTCGGTCTATTCGTCTCCAGCATCTGCTACATGCTTGCATCGCTCGTAGCAGGCAGCTTCGACGTCCATCACCTGCTCGTCGGAATGGCTTCATTTCTGTGCATCGGAGTTGCCATGGTGGGGGAGTACCTAGGCGTGGCACTCGCAGAAGTCAAACGCCGGCCTCGCTATTTCCTGAAGAGCAACAGCAAGGCAGATCCCGTGTCGCTCCATGCTTCGGTGCCTTTGATCGAGGGTAAGAAATGCTGAATCTGAGAAAAGAGCGGCCCCTGTGGTGGATCCTGGGTTCAATTCTGGTATTGCGCTTGTTGGGTTTGGGCGTCTACCCACTGATGGACACATCGGAGGCACGCTATGCCGAAATGGCACGCAAGATGGTCGAGTTAAACGATTGGATCACGCCGATGTTCGACTACGGGGTACCGTTCTGGGGTAAGCCGCCGCTATCCTTCTGGACCCAGGCTGCGAGCATGACGGTTTTCGGGGTGAATGAGTTCGCTGCTCGATTCCCGGCCTGGCTGCTGCATCTGGGCAGCTGTTTCATCATCATCAAGCTCGGTACTCAGCAGATCTCGCGTAATGCTGGAATCTGGGCCGCCATCATCTTCTCTAGTACGACACTTGGCCTAGTCTCCAGCGGAGTCGTGCTGACTGACCCTGTTCTGTCGTTCTCGATTTTGCTCTCCAGCTATGGATTCTGGCGTTGGATGAAGTGCTCCAGCAACGCGGATGCCTACCTGATGTTCGCCGGGCTGGGCCTGGGCCTACTGGCTAAAGGTCCGCTCATTTTGGTGCTTATGGGCACGCCAGCATTCGTGTGGGTGGTTCTCTATAAAGAGTGGGGGCGAGTGCTGATACTTCCCTGGATCGGCGGCCTTGTCCTAATGCTCGGTATATCCTTGCCCTGGTATATCGCGGCCGAAATGAAAACGCCGGGGTTCATGCAATACTTTTTCGTTGGTGAACACTGGAGTCGTTACGTCGTCAGCAACTGGGCTGGAGACCTCTATGGCAGCGCTCATGCCAAGCCATACGGCACCATCTGGATTCAGCTCGGTTTGTCGCTATTGCCATGGGCTTTCTTTCTTCCTCTGCTGATTCGCAAGCGCGGATCAATGCAGCGATTCGAGGCCTACCTCTGGCTCTGGGCGCTGGCAACTCCCATATTCTTTACATTCGCCGGTAACATTCTGTGGACCTACCTGCTTCCATCTCTACCAGCCTGGGCCATGTTGTTGTCTGGACGGATCTGCGATGCAGGCCCGAAGACCACTTGGGCTGCCGCTACGAGCGCTGTAGTACTCCCAATCGTAGGTGCGGGGATCATCATTGCAGGGGTAATGGAGCAGCGACCTCAGAACCAGCGAGATGTGGTTGAAGCCTGGAGTGATTTGCAGTCAGCTCAGTCGGCTCCGCTGATCTACCCTGGCCGTCGCTCGTATTCGTCGGAGTTCTACAGCAGCGGGAAGTCAGAGAACATTCAGGATCCTGCTAAGTGGCCACGTGATAGCTCGTTCTACCTATCCAGGCGCCTGCGTGACAGCAACGCTGAACTGCCTGTCAACCTGAGCTGCGTCAAGATCACCGAAGTAAACGCCAGCCAGCTAATGCTGTGTCGTTGGAAGGACGCTCAGCAAAGTAACAACGGATTGGCTGGAGAAATTGATGCGGGAGCGTCTCGTACGGACGAAGGCTAAATTCCAGACACAAAAAAGCCAGGTTGTACCCTGGCTTTTTTGTAAATTGCTTTCGTCATTTAGAGTCCTGTTTAACCGCCGATTAATTATCGGCTTGTTCCTTACCATCCTTGCTTTCTTTCTTTTGCTCTTGAGCGACTTGCTGTTTGTTCTGATCCGAAGAGTCATCGCTCCATAGGCGAGCCTGTTCAGTTCGAAAGTTTTCATTGAACTGTTTCGCTCTCTCGTAGCCGCCTTCGGCATAAGCGACACCCGTGAGACCAAGCAGCAGGCTGCCAATAGCGATCGATTTGACAAATTTCATTGTGAGCCTCGGTTTTTACTAGGTCCGCCTGATTAGCGGCCTTTGTTGGTTTGTAGTTTAGGAACGCGAAGCTAACGACAAGGTGAGTCAATAATTACAATTCCGTAATTTTGGCGGCCGGGATGATGCGTTAAATCTGCAAATCTGGAAGGATCATGTCTATCTCGGCATTGCTGAGGGCGATGTTAAATTTTCCCTAAAATTACAATTTTGATATCTACTTAAATAATCAGTGCGGCTTTCGGCCGCTCTCGGAGATAGCCATGAATGACATAGAGCCCTGGGCGGTTGCGATCGGTGATTTTCGTCGAAGCACTGAAAAGCTCACTGTCCAAATTGATGAGCTGACCGCTCAGACACGTACCTGCAGCGCCGTGCTGGAGAAGTCGAACGACCTTGTGGAGCAGGTCGATACTGTCGGCCGGCAGATACAAGATGAGGTGCGGAAGGCCGAGAAAGCTTGGTCGAATGCCGAAGAGGTCGCTTTGCGAGCTGCGGCAGAGGCATATTCCGCCGCGTGTCGGGGAGTCGACACGGCCATTAAACCGCTAATCGCGGAGCTTTCTACAGCGACTAAGGCTGCCAATATCTCCATTCTGGAGCTCAAGCGTGCCCCGGTTTTGGCCAAACGTTATGTGATGGTCGTGGCAACAGCGTTCTTCATCCTGGGGTTGATCAGTGTCTACACGACGATGCGTTTTATAGACACTGCTGCCAGCGTAAGCGCTCAGGAAAGGGTGAACGCGCAGTATTTCACCCAACTGTGGAGGAATGCCAATCCAGAGGAGCAGAGGATCATAAAGTCGGTGATTTTGCGATCGCCCATGGAGCCTGTGGTCCTCAGGCACTGATGCTTGCACACAAAAAAGCCCGTCAATTGACGGGCTTATGCATGTCTGCGCTGGTTAAGCAGCAGCCATTACAGGTTCTTTAAACTGGGCTTCGGGAAAGTGAAGGTGGAACCACGTGAAGTTCTCTTCGGTTACTTCCACGCTCGCCGAGCCCTGATGCAAGCTCATAATCGACTGAACGATGGCTAAGCCTAGACCGGTACCGCCCTCACTCCGTGCTCGGCTCTTGTCCACTCGATAGAAACGTTCAAACAAATGCGCATGGTGTTCCCTCGCGATCCCCCGGCCCGGGTTGCCGACACTCAATGTCGTACCGCTCGTACCGTGTTGCACCTTCACGTAGACCGTGCGGCCGCGTGGGCAGTAGCGAATAGCATTTGACACCAGGTTCGAGACGGCCCGTTGAATCATGAGACGATTACCGCGCACTACGTCCTCATTGCCAGAGATTTGCAGCTGGATCTCGCCTTCTTCTGCCGAAATGCTGAAGAGATCGCATACACGCTCAACCTCGTCGACCAGCGACACGGGTTCAAACTCCACCATGGATGCTGGGTGACTGACCTGAGCCAGGAACAGCATGTCGGAAACCATCCGGCTCATGCGGTCCAGCTCTTCTGTGCACGATTCCAGCACTTCCCGGTACTCTTGAAGCGATCGTTCTCTGGTCAAGGCAACCTGGGCCTTACCCATCAGGTTGGAAAGCGGTGCACGCAACTCGTGAGCAAGATCGTCAGAGAATTGAGAAAGCTGCTGCACACCGTCATCTAGGCGAGCCAGCATGATGTTAATGCCGTCAGCGAGCTCTTTAAGCTCTGAGGGCATTCCATCCGTTGGCAGGCGATGGTCCAGGCTCTCGGTGGAGATTTTCGAGGCAACTTTCAAGAACTTGGTCAGAGGTAGCAGTCCGCGGCGCACGGTCCACCAAGCGATGGCCAAGATCAATGCGAGGATGACGGGCGACATCATCAGGGCCCAGGTCAGCAATGCATCGAGCAGGGCCTCACTGGATGACTGGTCCATGGTCATGTAGACGCTGACTTCGGTTCCATCGGCTAAGCGCATGATACGAGAAGCGCTCAACAGTGGGCGGTCCTGGGTATCACGCCATTCATGCTCTTTAGGCTGCGCAGCCGGCTGGAACTTGTGCACCTCCAGATTGACCTGCTTTGAGCCTATCGAGAGCAAAGGTACCTGCTTTGTTGATGTATCGAATATGCTCACGTACAGGTTGTTATGGCCCATGACCAAATCAACTAGCTGGTGCGCATCCGCGTTGACGCCGGAGATATCGTTGATAGTGGACAGGTTGTGAGCCATGCCTGCCATCTTCACTTCTAGGTCTGCTCTGGCATTTCTTTCCAGCGCTTGACCCACCATCAAGTAGCCAAAGGTCGCGAACAGAAGCAGTAATGCTGCGCTCATCAACCCGACTTTGAACCCTAGCTTTGCAGCCAGGCTGAACGGACTCATGCGCGTTCCTCGAAAACGTACCCAACGCCACGAAGCGTATGAATGAGCTTGGTTTCAAACGGGTCATCGATCTTTGAGCGCAATCGCCGGATCGCAACATCGATGACGTTGGTGTCGCAGTCAAAATTCATGTCCCAGACCAGAGAGATGATTTGGGAACGAGTCAGCGCTTCACCCGTCCTGCTCATGAGCAGGTGCAGGAGCGCAAATTCTTTTGTGGTGAGATCGATGCGTGTGCCACCACGGAAAACTCGATGGCGCACGGAGTCGAGTTCCAGATCGGCAATCTTCAGCGAGCTCTTCTCGACGAGTTCATCGCCACGTCTCTGGAGAGAACGGATGCGAGCAAGCAGCTCGGGAAACTCGAAGGGCTTCACCAAGTAGTCATCCGCGCCGCCATCCAATCCCTTGAGCTTGTCGTTGATGCGACCACGGGCTGTGAGCATGATGATGCGGACCCGGCTGGATTTCCTGATGGTTTCCAGCAGATCCCATCCGTCGATACCTGGGAGGTTCACATCGAGGAGAACCAACGAATAGACATTGACGTTGAATAGGTGAAGGGCATCAACACCGTTGTGCACAATGTCTACGACATACCCGCTTTCGGATAGGCCCTGCTGAAGATATTCCGCAGTTTTAATTTCGTCTTCGACAACTAGAACGCGCATGACTTATCTCAAGGTGTGAAGAAGGAATTGGCCAATCCGCCAAGAGGTTTGCAGGCTGTTTAAAGGTTCGGCTGAGTGCATGGCATGCGGTAGTCGCTACCTCTGTCCATACGCCGTGGTCACCTGAGGACGCTTGAATCTTAACGCGAAGAAGCTGGCCGTGGCGAAATCCTACAAATTTGTAATGTAGCCGTAAGATTGCTGACAGTCATACCGGCATACCCTTTGAGCTTAGCGGATTCAGCGGCCTTCAGCCGGTTGAGCACTCAGTAGCTGGCATGTGAATTCGGTCGTAAAAGGCGGCATTTCTGCCAAGCCGTTCTGTTTTGCCAGGAAAATTCCTTGGGGAGCTACCAAGAGCTCGTTGCCAACCACCGATCAGTGGCATCGCAGGATGCGCTGCGCTGCGCGCGGCTATGATTTCTTGATCCGTCGAAAGTGCAGATAATTACTTTACAATCTATTACATGTCCAAATTGTAATTTCACAATCATCTTGTCGTTAGCCGCCTTTGCTAGTTTTAGTACAGCACACAGGCAGCGCTGCTTTGGAGTCGTCTCATCCGGAGCAGCATGGCGGGAGTAACGAAACCCTGCTCACGCCAATGCATTCACCTTGGAACCATACGCTCCTTTGGTAAGGTGAATTTTAGCGCCCGCCGTGGGCGCTTTTTTATTAATGGACTTCTCATGAAAACCACTAGATCTGCAATTGCCGTATTCATGCTCTTCTCTGTGCTGTCGACAGATGCTCTAAGTAGCGTGCAGATCAATGAGGATCTTGAGCAGTCTGCTCGGCAGGCTACAGAGCGCTATGCACAGAGCGTGAAGAAGCCCATGCCAGAGCTTGAAGACTACACCTATGGCATGAATCTGGACGTTGGGAAGTTGGTGTACGTGTCGCCCAACGTGCGGTACTGCGGCAACGTGAAAAGCATGATGGCCTACGAGGACTCGAAGGGCGAATTGCACATGGTTCGCTACCTGGTGAAAGGCGAGTGCGTTAATAGTCGGTGAGCGGCCACCCACTTGCTGCCCCCGGCGCTTAGCTCACAGCAACTCGATGCCAAAACGACGTAGCAGCAGAGCAAAGCCCCCAAAACTTACCATGGTGATGATGATGCTGATGATAAGCGTCGGCCAAAAGTCCAGTTTGGGCAGCAGCACCGGAAAAGTGATAAACATTGGCAGGGTTGGAAGGACGTACCAGAACGTATACCAGGCATGATTAGCTATCTTTTCCATACTCTGGTTTTCCAAGTACAGCCAGATCAGCGTCATGACCGTGACCAGAGGCAGAGCGGCAACTAGGCCACCCAGCTTGTCGCTACGTTTTGCCAGCTCTGATACTAGAATCACTATTCCGGCAGTGACTAAGTACTTCGTGATGATCCAAGCCATTGCTGAACCTCCTACGGGCACTCGAGAGAGTCTGTCGGAATCTTCCCAAGGCGCTCACGAAGTGCTCCTGCCGTTTTGACGCCTATCATTCCCGATCTTTCCTTTACGACACCACTCTCTCTGTTTGAAGAGTGGTGCGTTGACCAGGTGGTTACCAACCGATCAGTGCGACGGTAACGGCATGCTCTGGTGGAAAGCTGCGCGCTCGATCTGAATGGTGCAGTGGTGGATTTCGAACGCATCGCTGACCGCTTCCACGACGCCCGCCAGCACGGCATCTCCATCTGCTGTGTCACCCACTACTACGTGCGAAGTCATCACGTTGCTGCCGCTACTGACGGCCCAAACGTGCAAATCGTGTACATCAGTGACGCCATCAACGTTGCGGATGGTGGTCTCGATTGCCGCGACGTCAAGCCCCCTTGGGACACCCTCCATGAGGATGCCCAGGCTCTCGCGAAGCAGCTGCCATGTCCGCGGCAGTACCCAGAGGCCGATTGCAACAGCGACAATCGTGTCGACCCAGGTCCAGCCAGTGAAGCGGATAATGAGAGCCGCGATGATTACGCCCAACGATCCGAGCATGTCGCTCCAAACTTCGAGGTAAGCCCCTTTGACATTGAGGCTCTCGTTGCTGGCAGATGCCAGAAGACGCATCGAAATAAGGTTGATGATCAGGCCAGCGATCGCGATCCACATCATCGCGCCAGTGGCGATCTCCGTCGGCATGAAGAAGCGTTGGTAGGCTTCGTACAAGATGTACATTGCCACCAGGAAGAGCAGGACTGCGTTGAGCGTGGAGGCCAGGATCTCCAACCGCGCATAGCCAAAGGTTCGTTTTTGATCCGCCGGCCGCTTGGCTATCTGGAGCGCAATCAGCGATATCGCCAAGGCGGCGGTGTCAGTGAACATGTGAGATGCATCCGACAGCAGCGCCAAGCTGCCGGTTATCCATGCACCGATTACTTCAGCAATCATAAAGCTGCCAGTCAGGGCCAATGCCATGACTAGCTTCTTCTGATGTCCCTCACGTACTGCTGCACTGCCATGATCATGATTCGATCCCACGTATTTCTCCTTGCGCAGGGGGGTGGTCGCGTTGGCTTACCAGGGTGGCCAGGCGCTAAGGCGTGGCTTGGCCGCACTGGCTGCAGAATTTCGCTCCTGACGTCAGCGAGGAGCCGCAGGCCTTGCAGCCACTCGATAGTGGTGTTCCGCAGTTTAGACAAAAGCGCGCAGATGGGGCGTTAGCGGTCCGGCACTGCCTGCAAGGCTGCAGATCAGTGATTGGGGCTTGGGATGTTGCCCGCCCACTGTCAATTACCCGGTCATTGCCGTCGCAGCTCTGCTGCTGGTCATAGCGGTCATGCCGATCGCTCCCGTGCCCACCACTGTGGTGCTTACCACCGCCGTGGTTTCCCCGGCCGTGGTGGCCGCCCAAGATGTTCTTGAAAAAGCTCATGGTGTTCGTCCCTCATTGATAAGTGACATAAGCACGGGCAAAAGTTAAGGAAGTGTTCTGCTCGCGAGAAAGACTTCTAAATTGAAGTAAAAGTTCAAAATGAGCGTACGACAAAACAAGCCCATTTTGTTTATGAAATTTAATTTAATTCGCTGGGTGGCACTAACCACACAGCAGTCGAACGTGTCCGATTTTTTATCATAGCCTGGTCGATCACAATCAAAAAAGCCATTGCTGCGATTCTGACAGCATTGTAATCACGAGGTCATCGTGTCGTTATCGTGTTCCGGAAATAATGCGCCTAGCGAGAGTTTACTTCTCATTCAATTCTTTTGCCTCAAACATCCTAAGCGCCCTTAAGCCATAGGGCTCGGGGTCTCTGGCGCTCCGCACGCCCACCTTCGCACAGTATCTGTCGATGGTTTGCCTGGTAGCTACCGAGGATTCCATAGCCATGCGTCATGGATCAGCAGCCTCCTAGAGTTTGATAATGACACCTTCGAAATCCATTGTTCACACCCTGTTCAGTAGATTGATCTTTGCTATTCGCAGTACTCGACAAAAAGGCATCAGCACCAATCTGCTCATCGGGCTGGTAACTCTTTGGTTGTTGCTATTTACGAACGCTGAGCTTTGGCGTGTTCTTACGCGGCTGATTTTCAATGCCGATGAAGTTAATTGGCTGCTCGCGAGTAGCCTGCCAGTTGTTGTGTTTGCTTGGGTGTTTACCATACTCAGTCTGCTGTCATGGGCACGGCTCGCCAAACCGCTACTGTGCCTGATCCTGATCAGTGCGGCTTTCGCCAGCTACTTCATGAATGCTTACGGCATCGTCATTGATTACACCATGTTCACCAACGTCGTGGAGACCGACGTCAGTGAGGTCTCCGAGCTACTGAACTGGAAGCTCGGCCTCTGGGTGGCAATGGTAGGGGGATTGCCCGTTTACCTGATCAGTCAGGTGCCGCTCCGACGTAAGCCCTGGATCAAAGCGTTGGCCAGTAGACTCATTGTCCTTTCGCTTGCCCTAGTCACCCTTGCCGGCATTGTGCTGAGCCAATACCAGTCTTATGCGTCCTTGCTGCGCAACAACCGGGAGATTCGGCTCATTCTGGTTCCCACCAACCTGTTTGCGGCCAGTCATGGCTACCTGAAACGTCAGTTGGCCACGCCGAAAGAACTGACCACCATCGGTACCGATGCAGTAGTGAAAAGGCAGGGAGCAGCTCGCAAACCCAAGCTGCTGGTGCTGGCAGTGGGGGAGACAGCACGCTCTGCCAACTTCTCCCTCAATGGCTACTCCCGTGATACGAATCCGGAACTGAAAAAACGCAATGTCATAAGCTTCTCAAATGTGAGTTCCTGCGGCACCGCCACCGCGGTATCACTGCCGTGCATGTTCCTGGACGTCGGCAAGGATGAGTACAAGGACGGCTTGGCCAAGAGCCGAGAAGGGCTACTCGATGTGCTTCAGCGCGCAGGCATCAGCGTAATGTGGACTGACAACAATTCGGGCTGTAAAGGGGTCTGTGACCGGGTGCCTAACCACAAGGCTACCCAACATGCGGATGCTCAGCTGTGCACCAGCGACGAGTGCAAGGACGGGGTGCTGCTCTCGGAAATGGAGGACTTCATCAACCGTCAGGAAGGCGATGCTGTCCTGGTGCTCCACTACAAAGGCAGCCACGGCCCAGCCTACTACAAGCGATATCCCTCGCAGTTCAAGAAATTCGAGCCGGTCTGCGAGACCAATGAGCTCGACAAATGTAAGCAGCAGGAGGTGATCAATGCCTACGACAACTCGATCCTCTACACCGACTACGTAACGGCCGGGCTGATCGACATCCTGGCTGCGAACACCAAATTCGACACTGCGCTCATGTACGTCTCGGATCATGGGGAGTCACTGGGAGAGGGTGGCCTCTACCTACATGGGCTGCCCTATGCGATGGCCCCGGACGAGCAAACCAAGGTGCCAATGGTGCTCTGGATGTCTGACTCTATCGCGAAGAGCGAACGGCTGAATATGGGCTGCTTGAAAGCCCAGACAAACTCGCCATTGAGCCATGACAACCTGTTCCACACGGTGCTCGGGATGATGAGCGTCCAGACATCCTCGTATCGCTCAGCCCTAGACTTCACTGCCCCTTGCAAGCCCTTGGCCGGAAGCACGTACTCCGGCCTCTGAATGCTCGAAGTGCGATTGAAATACTCGCTCGTATCAGCTGCAATATTCAATTGGAGAGCAGAAAAGTCAGTTGAATCTGGTTGCCCAGGTTTTGCTCGCTGTGAATGTCGACCTTGCCACCGCAGTGTTCCACGATCCGTTTGTACCGCGAGCGATGCGCCTGCAGTGTACGTTCAAGCAATTCGGGCCAATCAAGCGCATTGACCAGTGTTGAGACCTAGGCTGGCATCTCGGTTGCTGCCGTTCTAGTCATGGGTAACCTGGGTCGCAGCAGGTGGCGACTGAGCGTAATCGACCTATGAAGCGGCCGGTCGACAACGACCGCTGTGGGTCGAAAGCTGCCTTAGGGCTGGGCGTCTGCATCACTAATTGGCTTTAGCACTATGCTCCCGCCTATCAGCTGTATGCTCAGGGAATCACCGATTTTGAGACCCATGCGTTCGAGGATATCGTCCGGGAGGTCAGTGATGACATCCCCAGTACCATCACCTGGTTCTTGGCATTTCAAGGTTGTCCGCACGGATTCATTCATAAGGGGCGGCTCCTTATGAGCTGATGGGGAAGCCTCCATCCTACGCCCACTTGCCCCCTACTGGCAGCATTCGACCCACTGCGAAGGCTGGATGTTGGAGCCAGCACCGGCAAGCTCTGCTTTCGCAAGTATGAAGGAGTTTAGTGATAATCCTGCTTCCGGCTGGCGGCGATGGCGCTGACAACTCAGCTTAGGGCCGTGTCTGCTTGAGGTCGCAAGCAGCCAGTCGCTAATGACCGCGCTATCGAACCACTGAGCACCATCCGAGACAGAGCTTTGTTTACCGCGGAGCGTGAGCCCGTTCGCTCGAATACCTTCCTAACAAAGGGGCTTCCCCTTAGGCATACGCTTGATGCGGTTCGAGTTAGATCCTGCGATAGACACAGCTAATCCTATGTCAGACGAGATGTAGACAGGTCCTCTGGCATGGAACCCAACGGCGTTAAGTGTAGACACCGTGTTCAATTCGTCCTAGGAGTGTCACAACTTGCTGGTAGCCCGATCGAGTCACCAAGGTGCTGCAAGGTGACTGATGCCTTAGCCCGATTGCTGGCTTGTACAGCCATTGCGCGGCAAGCACTCGACTGCCAAGCACCAGCGTTGCCAGATGCACGATTTCTTCGCACCTGCCCTTGAAGCTTCGGTGGTCGATGCTCCAGCACCCCTGCGGCGAGCATGGGCACAGCGCTAATATCTGAGGATCCTTCATTTGCAAACCTCAAAGGTGAAAGCCTATCTCTCAACCGGCAATTCGGCCAACAGGTTCCATTCCTTTGCCGGCATGTGCTGCTATGTCGAGAAACCTTCCTTGCGTCTGTACCCGCCTTCGCAAAAGCCTTCGGGCGTCGTCTTCATTTTCCGACTTTATACGCCACTTATCAGTCTTTACCTTCCGTCGGCCCTTCATTGCCTCTCCTCTTCCACGTAGGTAGCGCCCAAGATCAAACCAGCCGCAGGGTCAGATCGCGCAGACTTTGGTTGCATCCGATCGGACATCTCAGTCCATGCTGAAGGGGGACAGGCGCCCCTCCTCATCGGTCCGATGGCGTCACGCTTAGCTCCTCACGAACGCGCTCAATGATTGAATCCAGAGTGGCATCCTTGTCCATAAAAAGGTAGCACTGGGTCAAGATCGTCAAAGGATGAACATTCATGACAGAGGCGAGCCCATGCACCATTTCGAGGGTAGGGCCCTTTCCTCCGGCTTCCAGTTGACTAAGGTAGGTTTGGCTACTGTGGCCGCCGAACTCTTCTTGGCTGAGGCTACGAGATTTCCTCAGCAACCTCATGGCCTTACCAAATGCCTGTTTCAGCTCCATTTTTTCATTCCTACAAAAGGAATGATGAAGCCGTCTTGAACGCCATACATCCATTAACTATTGTTAATATTTTGAGGGTTTTTCGATGTTCAAGACCTATAGCCATGCCGAACTCAGCCCAGCCGGTATTTTCGGCGAGCCCGCCAGCCGTCACTGGAAATTTATTGAGCTGGAGCTGCACCACCCATGGTTTTACGTGGAGCTTGTGCGCGATTACGGTGACGACATCGTGGGCAGCATGCTGATGATCCCCACGGTACCGATCCTACAGCAGATGCTTTCGGAGCTTGATGACCGCTCATGGCTCGCGCAAGCACATCTGATGTCACCTGGTCACATGAGAGGCGGTAACGACTGGGTGATGGAACCGCTTCAGGAAGTGAGCATTGCTGAAGACGCGTCAGGAACAGAAGAGGGCTATATCTATAAGGTAGTAGGCGGGGCTTGTTACAGCATTCATCACTCAACTCAGCGAGATAACCTCAAGGTCACTGAAATTATTTTTTTGGCTGAGCGCGATCTACGCGTGAGTGGATGATTAAAGTAGCTTACGCATTTAATTTATCGTTACGGCTTTTAGAAGGCAAATAGACTATTCTAGAGTAATTATCTTGGTTTTTACTATTGAATTAGCTGCAATCAGTGCTATCTTTATGGAGGCGAGTTTCAGATGTTGTCATCCTAAACTGTTTAATCTCCTGCCAGTAAGCTTAGGACTTTCTCCACCCAGCGATCAACTGGTTGTCAGTGAGCCTAGGCTGGCCCAGGTGTATTTTGGGGAGAGGCTTGCGCTACCCAGTGCAGTATGAGCATAGGCCTTCAGGTTATGAATTTTTCAAGACTAACGAACGGCTCATCAACAGTAACTGGCTTCAATAGAAAATATTTTTAGTTACTCTGCGACGATTGATCCTATGGATTTTTTCAGGTGTACGAGGAGTCTTGTTAGGCCAAGTGACGGCTTCATGCTGTGGTGTCATCCGAATCACCGCCTCGTAGGTACCGACCCTACCACCGTTCTTCCGATAGACTGTCAATGCTTCTTTTGTCAGCAGAGCTTGCAGGGACCACCAGTGATCGGACGCCTTAATGTAATTAGTAATTTCTGGATCTATCCAGCCTGCTAGCCAAGATATTTGGTTTGCGAGCAAACGGAGGCTGTTTACCGTTTGGCGTGGCCGGCGAGGTATAAAGCCCAGATTGCCATAGGAGTCAAACTCCGGCGTTCTCCAGATCTGATCGTGATGGCCAATCCTATTTCGAACATCTCGTACTTGGCTAAGTAGGTTGGCCAGTCTATCGACAAACGCCGCATCATCGTATGGCGTCGTAGCAAGGTCAGGGGCGTTTGGAAATGCTATTGATAAAACGCTAGCCTGCATGCCAGCAGGGTGCGATTTATGCTTCAAGCCTTTGATAATCGTTTCCCAGAATCCAAAGGGGACCTTCGCGACAATGTCGTCAACAGTTGCATTCCCTTTTCCTTTCTTCTTTGCGATCTTCCCTACCGCGCCGAGTACATCCTCGTGGGTGTATCGTGTGGATCTGGGGTTGTTGCCCCTTGCTCGGTCATTATTGGCCAAGCCCTGACTGCATGGCCAGCTGATGCGCTTAACATCCGTTGTGCTTAGCCTGTAGGTGACTTCCATCCCCGCTCTGAGCAATGATGCGGAATGGTCGTAGACGAGAGGAAGAACATGGACGAAAGGATCTTGCAGCTAATCGGTGATGCTCAGTTCGAGCGTTGCCTTTATGAAGCTGCGATGTTTAATCTCGAAGACCGCAGGAACAGGCTTCGCTTTCATAACTTCGCCTTTGCTATGCGCGAGCTGGTGGGTCACACGCTGAAGCGCCTGGCTCCAGACGCCGAGGTGAAAAAGTGCATATGGTGGCAGCAGAAGGCAGAAGGCGTTGTCCCGGAGGTAACGCGAGTCGAGCGGTGTGTGTATGCAACGCAGGGCGGGCTTTCCAACCACTACGTGCGAACAAAGCTCCGGTTGGACTTCGCTCAGGAGTTTGAGGAGCTTCGAGATGCCGTAGTCCGTTTGAACGGGTACGTCCACATCACACCAGAAGTTTTCCTCATGGAGGAGGACGACATCGAGCACCTCGCAGTAGAAACAATCGAAGCCGTGGCCGGACTGATGGCCTGCATCCAAGAGTGCAGAGCCGCCGTCGGGGATCGTTTATCGCATGCGATCAATGATGCGACGGTCCAGCAGATTGTTGGGGAAAGTTTGGACGCTGTAGATGAGCTAGCCTCGCACTATTCCCTTGAAGAAATCTATGTGGAATCGCATGAGGTTACCAGTATTACCTCAGAGACTGTACACATCAGGGTAAGCGGTAGCATAGGGGTAACACTGCAGTGGGGATCTAACTCTGATCTCAGAAGAGGCGATGGAGCCGAATTGGATGAGTCGTTCGATTACACCTGCGAATTGACCTGCGAAGCGGCAAATCCAAATCCTGAGGCGCTAGAGTTCGTCGAAGACTCTTTGATGGTAGACACGGGCGACTGGCACGATCAAGAGGAGGATTGGATCGACTCTGCGGCGAGTACATCCGAAGACCATGAAACTCTCGATGCATCGGGCATTCGATCGGACTTCTAGGCTCAGTAGTTTAAGCACCGTCCCGTCCATAGCTATCCATTATCAAGGGCGATTATGGAGCCGAAAGCGGGACGTTCAAGCATGCTGATTCCGCCATGCATCAAATGGGTTGGCTATGTGTTGTGACACCATCTCAGTTGGCGCTATCGTCTTTCCCTGTCAACTGATCCAACGCATTAGCACCACTCTTAAACGCCGACGCAAAGATTGCTCTATTTTTCGCCATAAAAATGCTTGCGTCCTCCGCTTGTTTTTCGTCAAGACCTGGTACATTTTTAATGAGAACGGAAGTTAAAATTTCTGCCAATTCAAGCATTTGATCATGTGCATCGGCTAGTTTTCGATCCAAAAAAACCTTCTCCAAATCTCGAGTGCTTCGGTAAAGTACTTCTACTGCCATGATGGCCTCTCAAAAATTAAAGGGCTGCCTACCTGGGGCAATGCCCTGAAAAAAATTCTATCCGATGGATGTTATCTCTACGATCCGTGCTTGTCTTCATATGAACATTGATAACTAGGCATAGGTCCTTTCGAAAATCTATGCACCGCCTTCCTGTATCTGATTTGTCAGTTGGCGTCTAACGCGCTGATTTAAAACAATAAAACAAAGCATTTTGACACTAACTGGACAGGCATTAGGTGTAGAAAACGGCGGACAAGCGCTCCAGATCTCGGCTGCTGCGGTATACCACTTCGACGGCCATTCACCACCTCACATGCCTTCAAATTATTAGTCTGATTCGACTACTGTATCTATATACAGCAAAGGATAAGCGAATCTCTCGGATTTGGGTAGTGGCTTTTTAATGTAGGCCGGTTTCGGGATTTGTCAGGCGTCGGGTTTTGGTAGCTGGGTAAAGATAGCTGCGACCAAACGTCACGGAGCGCAATCCAAGGCGTCTCGCCATCATGGACGTGGCCTTGTTTCTGCATGCAGAACAACCGTCACGTCCAACCTGCATTATCCGGTCGAGTCGACCTAAGGAAGCATCATCGTGAAAATCAACTGGGCCGAAAAGCTGCGGCAGAACGTGCATGAACTGGCCGAGTCACTGGGCAACCTGTTCGTCGAAACTTTCCACTACCTGGCGCTGTTTGCCATTGGTGCGGTGACCGCGTGGGCTGCGGTGATGGAGTTTCTCGGGATGCTCGAGCAGGGGCATATCAAGATCGACGACATCCTGCTGCTGTTCATCTACCTGGAACTGGGGGCGATGGTCGGGATTTACTTCAAGACCAACCACATGCCGGTACGTTTCCTGATCTACGTGGCGATCACGGCGCTCACGCGGCTGCTGATTTCCAACGTGTCCCATCACAATCCACCCGACTTGGGGATCATCTACCTGTGCGGCGGGATCCTGTTGCTGGCGTTTGCGATCCTGGTAGTGCGCTACGCCTCCTCGCAATTTCCTTCGGTGAAGATCGAGCATCCGCACCGTAAGACAGGTGCGGGCTCGGGTGAACATCCGGAAGTGGAGAAGGGCGAGCTTTAAAGCCTGATGGCCGGGCGCGGGCGGTTTTTTATCGAGGGTGGCGGCAGGCTGTGCGTGCCGCCATCGGTCATGGCTTCGAGGATGGCCACTGCGCTGTGCCCCTGTTCGATGGCGATGCCGAACTGGATGCTTTGCACCAGGCGCTTGAGCCGTTGTGGATCGTTGCGTTGTTCGGCACTGATCATGCGCTTTGCGACTACTCGGCCATTGTTGGACAGGGTCAGCATGATGCTGCCATCAAGACCCTGAATGCTCAGGTTGATCTGATAGTCCGCTGCAAAAGCATCGGTAATGAGCTGGAAAGGGTTGTCCATGATGCGTCACCGCTTGATTGAACGTGCAGTTGTTGACCGGCCGTGATCGGGTTGGTTCGCAACGCCGGACCATCGGCCATTCTCTCGTCAATATCGCCATCAATGTTCCAAACGGGATGTAGCAAAGGGCATGCCGGACAAGAAGCACGAATTGTAGGAGCGAGCATGCTCGCGATGCAGGTCAACGATGACGCGGGATATCTGGCGCCACGCGGCGCTCTCAGGTTTTTCGCGAGCAGGCTCGCTCCTACAGGGGGCTGCCCGTTTCAGGGCAATTTGCGCCTGCATGCCACCAAACCGGTCAGCACTCTACCCAGTTCACCGCCAGACCGCCTCGGGATGTCTCCTTGTATTTGTCGTGCATGTCGGCGCCCGTGTCGCGCATGGTGCGGATCACCCGGTCCAGGGAGATGAAGTGCTTGCCGTCGCCACGCAGGGCCATTTGCGTGGCGTTGATCGCCTTTACGGCAGCAATTGCGTTGCGCTCGATACATGGCACTTGCACCAGCCCGCCGACCGGGTCACAGGTCAGTCCGAGGTTGTGTTCAAGGCCGATTTCGGCGGCGTTTTCCAATTGCTCCGGCGTGGCGCCGAGGACTTCTGCCAGGCCGGCGGCGGCCATGGCGCAGGCAGAGCCGACCTCGCCCTGACAACCGACTTCGGCACCAGAGATCGAGGCGTTTTTCTTGCACAGGATGCCGACGGCGGCGGCACCCAAAAAGAACGCCACGACGTCATCGTCCGACGCATCGGGGTTGAATTTCATGTAGTAGTGCAGCACCGCCGGAATAATCCCCGCTGCACCGTTGGTCGGTGCTGTCACCATGCGACCGCCGGCAGCGTTTTCTTCGTTCACGGCGAGGGCGAAAAGGTTCACCCATTCCATGGCCGACAGGGTCGAAGTGATGACGTTCGGCTTGCCGATTTCCAACAGGCTGCGGTGCAATTTCGCCGCACGTCGCGGCACGTTCAGGCCACCGGGGAGGATGCCTTCGTGCTCCAGCCCCTGCTCGACGCACTCGCGCATCACCGACCAGATATGCAGCAAGCCCTGGCGTATTTCTTCGTCACTGCGCCAGGCCCGTTCGTTGGCCATCATCAGCTCGCTGACACGCAGACCGTGCTGGTTGCAGAGCTTGAGCAGCTCGACGGCACTGGAAAAGTCGTAGGGCAAAACCACGTCTCGGGCAGGTGATAGCCCGGACTCGGCTTCTGCCGCCTCGATGATGAACCCACCACCGACCGAGTAGTACGTCTGTTCGAACAGTTCGCCGGTTTCGCCGAAGGCAGTCAGGGACATGGCGTTGGGGTGGTAGGGCAAACTCTCGTCGAGCAGCAGCAGATCGCGCGACCAGTTGAACGCAATGCTCACCTGGCCTGCCAGCAACAACTCGCCGGTCTCACGCAGGGTATGGATCCGGCTGTCGATGGTGGAGGGATCGATACGGTCTGGCCATTCGCCCATCAAGCCCATGACGCAAGCTCGGTCGGTGGCATGACCGACACCGGTCGCCGACAGGGAGCCGTACAAGCGGATTTCCACCCGCCGTACGTCAGTCACTGAACCCTGGTCCACCAGCGCCTGGGCGAAGGTCGCGGCAGCACGCATGGGGCCGACCGTGTGGGAGCTGGATGGACCGATGCCGACTTTGAAGAGATCGAAAACACTGATAGCCATGCTAAAGCCTATTCCTGCAATGGAAGATGAATCGCTGCCATTTTTGTAGGACAAGCGCACTTTCAGCGATACTGCCTCTCTCAGTCCTACGTGACCAACGAAACTTCCTAAGACAGCCTTTAGCAGGACTAAACCATGAGCCGCCAATTACACGCCCAGACTTACGTCTGGCTACAGGTGTTTTCCTGTGCCGCGCGGCACTTGTCGTTCACCCGTTGCGCCGAAGAGCTGCACATCACTCCGGGGGCGGTCAGCCAGCAGATCCGACACCTGGAAGAGCGCCTTGGTTTTCGACTGTTTCACCGGCGTGCCCGGGGCGTGGAACTGAGCGCCGAAGGCCAGCGACTGGCCATTACGGTCAACGAGGCCTACGGCAGCATCGATGCCGAATTGCGCCGGCTGGACGCGGGGATGATCAGCGGCACACTGCGGGTGCGTTCGATTCCTTCTTTCCTGAGCAAATGGCTGACGCCGCGCCTGCCACGCTTGCAGCAGCGCTTCCCGGACATCCAGCTACGCCTGGTCGCCGAAGACAGCAGCGTGCCGTTGCACGAAGGCGATTTCGACCTGGCCATCGACCTGAATGACGGCAGCTACCCCGGATTGTTATCCACAGCCTTGCTCGATGAGCAGATTTTCCCGGTGTGTGCCCCGGGCCTGTTACGCGGGCGTCCGCCGTTGCATGGCCCGGCGGACCTGCTGCATTTTCCGTTGCTGCATGACATTACTGCCTGGCGCGGCAGCTACGAATACGCGGAATGGGAGTTCTATCTCGATGCCATCGGCTTTGAAGGTGCCGATGTGCGGCGCGGGCATACCTTCAATCGCAATCACCTGACCATCGAAGCGGCCATCGCCGGGATGGGCGTGGCGATTGCACGGCGTACGCTGCTCAATGACGAGCTGGAGCGGGGCGCATTGATCGTACCATTCGGCCTGGCGGTGCCCAATCACAAGCGCTACATGGTGCTCTACGCGCCGGGGGCGCTGAGCCATCCGGGCGTGCGGGCGGTACATGACTGGCTGGTGGAGGAGGCGGCGATTTTTCGCGGCCTGCACCCGCTGGGGGAGCGGCAGATGTGAGCAATTATTTCGTAAGAGAGGGGCGACCCAACTCCCGACCTTAACAGCGCTTTTGCCGGTTGTCCGGCTTTTTTTGCGATTAGATATTTATCTTTTTTTAGGGGTTGAATTGTTCATCGTACAGACCGATTGTGTAAGTAAGAGGTCACGGTGATGACGCCCAAGGGCTTAGCTGACCGGCCTCTCGCGAGCTAGCTGAAATAAGGGATGAACTATGCAAATCCAAGTCAATAGCGATAACCATATTCAAAGCAGCATCCGACTGGAGGAGTGGGTACGAACCACCATTGAGAGCACGCTCGAACGTTATGAGGAGGACCTGACCCGCGTCGAGGTTCACCTGCGGGACGAGAATGGCGACAAGCCTGGTCCCCATGATTTGCGCTGCCAGCTGGAAGCGCGGCCAAAAGGCCACCAACCGATTTCTGTCACCCATAAAGCCGCCAGCCTGGAACTGGCGATCGACGGAGCTGCCGAGAAACTCGAACACGCCCTTGAACACCTGTTCGGCAAACTGCGCGGCAAACCACGCGCTGCCGTGGTGCCCTTCGAGCGCAGGCCTCACGCCGACAAGCTGCTGGAAGAAGAGTTTCTTGAAAACGAACAGGCTGCGCAAAACGCTTGATGCCTGATTGACCCTCCCAATGAAAACGGGCCTGCAATGCAGGCCCGTTTTGTTTTGTGGCCAAGGGATTCAGTGAACCGCCGCACTCGTCGAACTGGTCGCACTGATAGCTGCTGTCAAGATAAGTGATCTCCTTCGACAGCTTTGCTTATGAGAATATTTATCATTAGTATTGCGCCTTGCTGGGTACACACCCGGTTGTTGGCCGGCCCGATTGCCGCTATGGCGCAGTATTGAATCAATGACTACTCCCGAATCTCCCGAGATCGAGCACGGCGAACCACGCGGCGATCGTGCGCATTTTCTCCAGGTATTTCTCTCCCAGCGTTCGCAAATGGAAGCGTTGGTGAGTCGTCGCGTGGGTTGCCGGGCCACGGCGGCGGACCTGGTGCAAGACTTGTTCGTGCGGTTCTGGCGACGCCCCCTGGTACAAGTTGAAGAACTCAGCACCTATCTGTTGCGCTGCGCCGGCAACATCGCCATCGACCACTTGCGCAGCGAAGGTACGCGGGTGCGGGCCAACGAAGGTTTAATGGCCGAACCGGCGCACTGTATGGGCGGCGAGCCGCAAGCGGCGCTGGAAGCAGGCAACGATCTGCGCCACGTCGAAGCGGCGTTACGCGCGTTACCGGAACGCACGCGGCAGATTTTTTTGCTCAACCGCATCCATGGTCGCAAGTACGCCGAGATCGCCAAGGCCATGGGCCTGTCCCAGAGTGCCGTGGAAAAACATATGATGCGCGCGCTCGAGGCCTGCAAAGCCAGCCTGCGCGAATGCGAGCCGCGTATGCCAGGGAAAGCACTGTGAACAGCATCGAACGCGTCAGGCCGACGCCTGCTCAGGAACAGCAAGCGCTGGCCTGGTTAAGTCTGTTGCATGACCAGCCCTGCAGCGGTGACCAAGCCACCTTCAGTCAATGGTTGCAGGCCGACCCCGCGCATGCGCAGGCTTATGCCCGTGCGCAAGTGTTGTGGGAGTTGAGTGAAGTGCCGGCGCGCAGACTCGCCGACGAGGACGCGCTGGCCTTGCAGGGTTACCTCAACGCCATGAATCGCTCACGTCGCAGCAGCGTTCGGCGCTGGTCGGGCGCGCTGGCCATGGCGGCTTCCCTGCTGCTGATGATCAGCCTCGGTGGCGGTTGGCAGCCGTTGCGTTGGATCGACGACCTGGGCGCCGATTATGTCTCGGCACCGGGGGAAGTCCGCACCATCACTCTGGCCGATCAATCGCAGGTCACTCTTGATGCCGACAGTGCGATTGCGGTGGATTTCAGTGAGGGGGAGCGGCGTGTGCAAGTGCGCCGCGGTGCCGGATTTTTCAGCGTGACCCATACCGGCGAGCCATTTGTGGTCGACGCCGGGAAGGGCCAGGCGCGGGTGCTCGGCACACAGTTCGAAGTGCGACTGCAACCTCGTGGGGCGCAGGTGACGGTGTTGTCTGGCCGGGTTGGCGTGACGGCGCAAAAGAACGCGGACCAGCAGATCCTGACGGCCGGCCAGCAAGTGGCTTACGGCGAAGGCTCAGCGGGAAAACTTCATGCGGTGGACAGCGAAGCGCAGCTCGCGTGGCGCCAGGGATGGCTGACTTACTACAAGGCGACGCTGGCTGATGTGGTCGAGGATTTGCGCCGTTACTACCCGGGGAGGATCGTGGTGCTCAATGATGACGTGGCACAGCGGCAGATCAGCGGCAGCTTTCCGAGCAAGGACCCGCAGGCGGTATTGAGTTCATTGCAGGGGGTGTTGGGCTTTGAGCAACACCAGGTTCTGGGACATCTGATTATTTTGCGCTGAGACGATTGGCCCCTTCGCGAGCAGGCTCGCTCCCACAGGAGAACGCATTCCAAATGTGGGAGCGAGCCTGCTCGCGAAGGGGCGAATCTAACACCACACCTCTTGGAATAATTATTTTCAACTTTCTGCTGAGGTAAAACCGAACGCCATCCGTGTAGTGACTGAAACTGCGAGTCATTCGCATCCGTCGTGGTTCTACACAGGTCATGAGTCATGAAGTCCAGGGCAATACCGGGTTCGGTCAAACAATGGTTGGGTGTGTCTGCGTTGAGCTTCGCGGCGTTGGCGCTGCTGCCGCTGAACGGGGCACTGGCCGCGTCTGCCAGCACCCCGCAAAGTGCGCTATTCAGCTTTTCGA
This sequence comes from Pseudomonas sp. GW823-FHT06B06, assembly GCF_058795195.1. Taxonomy (NCBI): domain Bacteria; kingdom Pseudomonadati; phylum Pseudomonadota; class Gammaproteobacteria; order Pseudomonadales; family Pseudomonadaceae; genus Pseudomonas; species Pseudomonas sp. GW823-FHT06B06. Next base: position 21,089 of record NZ_JBXAHO010000002.1, on the reverse strand, counting down.
TGGTCGCCAAACCCTTGCCCCAGGCGTTGAGCGACTTCAGTCACGTCACCGGTATCAGCGTGGTCTATACCGATGAGGCGCCGTATGGCCTCAATGCCCCGGCGCTCAATGGCCAGTTGAGTGCCGAACAGGCCCTGCAGCGGTTGCTCGGCGGTTCCGGCTTGACCACGCGGCGCATCGATGGCCACACCATGGTCCTGGAACCGCTACCGACCGAGGGCGCGTTGAATCTGGGCGCTACCACCATCACCTCGGTGATGGAACCTTCCACAAGCTACCAGCCTCCGCCTACCAGCTCGGTGATGCGTTCCTCGACGCCGCTTCAGGAAATTCCCCAGACGGTCAACGTCGTCCCGGCCCAGGTCATTCGCGACCAGGCTCCGCGTAACCTGGATGACGCGCTGGCGAACGTCAGCGGTATCACCCAGGGCAACACGCTGGGCAGCACCCAGGATTCGGTGATGACCCGCGGTTTCGGCGACAACCGCAACGGCTCGATCATGCGTGACGGCATGCCGGTGGTGCAGGGGCGGGGCTTGAACGCGACGGTGGACCGGGTCGAAGTGCTCAAGGGCCCGGCCTCGCTGCTCTATGGTATCCAGGATCCCGGCGGCGTGGTCAACATGGTCAGCAAGCAGCCGGAGCTTGATCCCTACAATGCCCTGACCCTGCGTGGCTCGACTTATGGCGAGGGCAAGAACGGCAGCGGCGGCACCTTTGACAGCACGGGTGCCCTGGGTGAGTCCGGGTTGGCCTACCGTCTGGTGCTGGACCACGAAGACGAGGATTACTGGCGCAACTACGGTGTGCATCGCGAGACGCTGGTGGCGCCGTCGCTGGCCTGGTTTGGTGAAAGCACCCAGCTGACGTTCGCCTATGAACACCGGGAGTTCCTGACCCCGTTCGACCGTGGCACGGTGATCGATCCGCGGGATAATCATCCGCTGGACATCCCCCGTGATCGCCGGCTCGACGAACCGTTCAACAACATGGAAGGGCGCTCCGACCTGTATCACTTCCAGGCCGATCACGACCTCAACGACAACTGGAAAGCCCATTTCGGCTACAGCTGGAATCGTGAGACCTATGACGCCAGCCAGGTGCGTGTGACCGCCGTCGACACCAGCAATGGCACGCTCACACGCAGCATGGACGGCACGCAGAATGCTATCAGTACGGACCGTTTCACGACTGCGAGCCTCGAAGGCAAGATCGATGTCGCCGGCATGCAACATGACCTGGTGCTCGGGGTCGATGACGAGTACCGCAAGATCTACCGCGCCGACCTGATCCGTCAGAAAAGCCTGACAACCTTCAGCTACCTCGACCCGGTATACGGCCGCGAAGTCCCGGGCACCATGGTCAGCCCGGCCGACAGTGCGCAGACCGATATCCTGCGTAGCGATTCGGTGTTCTTGCAGGACTCGATCCACCTCACCGACCAATGGATCCTGGTCGCTGGCGGACGTTTCCAGGAGTACGACCAGTACGCCGGCAAAGGCGTGCCGTTCAAGGCCAACACCGACAGCAACGGGCAAAAATGGGTGCCGCGCGCCGGCCTGGTCTACCGCTATACCAATGAACTGTCGTTCTATGGCAGCTACACCGAATCGTTCAAACCCAACTCGACCATCGCGCCGTTGAGCGGCAGCAGCGCCGTGCTCGACGGCAGCATTGCGCCGGAAGAAGCCAAGTCGTGGGAAGTGGGGGCCAGGCTGGAAATGCCGGGCCGCGTAACGGGCAACCTTGCGCTGTTCGACATCAAGAAACGCAACGTCCTGGTGGCTAACGCCGAAGGCCCGGTGACACTCTACAGTGCGGCCGGTGAAGTGCGTTCCCGTGGCCTGGAAGTGGACTTGAGCGGCCAGCTCAGCGACCGCTGGAGCATGATCGGCAGTTATGCCTACACCGATGCCGAAGTGACGCAGGACCCGGTCTACAAAGGTAAACAGCTGCAGAACGTCGCGAAGAATAGTGGCTCACTGTCGGCGGTCTATGACTTCGGCACGATCGTCGGTGGCGATCAGCTGCGGATTGGCGCTGGAGCACGCTATGTCGGGGAACGAGCGGGCAATGCCGTGAATGATTTTGACCTGCCGAGCTACACCGTCGCCGACGCGTTCGCCACCTATGACACCCAACTCGATGGGCAGCGGGTCAAGTTTCAACTCAACGTGAAAAACCTGTTTGACCGTACGTATTACACCTCGGCGGCGAGCCGGTTCTTTGTGTCGATGGGGGATTCGCGGCAGGTGACGTTGTCGAGCACCCTGGAGTTCTGATTAGAAATCGCGTCATCGTTCAACGCTGGCAAGCCAGCTCCCACAGGGTTTGTGTATGCAATCGACACCGAAAGCTGTGGGAGCTGGCTTGCCAGCGATGGCGGCCTGACAGGCAATGAATATCCCGGCATTAACGCAAAAACGCCTGCCGATATTCTCCCGGCGTTCCACCTAGCGCCTGCCTGAATCGATTGGTGAAGTGACTGGCACTGGCAAACCCGCACCCCAATGCAATCTCTCCCAACGGCTGCGAGGTGCTGCGCAGCAACTCCCGCGCCCGGCTCAAGCGCCGCGCCAGTACATACTGATGGGGCGGCAAACCGAAGCTCTCACGAAACATCCGCGCAAAGTGGTACTCGGATAATGCGCACAGAGCAGCCAACTGCCCCAGGCTGATGGCTTCAGCCAATTGACTGTCGATGAACTCCACTAGATGCCGTCGCTGATGCGCGGCCAGGCCACCCTTGAGTCGCAAGCCGGGACGTACGCTGACCTGGCTGAGCAGGGCGTGGGCGAGCATTTCATGGGCCAGGCTGCTGGTGAGCAGACGTTCTCCCGGTTCGTCCCAGTTGAGGCGGATCAAGTGCCGAAAGCGCAACGCCTGTTGTGGGTCATCCAGAAAAGTTTGCTCACGCAACTGCAGTTGCCGTGGCTCGCGATCGAGCAGGGTGACGCAGCCGAGGGCAAATTGTTCCGGGCTGAAATACAGGTGGGCCAGGCGAATGTCGCCATTGATCACCCAGCCTGACTGATGGTCGGCCGGCAGGATGCACAGCTTGTCCGGACCGCCCTTGGTGCCGGGCTGGTCGCGCCGGAAGGTCCCGGTGCCGCCAGCGATGTAGCAGGACAGCGTGTGGTGGCTCGGCGCTTCGTAGTCCTGGGCATCGTGGTGGTTGTTCCACAAGGCTGCTGCCAATCCGTCACCGAGCTCGGCGCTGTGCTCCAGGCGAGCATTGGGCGAGCGGTTGAGGGCTTGAAAGACTTGCAGGGATTCCAGTGCGGGCATGATCGTTTCTCTCCAACGCCTTGCATCCTACTCCGTAGGCCTTCGCCTGCCAGCCCGTCGACTGACAAAAGCGCAAGATTATGCAAGTGCGGCGCAACGCGGCGCAGGACACTGGTCGCCTATCAAGGAGCCTTTGCCATGAACCTTTCGTTGTACCTGCTGACCGTGCTGATCTGGGGCACCACCTGGATCGCCCTGAAATGGCAACTGGGCGTGGTGGCGATTCCCGTGTCCATTGTCTATCGCTTTGGCTTGGCGGCGCTGGTGCTGTTCGTGATCCTGCTGCTTAGCCGCCGCCTGCAATTGATGAACCGCCGCGGGCACTTGATTTGCCTGGCGCAAGGGTTATGCCTGTTCTGCGTCAACTTCATGTGTTTCCTGACCGCCAGTCAGTGGATCCCCAGCGGACTGGTCGCCGTGGTGTTTTCCACGGCCACGCTGTGGAATGCGCTGAATGCACGGGTGTTCTTCGCTCAGAAAATCGCCCGCAATGTGCTGATGGGCGGCGCGCTGGGCTTGCTCGGTCTGGGCCTGCTGTTCTGGCCCGAGCTGGCGGGTCACACCGCCAGCCCGCAAACCTTGCTTGGCCTTGGCCTGGCCTTGTGCGGCACGCTGTGTTTCTCGGCCGGGAACATGCTGTCGAGCCTGCAACAAAAGGCCGGGCTCAAACCGCTGACGACCAATGCCTGGGGCATGGCCTATGGCGCGGCGATGTTGTCGGCGTGGTGCCTGGTCAAGGGGATCCCGTTCGACATGGAATGGAACGCTCGCTACATCGGCTCGCTGTTGTACCTGGTGATTCCCGGTTCGGTCATCGGTTTCACTGCCTACCTGACCCTGGTCGGGCGCATGGGCCCCGAGCGCGCAGCCTATTGCACCGTTCTGTTTCCGGTGGTGGCGCTGAATGTATCGGCGTTCGCCGAAGGCTACCAATGGACTCCCCCGGCACTCGTGGGCCTGGTACTGGTCATGCTGGGTAACGTGTTGGTGTTTCGCAAGCCCGGCACGAGCGCCAAAACCGTGGCGGGGAAGCTGGCCTGAGCCGCAGGCTGTTCAGCTGTCTTTTACTGCCGTGAGAAAGATCAGGCCGAGAAACATATATTCAATATTGTTTTGTGCCCAAACATAGGTGTTGCGATGAACGGAGTAATCCATGTCGAACCATTCATTGAGAATGATGACGTATAAACCCTGATATACAAAAATACCTGTCACGAAGCCAGCGATTGCGAATTTTTTTGCTTCGTGAAACTCGTTGCGTGGTGCATCAAGTTTTCGATAGAGCTGCCAGGTCCCCACCAGGCAACTAAAGGTAAAAATAATTTCGAGTGAAATGATTGCCCAGTAAAAACGATGGTGAAACATGTTGGACGTGATGGACCTGTAGCGCCGTGAGTCGTTGCCCGTGGTGTCGCTCATGCTGATGATGCGCCCGATGTATTCGGCATATGCCGCATAATCGGTAACATTGTTGGCGAGCGTCATTAGCCCGAATAATGTTGCGGTTAAAACAACAAGTACTTTGCTCCGCCTTATCACAGAGGCGGTGGTGAGTTTGTTCATTGGTTATTCTCCGAGTGCGCCCTTGGTGCGTTCTTTGATCGCTCGAAGTTTATAGTTCTTCAGGGAAGTTCAGTCGGAGACTGCATTGCAAGTTATGTCGTCTGTTCTACTTAAATTGCAGCTCGCTTGATGTTATGGCAAATGGCACGTCCAGCCAGACGTGCCTTCGTTCATTCAACCTTTCCAGACCTGCGGGTTGACCAGGTCTTGTGGACGCTCACCTAGCAATGCGCTGCGCAGGTTCGCCAAGGCGCGGTTGGCCATGGCATCGCGGGTCTCATGGGTGGCCGAACCGATATGCGGCAAGGTCACTGCGTTTTTCAGCTGAAACAGCGGCGACTCGGCCAGCGGCTCCTTTTCATACACATCCAGCCCGGCACCGCGAATGCGGTTGTTTTGCAGCGCATCGATCAGTGCCGGCTCGTCCACCACCGGACCCCGGGCGATGTTCACCAGGATCGCGCTCGGCTTCATCAGGGCCAGTTCGCGATGGCTGATCAAGTGTCTGGTCTTCTCGCTGAGCGGAACCACCAGGCAGACGAAGTCGGCTTCAGCCAACAGCTCGTCCAGGCTACGCATCTGCGCACCGAGTTCCTGTTCCAGCGCAGTCTTGCGGCTGTTGCCGCTGTAGATGATTGGCATGTTGAAGCCCAGCCGACCTCGGCGCGCGATGGCCGCGCCGATGTTGCCCATGCCGACGATGCCCAGGGTCTTGCCGTGGACATCGCAGCCGAACAGCGGTGCACCGACGGTGGCTTGCCACTGGCCTGCCTTGGTCCAGGCGTCGAGCTCGGCGACGCGGCGTGCACTACTCATCAACAAAGCGAAGGCCAGGTCGGCGGTGCTTTCGGTGAGCACGTCCGGCGTGTTGGTGAGCATGATCCCGCGCTCGTTGAAATAGTCCACGTCGTAGTTGTCATAGCCCACCGAAACGCTGGACACGACTTCCAGACTGGCGGCGTTTTCCAGTTGTGCACGACCGAGCTTGCGGCCGACCCCGATCAATCCGTGGGCATGGGGCAGGGCTTCGTTGAACTGGGCGTTGATATCACCCTTTTTCGGGTTCGGCACGATGACGTCGAAGTCTTGTTGCAGGCGTTCAACCATTTCTGGCGTGACGCGGCTGAAGGCGAGAACAGTCTTTTTCATGGGCGCAGGGCTCGTCGGGCGGAGAGAATGGAAGGAAAGCTACAAGTTTCAAGCTGCAAGCCGCAAGTTAAAAGCTACCCGCAGCGCGTTTAACTTGAAGCTTGCAGCTTGAAGCCTGTACCTGCCCTTCCGCTATACTGGCGTCTTTCGTGGCTCGCTGAACGGGCCCGACACAGTGTGCATCACCCGGAGCTTTTCATGACTTCCCCGAAACAACCGCCGGTAGCCGACGCCTTGAGCGACGAACAGGCAGAGCTGCCAGACAGCGTCGACTCCAGCGCTGACAGCGAGACCAAAACCGCAATCCCGGCGTTCAAGTTCCCGTTCAAGCCCGGTGAGCTGCAGGCCACTAAGGACGCCAGCCAGCCGTGGTACAAGAACGGCGCCAAGAATGGCCACACCAAGACGCCGGGGATGGCGCCTCCGGGGACACGCCGTTCGATGGGCAAGCGTTAGGTCTCAGGTTTATCCAGTGTGCTTCGCGAAGGGGCGAATACAGGTGTCGCCTGGTGGGCTCAAGCCGTTCGCAACGAAATGAAAGCATAGTGAGCGGGCGACTCGGTCGCCACCTGCGCACCCGCTGCCAATAGGGGGCCGGCGACATCGTCCCCCGACACATGAAACTGCCATTCGCTTTCCCACGCCGGTAACGTCTGTCCGGCCAATTCGTCGATGATCGTGGCGAACGCGGTCATGTCCGGCAGGTAAGCGGTAAACCCGTCGCCCTTGAGTGCAGTGGTTCGAATCTCCAATAGCGCGCATATCGCGTCCTTGACGTGGATGTCATCGCGATCCGCCTGGCGAGAGCGCTGGATCAGGTCCGCCAGTTGCGGATCCGCCAACTCGCCACCGACAATCAGCGGCGGTCCCTGTTCCCATGATTGCGGCGGACATTCCTTGGCCGCGATGTTCAGGGGAATGTGCGGATTGATCTCCATCGGATAGATGCGGCACACCAGCGGCCGGCGTTCATAGATGCGGCACAGGTTGTCCTGGTCAAGATGGCGGCAGGCGCCGGTGCTGTAGGCGGCAAAAGTGATGGCAACGAAAGCCTCGCAGGTACCGCTGCGCACCACTGCCGAGCGCCGTGCGGCGTGCTCGCGTTGCTGCGCCGACAGGCCCAGGCCATTGTTCAGGAAGGCTTCCACCAAAACGATGACCTGGCCACCGTCGGCCGCCCACATCCGGGCTTCTTGCAGGGTCAGGGGCACGTGGTGGTCATTGCAGCATTTGCCACAGCCTACACAGGAAAACGTCGTATTCATTGGGCGGTCAGTCGCATCCGGGGGCAGGCAGCGGCGACAGAATGTCGCCGCGAAGGTGGCTCTCGAAGCAAGTTATGCGCCACTCGCAACGATTGCCCCCGGTGCCTATTTCATCCCCAGGCGCTTGGCCATCCGCCCGAGATTGGCCCGATCCAGGCCCAGCTCGCGGGCAGCGCTCGCCCAGTTGTGGTGGTGTCGTTCAAGGCAAGCGCCGATCAATTGGCGCTGATAACGCTCGGTGGCTTCGCGCAAATCCCCGGTCACCGTTTCCACGGCCGCAGCGGTGGGTTGCTCGGCGCTGACTTCGACGTTGCCATGGGGCAGATCGAGGTCGGCGGCACTCAAGCTGAGAATTTTCGGTCGCTCCTTGCAGTTGCCCAGCGCCTTCAACGCGCTGCGGCCGATCAGGTGTTCCAGCTCGCGCACATTGCCGGGCCAGCCGTAGGCCAACAACGCCGCTTGGGCATCGGTGCTCAGGCGCAGGCTGTTGAGGCCCATGCGCGAGCGGTTCTGCTCGAGGAAGTAACCGCTGAGCAGCAACACATCTCGCCCACGGTCACGCAGTGCCGGTACCAGCAACGGGTAAACGCTGAGCCGGTGATAAAAATCGGCGCGGTAGCGACCACTGCGCACTTCTTCGGCCAAGTCGCGATTGGTCGCTGCGATCAGTCGCACATCGACCTGATGCTCCTTGTCCGAACCCAGCCGCTGTAGCTGACCGCTTTGCAGCACGCGCAGCAATTTGGCCTGCACGGTCAGCGACAGCTCGCCCACCTCATCCAGGAACAGCGTGCCGCCATTGGCTAGTTCAAACTTGCCGCGTCGGTCGTTCAGCGCCCCGGTGAAGGCCCCGCGGACGTGCCCGAACAGCTCGCTCTCCACCAGCGTATCCGGCAAGGCAGCACAGTTGAGGCTGATGATGGGTTTGTCGGCACGCGGCGAGGCGGCGTGGATAGCCTGGGCCACCAGCTCCTTGCCCACCCCGGTTTCCCCGGTGATCAGCACCGTCAGATCGCTGCCGCCCACCAGGTTGATCTCTTCCACCAGGCGTTTGTGCGCTTTGCTTTGACCAATCATTTCGCGGCTTTGCTGGCCGCTGGCCTGACGGTACACCTCGGCGCGCTGGTGTTCGTCTTCGACCCTGTTGTTCAAACGCTCGATACGTTCAGCGGCGTTGACGGTAGCCGCCGCGAGGCTGGCGAAGGCCTCCAGGGCATCCAGCTCGATCGGTTCGAACTGTTCCGGGTTGAGGGCGTCGAGTGTCAGCAGGCCCCACGGTCGCTCATCGATAAACAGCGGGCAACCCATGCAATCGTGGACTTCCAGATGATCGTCCAGGCCATCGACCAGGCCGTCATACGGGTCGGGCATATTGCTGTCAGCGGCAAACCGCGTGGGGCCGGTGCTGCTGAGCAGTGCCTCAAAACGTGGGTGTTCGCTGACCTTGAAGCGCCGGCCTAGGGTGTCGGTGCTCAAGCCATCGACAGCCAGCGGCACCAGCCATTCACCATCGAGGCGCAGCAGGGCGGCGGCATCACAGGGGAGCAGGGCGCGCATGGCTTCCAGCAAGCGTCGATAGCGTTCGCCCTCGGGGAGTTCGCGGGACAGGTCCGCCACCAGTGGCAACAGCGCAGTGAGCAAGGATTTTGCAGTCATAGTGACTCCGTGTAGTCGATAAGACTATAACCTGCTGTGTGTCGTAATGACTACTGTGCAATTAAGTAATTGATTTTTAAGGTTTTAATAGTTGGCACGGAAACTGATAAGTCTAAGGCAACTGTTAAAAAAAACCGTTGCCCAGGAGTCACCTTATGCTGAGCGTTCAAGACCGTGCCATCGTCAAGTCCACTGTGCCATTGCTTGAAAGCGGTGGCGAAGCGCTGATCACTCACTTCTACCGGATGATGTTGTCCGAATATCCGCAAGTCCGTCCTCTGTTCAACCAGGCTCACCAGGCCAGCGGTGACCAACCGCGCGCCCTGGCGAACGGTGTATTGATGTACGCCCGCCACATCGACCAGCTCGATCAGTTGGGCGACCTGGTGGCCAAGATCATCAACAAGCACGTGGCCCTGCAGATTCTGCCGGAACACTACCCGATTGTAGGTAGCTGCCTGCTGCGGGCCATTGCCGAGGTGCTGGGCGAAGAAATCGCCACGCCTGAAGTGATTGCGGCATGGGGAGCGGCTTACGGTCAACTGGCGGACATCCTGATCGGTGCCGAAACCAGCATCTACGACCAGAAAGAGCAGGCACCGGGCGGCTGGCGCGGGGCGCGGGAATTCATCGTGGCGGCCAAGGTCGAGGAAAGTGCGGAAATCACCTCTTTCTATTTCGAACCGGCTGACAAGGGGCCTATCCTCGCCGCCGAGCCAGGCCAGTACATCGGCATGAAACTGATCCTCGATGGCGAAGAGATTCGCCGCAACTATTCGCTGTCGGCGTTGGCGAACAAGGGCCAATACCGCATTAGCGTCAAGCGTGAAGATGGCGGGCGAGCCTCCAATCACTTGCACGATCAATTGCATGTAGGGGCGAGCATCCAGCTGTTCCCGCCATCGGGCGAGTTCACCCTGAGCGCCAGTGACAAACCGCTGGTGCTGATCAGCGGTGGCGTCGGCATCACCCCGACCCTGGCCATGCTGGAAGCGGCGCTGGAAACCGAGCGGCCGGTGCACTTCATCCACTGCGCGCGCAATGGCAGCGTCCACGCCTTCCGCGACTGGATCGACGGGCTGGCCGAGCGTCACCCGCAACTCAAGCGTTTCTACTGCTATGCCGAAGATGACGGTGTCAGCCCGGCAGCGCACAAGGTCGGGCTGTTGAGCCAGGAACAACTGGCCGCCTGGTTGCCCGAAGAGCGCGACCTGGATGCTTACTTCCTTGGGCCTAAAGGCTTCATGGCGGCGGTCAAGCGCCACCTCAAGGCGTTGGGCGTACCGGAAAAGCAGAGCCGCTACGAGTTCTTCGGCCCGGCTGCGGCGCTGGAATAACGAGGGGGCTGGGGACGCCCCATCTGTAGGAGCGAGCATGCTCGCGATGAACCTGAGGTCGCGGCGGGGTGTCAGGTTTCCCGCGTTATCGTTGACGACCATCGCGAGCATGCTCGCTCCTACAGATGAGCCTGAGGTCGCGGCGGGGTGTCGGGTTTCCCGCGTTATCGTTGGCGGCCGTGGCCCTTCGGTGTCTTGGTGTCAGTTGCTCAGCCTTTGAGTTCCTTCAAATGCTTGTACACCGTCGCCCGCCCCATGTTCAGTACATTGGCCACATAGTTCGATGCGCTCTTGCCCTTGAAGGCGCCTTCGGCGTGCAGGGCCAGTACCAGTTCTCGTTTGTGGTCGCGGGTGAGCAGGTTCAGGCTCAGTTGGCGTTCGCGCAGCCAGGCGTGGAGGAAGGTGTTGATCCGCTCCTGCCAGTCATCGCGAAACAGTGAATCGGGCTGCGGAATCAGCTTGGTCGGCGACAGGAACAAGTCCAGCGCGGCCTTGGCATTCTCGAACAGCGAAATATTCAGATTGATGCACAGCACCGCCAGCGGGTGTCCCTCGCGGTCGCGCAGCACGGTGCTGAGACTGCGAATCTTCTGACCATCCCAATTAAGCTTTTCGTAGGGCCCGATGTTGCGTTCGCTGACATCGTCGCTGAGCATGTCCTCCAGGGCCGAGTCGTCACCGATTTCCCGTTTCGACAGGTTGTTGGCGATGTAGTCGACTTTTTGCGTGCGCAAATCGTGCAGCACCACTTCGGCGTGGGGGAAAAACAGCGTGGCGATGGCATCGGCGATGGCCCGGAAGTTGTCCAGGGACGTCTCGTTCAGGACCGGATCTTGTTCAGGTGCGTTCATACAGTGGGGCTCCGGGCAGCTTCAGCGCCCCGTCAACCAGGACGCTGAAAGTGTGCCGCAATCGAATCGGCGCGTCACCTGAGGACTACATTCAACCCAGGCGGGCAGGGGACAGCATTCCGGCATTCAGGCCGAAGCGGGTAAGGGGTTCGGGCAGGGGTTCACCGCGTACGAGCGCGGCACTGGCCTGGCCCATGGCGGGCGAGGTCTGGATGCCGTAGCCGCCTTGTGCCGCCACCCAGAACAATCCCTGCACCTGCGGATCGAAACCGGACAGCAAGTCACCATCGCTGACAAAACTGCGCAGGCCGGCCCAGGTTCGGGTCGGGCGGCGGATGGTCAGGGTGGTGGCTTCCTCGATCTGGTAGATGCCCATGGCGATGTCCAGTTCTTCGGGCTGTACGTCGTGGGGTTCGACCGGGTCTGCGTTGGCCGGCGAGCCGAGGAACATTCCGGCATCGGGTTTCATATAGAAGGATTCGTCGAGGCTCACCAGCATCGGCCAATGGTGGATGTCCACGCCCTCGGGGCCGGCGAAGATGAAGGCCGCGCGGCGCTTGGGTTGCAGGCCCAGGGGCCGGGCGCCGGCCATTTCACCGATCTTGTCGGCCCAGGCGCCGGCGGCGTTGATGATGACCGGCGCGCTGAAGGTCTGACCCTGGGTTTGTACTTGCCACAAGCCTGCGGCATCGCGGCTCAGGCTCAGGACTTCGCTGTCGGTATGGACTTCGCCCTGGTTGCGGCGGATGCCACGCAGGTAGCCCTGATGCAGGGCATCGGTGTCGATGTCGCTGGCGGTCGGATCGTAGATCGCGCCGTGGACTTTTTCCCGGCGCAGGATCGGCACGCGCACGCAGGCCTCATCGGCGCTCAGCAATTGCATTTCAGGGACCGTGGCTTTGGCGCTCAGGTATTGATTGTTCAGTTCGGCCGGGTCGCCGGTAAAGTCCACGGTCATCTCGCCGCGCGGGGTCAGCAGCGGGTGTTCGCAGAAACCGCTTGGCGGATTGTCGAAGAAGTCGCGGCTGGCCTGGGTTAACGCACGCACCTGAGGTGTTCCGTAGGCGGCGGTGTACAGCGCCGCGGAACGACCGGTGGAGTGATAGGCCGGGTGGGACTCGCGTTCGAGCACGATCACGCGACTGTGCTGCGACAGCCAGAAACCGGTGGAAGCGCCGGCAATCCCGCCGCCGATGATGATGAAGTCTGCCTGGCTCATGAACGTCTCCTGATGGGGCGCAAATGCCAATGTTGTCGAGATTCTCTGTGGGAGCGAGCCTGCTCGCGAAAGCGTCGTATCAGTCAACATCAACGTTGAATGAAAGATCGTATTCGCGAGCAGGCTCGCTCCCACAAGTGGACTGGGGTGTCAGGGGTGCAAGCGGTAGATGGCATGGGCCAGCGCAATGTCCTCCAGACCGAGGCCGATCGAGCGGAAGAACACATGACGCTCATATTCGGGGCGCTGCACTTTCTCGCTCAGCAGGTCGGCCAAGTCGCCAACAATCGCACTTTTATCCCAGCCATGCTGCTCGCCTGCAATCAGCATCTCACCGGCCGAACCCGGGGTGGTCAGGCGGTAGTCGCAAAATACCTGCATGTCATTGAGGCTCTGCGGCGGCACCTCGTGGGCGCGTGGCGCGTTGGTGCTGATGGAGGTGATCAACGCCGGTTTACTCAGGCTCGACGGATCGATCACCGGACCTGCGGACGAGGTGCAGAGCATGACAACATCCGCGTCACTGATGGCGGCCTCGAGACTTTGCGCGATGGTCAGGCGCGGCTCGATGGTTTTCAGCAGGCTCACCGTTTCAAGGTCTTCACTCAGGCTCGGCGAGTACAGGCTGATGCTTTGCCAGTCGCGCAGGCCTTTCACGTAATGCAGGTGCGCCTGGGCCACTTTGCCGCTGCCGATGATTGCCAGGCGATTGGCGGTGAGCGGCGCGAGGGCATCGACCGCCACGGCGGTGGTTGCAGCGGTGCGGGCCGTGGTCAGTTCGCCCGCATCGCAAAGCATCAGCGGCTGCCCGGTTTGCATCGACATCAACAACGTCCACGCCGTTACCAATGGCCCCTGTTCACGGACGATGTATGGCGAAGTCTTGATTCCGTACACGCCGTCTTCGGCCAGCACGCCCAGGTAATTGATGAAGTCGCCGGCACCCTGTGGAAACTCCACCAGTTGCTGTGCCGGCTGCACCGCTTGCCCGGCGGCCAGGTCGCGGAATAGCTTGCGCAGGATTTGCGGCACGTCCACCTGTGCCAGCAACTCGCGGGCCTGGGTCTGATTGATCACGTAAGGGGTGCTGGGCATGGTCGGCTCCGGGCGCTGGAATGTAAACTAATTTGTCTATTATGGACTTTTAGATATCTCTGGCAATCTCCGGGCGAAAAAAAAGCGCAGTCCGTTTCCGGCTGCGCTTGTTACTGCAAGGGGGCTCAGTGCGGCCGCTTGCGCTCAACCGCCCGCAATAGATGCGTCGGCGGTGTTTCACAGCTGATCTTGCGCCCCAGTTTTTCCTCGATAGCCGGTAGCTGGTAGGAGTCGTCTTCACCGGCAAAACTGATGGAAACGCCGTCGGCGCCGGCACGGCCGGTACGGCCGATGCGATGCACGTAGTCGTCCGGGACTTCCGGCAGGGTGAAGTTGATCACGTGGCTGATGCCGTCGATGTGGATACCGCGACCTGCCACGTCGGTGGCGACCAGCACGCGGATCTTGCCTTCGCGGAAACCTTCCAGGGTCTTGATGCGCTTGTGTTGCGGCACATCACCCGATAGCTGCGCGGCGTTGACCCCGTCGCGTACCAGGCGTTCTTCGATGCGGCGTACTTCATCCTTGCGGTTGGCGAAGACGATGACCCGCTCCCAGCCGTTGTCGGTGACCAGGTTGTAGAGCAGTTTGTATTTGTCGGCACCGGCCACCGCGTAGATGTGCTGCTCGACGTTTTCGCTGGCCACATTCTGCGACTCGATCTCGACGATGGCCGGGTCGGTGGTCCACTGCTTGGCCAGGTTCATCACGTCATCGGTGAAGGTCGCCGAGAACAGCAGCGTTTGACGCTCATTCTTCGGCGGGGTCTGGCGAATGATCTGGCGCACCTGCGGGATGAAGCCCATGTCGAGCATGCGGTCGGCTTCGTCCAGCACCATCACTTCGACCATGTCCAGGTGCACGTCGCCGCGCTGGTTGAAGTCCAGCAGGCGACCCGGGGTGGCCACGAGAATGTCGCAATGGCGAGCCTCGAGGTGCTTGAGCTGCTTGTCGAAGTCCATGCCGCCCACAAACGTCATGACGTTCAGGCCGGTGTACTTGGTCAGGTCCGCCGCGTCCTTGGCGATCTGCACCACCAGTTCGCGAGTCGGTGCGATGATCAGCGCGCGCGGCTCACCCATGTAGCGCTCTTTCGGCGGCGGGGTCTGCAGCAGCTGGGTGATGATCGATATCAGGAATGCCGCAGTCTTGCCGGTACCGGTCTGCGCGCGGCCGATGGCGTCTTTGCCGGCGAGGGTGAAGCCCAGCACCTGGGCCTGGATCGGCGTGCAGTACGGAAAGCCCAGGTCCTGGATGGCGTGCATCAGTTCGGGGGCGAGTTTGAAATCGTGGAAACGGGTCTTGCCTTCCTGGGGTTCGACGACAAAGTCTTCGAGTTTCCACGGGATGACCGGCGCTTTCGGCTTCGGTTCGCGGCGGGGTTTGGCGGGTTTCGGCGTTTCGCTGTGTGGCTGCTCGGGGGCAGTGACCACCGCAGGTTGGACGGCCGCCGTGCTCGCGGGCTCATGTTTCGGTGCCGCGACGGCAGCGGTACGGCCAGGCTGACTACCGTCGGTGCGGTGGCTGGGGGCGTGAGAAGGAGCGCTGGGGACTGGCGCGAGTTGCTCAGTCTCGCTTTTACCGAACATTTTCTTGAGTGCTTTGAGCACGGTCATCTCATCAATTGGTTAAGGAATGTACGCCGGCCAGTGTAATGCAAGAATCGGGCGCGGCGTAGAGGGATGGATCAAAGGGCGTTTTTAAACGTCATTGTTTACCGCAGGCGCTCGTCGAGCCACACGCCGATGTCGCGAATTTCCTCAGGTAACACTTCATGGCCCATTGGGTATTCCTGCCATGTCACGGTGACACCACGCTGTTTCAAATGCTCGTAGGCGCTACGTCCCATCGAGTTCTGCACCACGTCATCGTACTGCCCGTGCAGCGAAAGCACCGGAATGCGCTGCTGGCTGGCAGACAGTTCCAGCGCGTCGCTGAAGGTCGGTGCATAAGTCGAGAGGGCAAGTACGCCACCCAGCGGGCCCTGCCATTTCAGAAACGCGGTGTGTAGAACCACGGCGCCGCCCTGGGAAAAGCCGGCGAGAAAAATTCGCGAAGCGTCTATTCCGGTGGCGCGCTGCTGTTCGAGCAATTCGATTATCCAGTTGGCCGACTCTTCCAGCTGCTCGCGATTGATCGCCCGTGCCGGGCTCATGGCCAATATGTCGTACCAGCTCGGCATCTCGTAACCGCCATTGATGGTGACGGCGCGGGTCGGTGCCTGGGGCAAGACGAAACGTGTACTCAGCAAAGTCTCCTGCAGGGCTTCGGCCACCGGCAGGAAGTCGTATCGATCGGCGCCCAGGCCGTGGAGCCAGATAACGCAGGCATCTGCGGTCTTGATGGGTTCAAGAATCAAAGGGTTGGTCATGGCTGCTCCAAACATGTGCGGGCGCTCTCATTGAGTGCGAGGTCTGAGGGCGTCTCTGGTTGATCAGTTACGAAGATGTCGCAAGGTTACAAGTTTTGCTATTGACCTGTCGCTTAACCGCTTAAGCGGTCGGTGTGGTACGGGCTTTGCTATACGCAAGCTGGTACGAAAATCCCACATCTGTCGGTAACACTATCAGGCCATTGTTGGCAGTGGGATAGCAAAAAAATCCGGTAATGGATGTTCGCCAATGGCCGCTACGGGCTTCGCGAACGAGAAAGGGCTACAGCCCGTTCGGCCGATTGGTGAGAAGTGAGTTGTCCTTTATATGGATTTTCTCCTACTAGACTCATGGCTACGGTCCTACGTCGGTTGACCCTATAAAAAGCCAACAAGGGTCACCAACGCCTCAAAAGGGTGCGACTGGACTCACGCTCCGACACAACAAGAGCAAAACTGGAGGTTTGAATGAAGATGTTGAAATCCACCCTGGCAGTCGTGACTGCAGCCGCGGTACTCGGCGTCAGTGGGTTCGCTCAGGCGGGCGCGACCCTGGATGCAGTACAGAAGAAAGGTTTCGTACAGTGCGGCGTCAGCGATGGCCTGCCTGGCTTCTCGGTTCCAGATTCCACCGGCAAGATCGTCGGTATCGATGCAGACTACTGCCGTGCCGTGGCCGCTGCCGTATTCGGCGACGCGACCAAGGTCAAGTTCAGCCAGTTGAACGCCAAGGAGCGTTTCACCGCGCTGCAGTCCGGCGAGATCGACATCCTGTCGCGCAACACCACCATGACCAGCTCCCGTGACGCGGGCATGGGTCTGAAATTCCCTGGCTTCATCACTTACTACGATGGCATCGGCTTCCTGGTCAACAACAAGCTGGGCGTCAAGAGCGCCAAAGAGCTGGATGGCGCGACCATCTGCATCCAGGCCGGTACCACCACCGAACTGAACGTTTCCGACTACTTCCGTGGCAACGGTCTGAAATACACCCCGATCACTTTCGACACCTCCGACGAGAGCGCCAAGTCGCTTGAATCCGGTCGTTGCGACGTACTGACCTCCGATAAGTCCCAACTGTTTGCCCAGCGCAGCAAGCTGGCCTCGCCGAAGGACTACGTGGTGCTGCCGGAAACCATTTCCAAGGAACCACTGGGCCCGGTCGTGCGTAACGGCGACGACGAGTGGCTGGCCATCGTGCGCTGGGTTGGCTACGCCATGCTCAACGCTGAAGAAGCCGGCATCACCTCGAAAAACGTCGAAGCCGAAGCCAAGGCCACCAAGAACCCGGACGTCGCTCGACTGCTGGGCACTGACGGTGAATACGGCAAAGACCTGAAAGTGAAGAAAGACTGGGTCGTGCAGATCGTCAAGCAAGTCGGCAACTACGGTGAAGTGTTCGAGAAAAACCTCGGCAAGAGCACTCCGCTGGAGATCGACCGCGGGCTGAACGCCTTGTGGAACGCTGGCGGCATTCAATACGCACCACCAGTGCGCTGATGGTTCTATCACCCGGTGGGCCAACCACCGGGTGATGTTCTGTTCCATTCTTTGCGGGGCACTTCATGCAAAATTCAATCGGCGCACCAAAGCAGAGGCTCAGCCTCAGCGATCCACGAGTGCGTGCGTGGGTATTCCAGATCATCACCATTATCGGGGTGGTCTCGCTAGGCTGGTATCTGTTCGACAACACACAGACCAACCTGCAACACCGGGGCATTACCTCCGGTTTTGACTTTCTGGAGCGCAGTGCCGGGTTCGGCATCGCCCAACACCTGATCGACTACACCGAAGCGGACAGCTATGCCCGGGTGTTTGTCATCGGCTTGCTAAACACCTTGCTGGTGACCTTCATCGGCGTGATCCTGGCGACGATCCTCGGTTTCATCGTCGGCGTGGCCCGACTGTCGAAGAACTGGATCATCGCCAAGCTGGCGACCGTGTACGTGGAGGTTTTCCGCAACATTCCGCCTCTGCTGCAGATCCTGTTCTGGTACTTCGCGGTGTTCCTGACCATGCCGGGGCCGCGCAACAGCCACAACTTCGGCGACACCTTCTTCGTCAGCAGCCGCGGCCTGAACATGCCGGCGGCGCTGATGGCCGATGGTTTCTGGGCGTTCGTGATCAGCATCGTCGTGGCCATTGTCGCCATCGTGCTGATGACCCGCTGGGCCAACAAGCGCTTTGAAGCCACGGGCGAGCCGTTCCACAAGTTCTGGGTTGGCCTGGCGTTGTTCCTGGCGATCCCGGCGCTGTGCGTGTTGATCTTCGGTGCGCCAGTGCACTGGGAAATGCCCAAGCTGCAAGGCTTCAACTTCGTCGGCGGCTGGGTACTGATCCCGGAACTGCTGGCCTTGACCCTGGCGCTCACGGTGTACACCGCAGCGTTCATCGCCGAGATCGTGCGTTCGGGCATCAAGTCGGTCAGCCACGGCCAGACCGAAGCTGCGCATTCGCTCGGCCTGCGCAACGGTCCGACCCTGCGCAAGGTGATCATCCCGCAAGCCCTGCGCGTGATCATTCCGCCGCTGACCAGCCAATACCTGAACCTGGCGAAGAACTCCTCGCTGGCGGCCGGTATCGGGTATCCGGAGATGGTCTCGCTGTTCGCAGGCACGGTGCTCAACCAGACCGGCCAGGCGATCGAGGTGATTGCCATCACCATGAGCGTTTACCTGGCGATCAGTATCAGCATTTCCCTGCTGATGAACTGGTACAACAAGCGCATTGCGCTGATCGAGCGGTAAGGAATAGCGCATGAGTACTCATACTTTCAAACCCGACATGCCACCGCCGGCCAAGGTCTTCGGCCCGATGGCGTGGATACGCGCGAACATGTTCTCCAGCTGGCTCAACACCCTGCTGACCTTGTTCGCGTTCTACCTGATCTACCTGGTGATACCGCCGATCCTGAGCTGGGCAATCATCGATGCCAACTGGGTGGGCACCACCCGCGCCGACTGCACGAAGGAGGGCGCCTGCTGGGTGTTCATCCAGCAGCGCTTCGGCCAGTTCATGTACGGCTATTACCCGCCGGAACTGCGCTGGCGCGTCGACCTGACGGTGTGGCTGGCGGTCATTGGCGTGGCACCGTTGTTCATCTCGCGCTTTCATCATAAAGCCGTGTATGGCCTGAGCTTCCTGGTGCTGTACCCGATCATTGCCTGGTGCCTGCTGCACGGCGGCGTCTTTGGCCTGACCCAAGTGGCGACCAGCCAATGGGGCGGCCTGATGCTGACCCTGGTGATCGCCACCGTCGGTATTGCCGGTGCGTTGCCCCTGGGGATTGTCCTGGCATTGGGCCGACGTTCGAACATGCCGGCAATTCGCGTGGTCTGCGTGACCTTCATCGAATTCTGGCGCGGCGTGCCGTTGATCACGGTGCTGTTCATGTCCTCGGTGATGCTGCCGTTGTTCCTGCCTGAAGGCATGAACTTCGACAAATTGCTGCGGGCGCTGATCGGCGTGATCCTGTTCCAGTCGGCCTACGTGGCCGAAGTGGTGCGTGGCGGCCTGCAAGCGATCCCTAAAGGACAGTACGAAGCGGCCGCGGCAATGGGCCTGGGCTACTGGCGCAGCATGGGCCTGGTGATTCTGCCGCAAGCCCTGAAGCTGGTGATCCCCGGCATCGTCAACACCTTCATCGCGCTGTTCAAGGACACGAGCCTGGTGATCATCATCGGCCTCTTCGACCTGCTCAACAGCGTCAAGCAAGCCGCCGCCGACCCGAAATGGCTGGGCATGGCCACTGAAGGCTATGTGTTCGCGGCCCTGGTGTTCTGGATTTTCTGTTTTGGTATGTCGCGCTATTCCATGCATCTGGAACGCAAGCTCGACACTGGCCACAAGCGTTAGGAGTTCTGTAATGAGCGAAGCAATCAAGAAGCCTGTGAGCCCTGAAGGCATTATCCAGATGCAGGGCGTGAACAAGTGGTACGGTCAGTTCCACGTACTCAAGGACATCAACCTCAACGTCAAGCAGGGCGAGCGGATCGTCCTGTGCGGGCCGTCGGGTTCGGGCAAATCCACCACTATCCGCTGCCTCAATCGCCTGGAAGAACACCAGCAGGGCCGCATCGTGGTCGATGGTGTGGAACTGACCAACGACCTCAAGCAGATCGAAGCGATCCGCCGCGAAGTCGGCATGGTGTTCCAGCACTTCAATCTGTTCCCGCACCTGACCATCCTGCAGAACTGCACCCTGGCGCCGATGTGGGTGCGCAAGATGCCCAAGCGCAAGGCCGAGGAAATCGCCATGCACTACCTGGAACGCGTACGCATTCCGGAGCAGGCGCACAAGTACCCGGGGCAACTGTCCGGCGGCCAGCAGCAGCGCGTGGCGATTGCCCGGGCGCTGTGCATGAAACCGAAAATCATGCTGTTCGACGAGCCGACTTCGGCGCTCGATCCGGAGATGGTGAAGGAGGTGCTCGACACCATGATCGGCCTGGCCGAAGACGGCATGACCATGCTCTGCGTAACCCACGAAATGGGCTTCGCCCGCACCGTGGCCAATCGCGTGATCTTCATGGACAAGGGCGAAATCGTCGAGCAGGCGGCGCCGAACGACTTCTTCGACAACCCGCAGAATGAACGCACCAAGCTGTTCCTGAGCCAGATCTTGCATTGATCTAGCCCAGGCCATAAAAAACCGGCCTCGGCAGTAATGCTGTTCTTTAGGTTGGTGGCATTTGGATTGGGTGTATATCCATTGCTGCGGTAACGGCGGCCTATGGTTTCGCTCTTACAGCGAGTCACTTGGAAGCACGGAACGCCGCCCGGCCCCAAGTAACCAAGGGCTCTTGCCCCTGGCGTTCGGTGCCTCGCTAATGCTCGGCATACCCTCGCTCCGGTCCTGCTCCGTGGGCCCGCCG
This sequence comes from Pseudomonas sp. GW823-FHT06B06, assembly GCF_058795195.1. Taxonomy (NCBI): domain Bacteria; kingdom Pseudomonadati; phylum Pseudomonadota; class Gammaproteobacteria; order Pseudomonadales; family Pseudomonadaceae; genus Pseudomonas; species Pseudomonas sp. GW823-FHT06B06. The sequence continues at coordinate 421 of NZ_JBXAHO010000002.1, read as the reverse complement.
CGATGGGCCATCCCTGGCCCAGCGCGGCTAAACCGGCATCCCTGCCGGTTTACCCACTGCGCAGAACCTCCACTCGGCCTCACGATGGGGCAAGAAAATCAAAAGCGAAATCAAACGCAAAAGCGAGGCGGCCTTACAGCCGACCTGATCGGGAGCCGTACGTGTTCCTCCTGTAGGAGCCAGGCCTGCCGGCAAAGAACGATAACGCGGTACAACAGATACACCGCGGCGCCTGGTTCGCCGGCAAGTCGGATCGCCGCACCGCTGGCTCCTACAGGGGGCTGGGGGTATCCGCAAAGATCAGGTCGGCTGTAAGGCCGCCTCGCTTTGCTTTGGATTTGGGTGCCCCGTTAACCACGATGGCCGAACGCAGGCATTGCGCAGTGGGTAAACCGGCAGGACGCCGGTTTAGCCGCGCTGG